>JAAAOG010000173.1 GCA_009909005.1 Alphaproteobacteria bacterium | reverse complement strand
AAGGAGATGATGGGGCCACGAAAGCAACGATGTGATCAAAGTTTGCCTAGCGCAGATCCGCGACCATGCCGTACGGTTAGCTAGTAAAGGCTGAGAGCAACAAGCCGAGCACGGGCCGAAGTGGGAAGCGGTTTTTTTTGCTCAATGCGAAGCAGCGCTGCCCTTGGGTGTTATTCATGGCTGTAGAAGCAGCGAGGGTATTTACCAGATCCTCGCTGCTTCTACAGCCATTCTTTAAGCCAGGAGCCAGAGAACGTTGGATTCCGGTTCCGCTCCCTCCGCCAGCTCCGCAGTTGTCCGGCCCACAGCCTCAGAGCCTGGCGCGCAGCCGGTTCACCAGCAGGTCGTCCCGCAGGATGTCGTCCTTGAGCGCGGCGAGCTCGCCGACGTCCCAGTTGGCGCTGAGGTACCGGCCCCGGGCCCAGTCCGCCCGGCCGGAGCAGAGCCACACGGCGAAACAGGCGGCCAGGCCCGGTTCGTCGATGAGATAGGCGTGAATGTCTTCCGGCATGGCCAGGCCCAGGTCGGTCGCGACGCCGCCGGGGTGGATGGCGAAGCATTTGATCCCGTCATCCTCGTGATCGGTCTGGACGAACTCGCAAAGCCGGTTGATGGCGTGTTTCGAGGTCTGGTAGTCGGAGGCCCCCGGCATCAGCAGCTGCGCGCCGATCGAGGAGAGCAGAATGAGGTGCCCGCCGCTCCCACCGTCGGCGGCGTGCCGCTTGGCGGATTCGATGAGGAAAGGAAGCGTGAAGCGGATCACGTGATAGACGCCCCGGACATTCACCTCGAAGCTGCGCCACCATCCTTCGGGGTCGGACTCGCCGATTTTCGTCCAGGGGCCAAGATGACCGGCATTGGCGTCCGCGGCGTCGATGCCGCCGAATGCCCCGGCGCAATCCGCGACCGCGGCCTTGACCTGCTCGGCGCTGGCGACATCGCACACCGACCAGGCGCACTGCGTGTCAGGGTTGGCCTGCTTGACCAGATCCCGCGTCTCTTCAAGCGCGTCCTGCGACCGTGCGGCAAGATAGACCGCCCGGGCGCCGGCCTGGGCGAAGGCGATGGCGGTGGCCCGGCCGATCCCGCGGGAGGCGCCGGTAATGAAGACGACCTTGCCCGCCGCGCTGCCCTTCAGCGCCAAGGTCGGGTCGATCGCGTCATATCCGGTGTGATGGGCCGTCAGATCGAGGAACTGGGTTTGAATGGAGGACATCGGGCGCTCTCCGTTCCTGGGACTGTCTGTCGGGACATCAGATAACCGGGATTGCCCCTGCCCGCCTGCCCTATCCTCCGCGAGACCTGCCTGATCCTCCAAATCGGCCTGTACGCATGCTGGACCAGCCTGCACGGACTGATAGGGTGAGCCGGCAGGAGGAGCCCATGGACCTTTCGCCGCTTATCGACCTGGCCATTCGCTATGACTCTCAAGACTCCCGGGCTTTTCAGCCCCTGCCCGGCCTGTCGATTTTCCGCCGGGACAGCACGAGCGACATCGAGGGCTTCATCTACGAGCCTGTGCTCTGCCTGATCCTGCAGGGCGGCAAGACCACCGCCCTCGGCGACCGGACCGTCTCGCTGACGCGGGGCGATGCCGTGCTGGTCAGCCACGACCTGCCCGTCATGGCAAGGATTACCCGGGCGAGTGTCCGCGAGCCCTATCTCGCCCTGATCCTGTCGATCGATCTCGCGCTGGTGCGCAGCCTCGCCGATCAGCTTGGCGAGGCGCCGGCCCCCGATGCCGGCGCCCCGACCCGCGCCCTCGCCGCCGGCCCGGCCGAGCCGGCCTGGCTGGCGCCGCTGGCCCGGTATTGCGCGCTGATCGACGACCCTCTGGACGCACGAATCCTCGGGCCTGCCATCCGACGCGAGGTCCACTACCGCCTCTTGCTGTCACCGCTTGGCGGGATGCTGCGACAGCTTCTGGCCGCGGACAGTCACGCCAGCCGGATCGCCAGGGCCATCCACAAGCTGCGGGCCGGGTACCAGACGCCGCTCAGCGTCCCGGACCTGGCGAAGACCGCCGGCATGAGCGCCTCCTCCTTTCATGCCCACTTCAAGGCGGTGACCGGCTCGACACCGCTCCGGTACCAGAAGGATCTGCGCCTGATCGCGGCAAGAGGCCTGATGGTAGACCGACACCACACGGTCGCCGCGGCCGCCTACGCCGTCGGCTATGAAAGCCCGACCCATTTCAGCCGCGACTACACCCGGAAATTCGGCGTGCCCCCAAGCCGCCACGCCCGCACCGCCCCTGCCCCGCCCCGCCACGCCCTCCCGGCCGGCGCGTAGCGGCCCTGCCCGTGCCGCGCCTACTTGATCCCCGCGGTCAGGAAGGCCTGCACGAATTTGCGTTGGAAGACCAGGAACAGGACGACCAGCGGCGCGATCGACAGGATGGTGGCGGCGGAGATCACCGAAATGTCCACGCCGTTCTCCGGCGCGCCGAAGATCGACAGACCCACGGTGAGCGGCCTGGTGTCGACCGTGTTGGTCACGATCAGCGGCCACAGAAAATTGTTCCAATGGGTGGACACCGACACCAGGGCGTAGGCGAGATAGGTGGGCCGCGCCGCCGGCACATAGACCCGCCAGAGCACGCCCAGGAGACCGCACCCCTCGACGCGGGCGGCCTCGTCCAGCTCCTTCGGCACCGATTTGAAGGCCTGGCGCATCAGAAAGATGCCGAAGGCCGACGCCATATAGGGTGCGCCAATGCCCAGGATGCTGTCGAGCAGGCCCAGCTGCGCAGCCACCGCGTAGTTCTCCACGATCAGCACTTCGGGCAGGATGAAGAGCTGCATCAGGACCAGAATGAACAGCGTGTCGCGCCCGCGGAACTGCGTCTGGGCGAAGGCGAAACCGGCCAGCGTCGTCAGAATGAACTGGCCGATCAGCACCGATGTCACCAGGAGGACCGTGTTGAAGGCGTATTGAAGCCAGGGTGCCCCGGCCCAGACGGTGCGGAAATTCTCCAGCGTCCAGGCGGCCGACAGGTTGAAGTTCATCGCGTCGGTCGCCGCGTGAAAGGCCGCCCAGAGCGCGAAGAGCAGCGGCGAAATCCACATGACCGCCAGAAGCAGGGCCAGGGCCGCCTCGAATCGGTGCAGGATGCTCGTGCTCATCGGTAATGGGTCCGCCGGTCGATCACGAAGAACTGCAGCGCCGCGACCAGCGCCAGCACGCCCAGGACCAGGAGCGTCATCGCGGCGGCAGCCGGCGCATCGAAGAAGGCGAAGGCGTTCTCCCAGATATAGTAGAGGATCAATTTGGAGGCGTCGGAGGGTCCGCCCTTGGTCAGGATGAACAGGTGATCGATCAGCTTGACGGCATTGATCATGGCGTTGACCAGGATGAACAGGGTCGTCGGCATCAGCAGCGGCAGCACCACCCGCCACGTATAGTCCCAGCGGCTCGCCCCTTCGATGTCCGCGGCCTCCTTCAGGTCGGGCGGGATCGTCTGCAGGGCGGCGAGGTAGAAGATCATGAAGAAGCCGGCCTCCTTCCAGATCGTCACCAGGCAGATCGCCAGCAGCGCGGTCTCCGGCTGCCCCAGCCAATTCACCGAGGGGGCACCGAAAAAGCCGCCGATCTGGTCGAAAATCCCGAAGCCGGGGGTGTAGAAGAACAGCCAAAGGTTGCCGGCTGCGATCATCGGCAGCACGGTCGGCGTGAAGTAGGCGCCGCGGATGAAGCTCTGCGCCGGCAGCCTGGCATTCGCCCAGAGCGCCATGACAAGGGCGATGACGATGGACGCCGGAATGGTCACCCCGGCGTAGATCAGATTGTTCTGCACGACCTGCCAGAAGGTGGGGTCGGCGAACAGCCGCTCGAAATTCTCCAGCCCGACGAACTCGCTCGGCCGCCGCCGGGTGCCGCGGGAAAACAGGCTGGTCCAGACCGTCGCCACCGTCGGATAGAAGGCGAAGGTGGTCAGCATGACCAGCGCCGGCGTCAGCAGCAGCCAGCCATGCACGGCCTGTCGACGTCTGGCGAGGGCGACGGCATCCGACATCGGTCCCGGCCGGCTCCATGCGAGAAAGGGAGGTGCGCCGCCGCCGGGATGCCCCGGCAGCGGCAGGAGTCTCAGGCCGGGCGATTACCGGTAGGTTGACAGCAGCCGGTCGGCCGCCGCCTGCGCTTCGGCCAGCGCCTCCGCGGGGGTTTCTTCGCCGGTCAGTGCGGCCTGGATGGCGTTGTTCAGGCCTTCCCGGACCCGCGCGGTCTCGAAGGTCGAGAATTCCGCCACCGCATGCTCCAGCTGGTCGCGGGCCACCAGGGCCGGCGGGAATTCTTCCACATAGGCCCGCAGCGCCTCGGTTTCGTAGGCCGCCGGCGAGACGCCCATATAGCCGGTGGCGATCGACCAGCGGGCGGCCTGCTCCGGCGACGTCATGAACTTGATCAGCTCCAGGGCCGCCTGCTGCTCCTCCTCCGAGGCGTCCTGGAAGATGTAGAAATTGCCGCCGCCGGTCGGGGAACCCCGCCGTTCATTGGCCGGCAGCATCGCCACGCCGAAATCGAAGGTAGCGTTATCGCGAACCGCCGTCAGGTTGCCGGTGGAGTGCCACATCATCGCGGTCTGGCCCTCCAGGAAGGCCTGGCGGAGGGTGCCCCATTCGACCGTGCCTTCGGGCATGACGCCATGCTCGACCGACAGCGAACGCCAGAATTCCAGCGCCTCCACCACGGCCGGGTCGTCGAAATAGGTGGTCAGGCCGTCATCGGACATCAGCTCCATGCCGTTCTGGATCGCCAGGGCCTGGAACATCCAATAAGGATAGCCGGTCGACGGGATCATCAGGCCATAGGTGTCCTCGTCGGTCAGGGCCCGGCTCATTTCCACCATCTCGTCCCAGGTGGCCGGCGGCTGTTCCGGGTCCAGGCCGGCGGCCCGGAACATGTCCTTGTTGTAGTAGGCGACGATGGTCGAGCGCTGGAAGGGCACACCCCAGATGTGCCCCTCGATCGTCCCATTGGCCATCAGGGCCGGGTAGAAGCCGTCGAGCCAGGCGCGCTCTTCCTCGGTTTCGACCAGATCGTCGAAGGGGACGATCAGATCCTGCTCGATCAGGTCATAGGCGTCGATCGAGAACATCACGGCGAGCTGGGCCGGTTCGCCCGATTGCAGCGCCGCCAGGGCGCGGATGCGGGTATCGTCATAATTGCCGGCATAGATCGCATTGACATCAATGTCCGGGTTCGCCTCCTCGAAATCGGCGACGATCCCGTCCACGACTTCGGTCAGCGGACCGCCGACGGCGATCGGATAATACATGGTCAGCTCGGTTTGTGCCTGGGCGGCACCGAATGCGAGCGTGCTGGCGCCGAACACCAGGGCGGCGGAAGAGAAGCGAAGCATGGGAAACCCCTTTGGTCGCAGTGTGTCAGGAGGGCTGGCGCGGCCTGTCGGCCGTTGCCGGACCGATGGTCGGGCCGGCAACCTCGAAGGGCTCGCCCGCGAAGGCGAACCGATGCTCGGAGGGAAGATGCAGACCGACGCGGCGGCCCTGCGGCCAGTCGACGGCGCCGGGCAGGTGCAGGGCGAGGCCGCGCGCCCGATCCCGGCGCAGCAGCACCCTTGTGTCGGCGCCGAGAAACTCGCAGACCTCGACCTCGGCGACGAGATCGGCGGTCTCCAGGGGCGCAACCGACAAATGCTCGACCCGGATGCCGACGGTGGTCGGCCCCGCCACGCCGAGAAGCGACCCGTCGAGCAGCGCCATCGGCGGATCGCCGATGAATTCCGCCGCGAAGGGCGTCGCCGGATGGGCATAGAGCGCCTGCGGGCTGCCGGCCTGCACCACCGCTGCGTCGCGCATCAGCACGATATGGTCGGACAGGCTCATCGCCTCGCCCTGATCGTGGGTCACATAGACGACCGTCAGGTCCAGGCGCTGCTGCAGGGCCTTGATGTCCCGCCGCACGGCGGTGCGCAGCTTGGCATCCAGGTTCGACAAGGGCTCGTCCATCAGCACCAGCGGATGGCCCGAGACCACGGTCCGCGCCAGCGCCACCCTTTGCCGCTGGCCGCCGGACAATTGCGCCGGCTTGCGCCCCAGAAACTCGGTCAGGCCCATCATGCCGGCGGCCTCCGCCAGCTTTTCCTCGCGCAACGCCCGGGGCGCGCGGCGGACCTTCATCCCGAACAGGATGTTGTCGCGCACGGTCAGGTGCGGGAACAGCGCATAGGACTGGAAGACCAGGGAGAGCCGCCGCTGCGCCGGCGGCCGATGGGTGACATCCTCGCCATCGATGCGAATGCGGCCGGCGCTCGGCCGCTCGAGCCCGGCGATCAGGCGCAGCAGGGTCGATTTCCCGCAGCCGGACGGACCGAGGATGGAGACGAAGGCGCCGCGCCCGACCGTCATGGACACGGCACGGACGCCGCCCTTGCCGTCCCATTGCCGGGTGACGTCGTCGATCTCGACAAAGGCGGTCATGCCGGGCGCTCCAGCCCGTCGGCGACCAGCACCCGCTCCCCGAGCGTTGCCGCCAGCGCGTCGAACGGTGCGGGCGGCATGCGGTCGATCACCAGCCGGTCGGCCTCGTCGAGGGTTCCGCCGGCCGCGGCGGCGCGGCGGCCGAACTTGCTGGCATCGGCGACCAGGATGGCGGTGTGGCAGTGGCGGCGGATTTCCTGGCGCGCCCGCACTTCCGCCTCGTGAAAATCCAGCAGCGTCCCGTCGGCATCGATGCCGCCCGCGCCATAGACACCGAAATCGGCGCGATAGGCGGAAAACAGGCCGATCGCCGCCTCGTTCAGCAGGTCCCGGTCGGGCAGACGGATTTCTCCACCGGGGATGATGATCCGGGTCCTGTCATTCTCCGCCAGCGCCGTGGCCGCGTTCAGGTTGTTGGTGATGACGGTCAGCGTCTTGGCCTTGAGCGCGGTGGCGACCAGGGCGGGGGTCGTGCCGATGGACAGGAAGACGGCGCTGCCATCGGGGATCAGGGCGGCGGCGGCGGCGGCGATCCGGCGCTTGGCCTCCACGTTCAGGACGGCGCGGGAGCCATAGGGGATGTTGGTTTCGGTCGCGACGAAGGCGGCCCCGCCATGCAGGCGGCGCAGGCGGTTCTCCTCGCAGAGATGGTTGATATCGCGGCGCACCGTATGGGCGGACACCCCGAGCTGCGCGGCGAGATCGTCGACGAAAACCCGCCCCTGCCGCTCGGCCGCCTGCAGGATAAGCCTCCGGCGATCGGCCAATGCTGCGTCCATTCACCCGCACCGAAAATCGACGGTGCTCAAATGAGCACAGGCGCATGACTCTTTTATGGTGCTTCGGTGAATTTTTCCGAGCAGCCCTGCTCATTCAAGCAGCTTGGGCTGTAGACCGACGGCATGGTGCCGGAGCCGGCGCCCCTCCGGGTCCAGGCCCGACCGGCCCTGGACGAGGGGGCGCGGCCGGGACGCGAGAGCGTCCTTGCGGGTAGGATTTCTCCCTGACCCGCTTCTGCTTTTTGACACGGAGGCAGAGAGGAGTCTCACAGAGGACACGAGAAGAGCCGATTTGTTTATTTTGTGTCTCAGTGACACTACTCAGTGCCTCTGTGCGATCCTGTTTATCGAAAGAAGACGGAAACGAAAGTCATACGCGCAAAACGAGTATCGCCCAGGTCCTCGACGCCGCCGGGCGCCGTTCCGGCGCCCGGCCTGCCGGCCCTCCGGGCCGGCCCTAATCCTGATCCTGGCCGGGCTCGATGGACCTCAGGCAAAAACGAAAGCCCTGGGCGTGGGCCGCGAGGCCAGGGAGATCCGCGTAGCGAAAGGCCGAGCGCGCGATCCTGGCCTCGCCGAGCCAGGAGCCGCCGCGGTGGACGCGGTGCGCGTCCTTGCCTTCAGGTCCCCTGGGGTCCCGCTGGGGGGCCGCATCGTAATTCCGGAAGCCATCGGCGCACCATTCCCAGACATTGCCGTGCATCTCATAGAGGCCCCAGGGACTCGGCGGCAGGGTCTTCACTGCCACCGTTTCACCGCGATCGAGGCCTTTCTTGGCGCCGCCGTACGGAAAATTGCCGTCATAGTTCACTTGCTCGGCTGTGATCGTATCGCCGAAACTGAACGCCGTGGTCGTGCCGGCACGGCAGGCATATTCCCATTCCGCCTCGGTCGGCAGGCCGGGCAGAACCCCCTCCAGCTGCGGTTCAAGGTCGCGAAGGAAGCCCTGGACATCATGCCAGCTGACGTTTTCGACCGGCCTGTTTTCTCCTTGAAAGCGGCTCGGGTTGTTGCCCGTCACCGCCTGCCAGAGCGCCTGGTTGCAGGCCGTGTCGGCCAGCCAGAAACCGCGGCTGATTGTGACGAGGTGCTGCGGCCCTTCATCGTCTAATCGTTGCGGCTCGTCCTCCGGCGAGCCCATCAGAAACGTCCCAGGTTCGATCCAGCGCAGCCGCTGGACAATGGAGCCGTCACCCTCAGTCGCCGGGAGATGAAATTCGGCCCACAGGCCGAACTCATCGTCTCCCCAGGCAGCCGCAAAGGGCGGCGGGAAACGCGGCGGAAACCGCGCGGCAGTGTCCAGCTCAAACACGCCGTGGTCCATAGCCGTCAGCCCTCCGCCCGACCGTGCGGCGTGCAAATCACCGGCCCGCCCACCCATCTCCTCGCTATACTCTCAAGGGAAGGCGTCCGGCCGCAAGGACGGCGCCGGCCGATACACACTGTTCAGTTCGTCCTGGGCTTGTTGCGGATCGGAGGCTGTGATGGCGAAGACGTGATATTCCAACGGTCAAATCCGAGTCAACGATTGTGCTTTTCGTCATTCCCGCGAAGGGGGAATCCACGTATCCAAGGTATTCTGGATGCCCGCCTTCGCGGGCATGACACTCAAACTGGCCATACCGGAAACAAGTGAATAAGCGGTCATTGCGAGGAGGGCCAACGGCCCGACGAAGCAACCCATGTTTTCCCGCCGGCAGGAAAAACAAAAACATGGGTTGCTTCAGCCGCTGCGCGCCTTCGCAATGACGGTTTAGTGAAGAACCGGGGTGGCGAGAGTTTGATAGCCGATGGCGTTATTCATCTGAATCCTTTCTCCGCAAAAGACGTCGAATGTCCCATTTTCGTGCGGGCTTCGCCTCGTCCCGAGGCGAAGCCGGCGGGCGCCGTCCCGGCGCCCGGCCTGCCGGCCCTCCGGGCCGGCCCGGTTCCTGACTTGGCTCGATGGACCTCAGGCAAAAACGAAAGCCCAGGGCGTGGTACGCGCCGCCAGGGTGATCCGCGCCGCGAAAGGCCGAGCGCGCGAGCCCGGCCTCGTAGAGCCAGGAGCCGCCGCGGATGACGCGGGGCGCATCCTCGCTTTCAGGTCCCTTGGGGTCCCGCTGCGGGGCCGCATCGTAATGCCGAAGGCCGTCGGCGCACCATTCCCAGACATTGCCGTGCATCTCGTACAGGGCCCAGGGATTTGGCGGCAGGCTCTTTACGGGAACCGTCTCACCAGCATCACCGCGGTAGTTCACCTGCTCCCTTGTAACCGAGTCGCCGAAACTGAAAGGGGTAGGCGTGCCGGCCCGACAGGCATATTCCCACTCCGCCTCGGTCGGCAGATCGGCGCCGCACCCGGGCAGCAACTCTTCCAGCTGCCGCAGAAAGCTCTGAACGTCGTGCCAGCTCACATTTTCAACCGGCCGGTTCTCACCTTTGAAATGGCTCGGGTTCTTGCCCATCACTGCCTGCCAGAGCGCCTGGGTGCAGGCCGTATCGGCCAGCCAGAAGCCCCGGCTGATGGTCACGAGGTGCTGCGGCCCTTCGTCAGAGCCCCTTCCTTCCTCGCTCCCCGGCGAGCCCATCAGGAACGTCCCCGGCTCGATGTATCGGAACCGCTGCGTGGCTTGGCCGCGCCGGGTGGTGACGAACAGATCGGCGGCCACCCCAAACTCAGCGTCCAACCAAAGATGGATTTCGTACTCGCTGTCTTGGAAGGTGTCCTTGTCGACGACAGTGCGGACAGGGATTTTTCCAAATGCCTGAGCACAAAATTTGAACCAACCACTGCCTGATTGTTGATGAATACTAAGAAAAGCCGGCGACCAGTCCCGTGCCTTGCCACAGATCCTTGGGCTGGTTACTGTTACGGCATCCCACCCGCACGCCCAGCCCGCTGCCCCCCGCGGCCGCTGGACGGTGGCGACTGTCAAGACCTCGTCGGCCGTTTCCAGTTGAAGGGTCGCTTGCCGTTCCAGCGCGACGATGTCCGCCGGCAGGTCCCGCGTCGAAAGCCGCGGTCTGGTTATGCCGTCGATGCGGATGCCGAGCCCGCCGGCATCGACCCGCAGCGGTTCGCCGAGGCCGACCTGCCGTGGCCCCGCGGGCTCCGCCTGCAGCCGGAGCTGGCCGCTGGCTGCGTCCTGGACCAGCCAGCACGAAACCGGCTCGGCTGCCGAGGGGCCGGTCTGTGCCGCCGGGAGGTTGGACGCGAGCCGCCGCAGTACCGGATGGACGCGGGGCAGCATGGTCCCCTCGGCCCGCCTCCAAAGCCCCGCCGCCACCGCCGACCAGTCGCCCGGGGCGATCGCCGCATCGGGCGGCGCCGAGAGAGTGTCGGACAATTGCCGGACGAAGGTAACCGCCTCGGCCAGCTCGCCCTCGGCCGCGTGCCGGGCATGGCGGTCGGCATAGGCCCACCAGAGCAGCGTCTCTTCATGGGTCAGTGCGGCGGGGAGATGGGCGTGGTGGCGGCGCCGCATCTCGTGCAGCCGGCTGTGGTAGGCGGACAGCCGGTCGCGGAAGCGCTCCAGATGGGGGGACTGGCGGACGGGCCGGATTGCCGCGGCGAAGCCGGCCTCGACATCGTCATGGCACCAGACGGCACCTTCCAGCCCGGCATTCAGCGGTGCGACGGGATTGAGCCGGCGCATCGCCCGCAGCAGCGGCGGGTCGACCCGGCGACAGGCCGCGACCATGGCCAGCAGGTCGTCGAGGCCGTCGGGAACCGCCTGCGCCGCGCCATGGCCGCGGGCCGGATGGGCCGGGGCGTCGGGGCTCCAGCGGACCACCGGCAGGGCTCGCGCCAGCGCCGCGTCGAGCTGCTGCAGGCCGAGCGGCGCCAGCGCCATCGGCTTCAATTGCGCCCGCTTCAGCCGCGCGACAAAGCCCGACCAGCCCTGCGCCACCGCCGACCCGGCGCCGAGCAGCCGCCCGAGATCGCTGACGATCAGCACCGGCGCCCCGGGCACGGGCATGGTCCAGGGCCGGTCCGGCGGGATCTCGGCGGCGCTCTGCGTCTGGTGGGCGCGCCAGTCGCTCCAGGGGCCGGAGGGGCCATGATTGACGATCCGCAGGGCGACGCCGGAGCGCCCGCACAGCCGGTCCAGCCGCTCGGCCAGACGGTGCATGTCCTCCCGGTAGGGCCAGAGGCGGCGGCAGAAATCGAGCACCACGACGAGCTCGGGGTGCCAGCGCCGCAAGGGGCGCCGGGGCAGCCGCCGCGGCAGCCGGCCGGCGGCCAGATGCTCCGTGATCCGCGCCAGATCGGGCGGGCCGGCGCGGGTGGCGCCGAGATGCCGCCGCAGGGCCGGCAGCAGCCGCGCCGAGGGCACCAGATCCGCGTACCCGGCTTGCCGGTGCTCGCTTAGCGGCCTGATATGGGCCAGCTGCAGCGGACCGGTGCGCCGGGCCTCCGGCTCGGCCTCGTCGGCCGCCGCTGTCGGCAGGGTTTCGCGGCCGACCACGGCCCAGGCAAAGGGCATGCGCAGCGGCACGCGGTACCCGGTCGGCTGCGTGGGCGGCGCGGCTTGCTTTGGCTCGGCGTCGAAGGCGACGCTCGGGACCGGAAGGGCTGGCGCAGGCGTCTGCTGCTGGTAGCCGAACCAGCCGGCGGCGTCGATGTCGAGGGGGAGCGCGTCGCGTTCCGGGCTGCCGGGCGGGGCGGCGGCCAGGGCCCGCAACAGGTCGGCGCGTCCGACGGCACTGCGAGGCCCGGCATGGCCGACGCCGCTCACGCCTCCTCGGCCTCCGGCGCGGCCTGCCGCTGCCCGGCATGCTTGACCAGGGCATAGGGGGCGATCCGCTGCAGCCAGCCGATCTGCGCCTCAGCCCGGGTCTCCTCAGGCTCGCCCCGCGTCAGGTCGTGCAGCGCGGTCAACAGGTCGACATATTCGGCCAGCCCGACGGCCGGGTAGCCGGCAGCCAGGGCCGCCTGCCGATCCTTGTGGACCTGCGCGGCCGCCTCGGCCCGGGCGTCGTCGGCGATGTCGAGATGGCGGTGCACCCGGCCGCGCCTCACCAGCCAGTCGATAAACGGCCCCTTGCCGGCCGGTGGGTCGAGGTTCAGCACCATGCAGCGGCGGACAAAGGCGGCCGGCAGCTCGCGCTCCTCATTGGTGGTGATGATCACCAGCGGCAGCCGCTTGTCCGGGGCCGCGACGGTCCGGTTGCCCAGGGGCGGCACGGTGAAGCTGCGATTGCCGAGCACGTCGAGCAGCGCGTTCGGGACATCGGCGTCGGCCTTGTCGATCTCGTCGACCAGCAGCACCGGGGTGACGGTCCCGTCTTTCAGCCGGTCCATGGCCTCCCACAGCCTGCCGCGCTTGACGTATTTCTCGTTCGTCGGGTCGAGCGCGCCGGCGATCTGGGCGTCCGACAGCCGAGCGACGACATCCACATGGTACAGCAGGTCGAGCGCCTCGAAGCGCGGATGGATGACCTCGACCAGCGGCTCGGCGTCGCCCAGCACCGTCGCCGCCGCCCGGGCGATCTGGCTCTTGCCGCACCCCGCCTCGCCCCGCACCAGCAGCGGCCGCCGCGCCGCCCAGGCCGCGATCAGCGCATCGATCTCCTCCCGCCCCCACAAATGCCCCGCCGCCGCAAACCGGTCGCCCCCCGGCAGGTCCATCTCGGTCTCGGGCTTCAATCGGACAAAGGGATTCTCGTTCAGACCGTTGCTCATGATGCCGACTTGCTTTTCGAGTTCCGAGGCTGCCTGTGAGATTTTGTGCGGGGCCAGTCCTGTATGGTCTGAAGCCTCAGCCAGAACTCTCTGATCTCCGCCCTGATGGCATTGGCCTCGAGACGCAGGAGTTCCCGTTCCGGAACGCCTTCGAGCATGACCGGCACCTCATGATCGTTGGCGAAAGAACGCAAGGACTCCTCGTCAATCGCCCCCCCAACGATGAGGGCGAGGCTCTCCTCATACTCCTCGCGGATGGACCCGATCCTCGCGATGAGATTCTCTCTTTGCACTTCATTCAACTCGCCGGCGTCCAGTGCATTCGACGTCGTTTCGCGGCGGTTCTCGCATAAAGCATTGTGCGCTTCCCACTCAAGAGCCTGTCGGAACCGGTGACCGCCCGACGGAATCTTGAACTCATAAATGTGCCGGCCTGTCGGAAGCTCCGGGTCGTTTGACGGTATGAGATGCAACGCGCCACCAAAGAGCGCGGTGGTCACGATTGCGAAGATCACCTGGTCTTTGCACGGAACCCGAACAATGTAATCTCCGTTGCTATGGGCGGCGCAATTGACGAGCCGGAATGCAGTCAGACAGTACAAGGCAGCTGCCGCTTGCTCCGCCTCACGGCGTAGACCCGGGGCAGACGCCGGTTTTCTCTTATCAATATCGAGAAGAGCGCCACGTATATTCCGCAGAAGGCGGACAAGCGCCTTTTCGTTGAGGTCTTCGTCGGCAAGCCAGGCAACCAGGGCCTCTCCCGTTTCCGGCGGCGAGGACAAATTGAAATTTCGCGCCAAGCGACCTTGAAGGGCATGCACGAGCGCCCGGCCACCGCCTTCGTCGAGAAGACCGACGGCCAGCCGCTGATGGTGATCGCCGATCGTCCAGTCGAAGTCAGACTGGTCAACCGGTGCAACGCTTTGAGCGCCAGCTCTTCGTTGCGCTTCAAAGATGGCGTCAAGAATCCGCTCGTTTCCGGAAGGGAAACGAAGGCCGCAAGACCAGTCTCTCAAGAATTCCGGCACATCATTATCACTGCCATCATCTGGGATAATCGGAACAAATTTATCGTTTTGCATGCCGTTTTCGTAAATATACTGTCTTGCCCAAGCGCCCTCCGCCCGGGTGCCGCGACGTCCTCGCGGTTGCCATTCCTCATCCCAACTCGCCTTCATCGATGGCGTCGCGACCACAAGGACAGTTACGGCGTCTTTCAGGCAGGACCTCATCCACGTGATCCAGCCGGGAGTGGGTGCAAGATTCTTGTCGTGGTCCGTCCACACCTCGCAGTTCCGTTCCTCAAGCCACTGCGCCAAAGCCCGCACCGCCTCGCGCAACGCCTCGCTCTCCCAAGCATAGCTG
Source organism: Alphaproteobacteria bacterium (assembly GCA_009909005.1). Lineage (GTDB taxonomy): Bacteria > Pseudomonadota > Alphaproteobacteria > DSM-16000 > Inquilinaceae > JAAAOG01. Next base: position 27,843 of record JAAAOG010000173.1, on the reverse strand, counting down.
ATGAACACCTTGAGCTGCTGCTCCGACGTCACGGAACCCTCCATCGGCGGCTATGGATTGAGCATAGCGTCAAACCACGCGTGAACCAATGTGCCGATTCCGTGAAGGGCGGGTCGTCTTACGCCTACGCCGTCAGCCGTGGTGGGGCAAAGGACACGAGGGATCAATCTCTAGTGAATCTTGATGTCCATTGACACGTCGTGTCGTGATGCGCGGCAGTCGCGGCGTGCGCGTCTTTCAGCGTGGTCAGGTCTCCGATTTCGGCCAGTTCGGAGGGCAGGCGGTTGTAATCGGCCGGCACCTGCTGCTGTTGGCCAAGCTCCTTCCGGAATTCGTCATTGCCGGAGGGCATGCGTGGGTGCCTTTTCGCCGTGAACGGCCGTAACTTCCGGCGTCTTCAGCTGCATCGTCATGGTCGCCCTCCTCGGTTCCGGCCGGCCCCGCCGCTCGGGGGGGCCGTCGCCCTTTCACACGGCCTCGACGCCTTCGCGGAACAGCTTGTAGGAGAAGCTGTCGCCGAGGGCATCGAAGGAGGCGTCGATAATGTTGTAGGAGACCCCGACGGTCGACCAGCGCTCGCCATTGCCGTTGGCGCTTTCGATCAGCACCCGCGGCATGGCGGCCGAGGCCTCGGTCGCCTTCAGTATGCGCACCCGGAAATCCACGAGTTTCATATCGCGGAGATCGGGATAGAACGGCTCCAGCGCCTTGCGCAGCGCCCGGTCGATGGCGTTGACCGGGCCGTTGCCGTCGGCCACGGTGTGCCGCACCTCGCCGCCGACCTTGACCCGGACGGTCGCCTCGGACTCGGTCACCAGCTCGCCGCGGGCATTGTAGCGGCGCTCGTCCTGCACGGTGAAGCGCAGCAGCTCGAAATAGTGCGGCACCTGGCCCAGCATGCGCCGGGCCAGCATCTCGAACGAGGCCTCGGCGCCGTCATAGGCATAGCCCTCCGCCTCGCGCTGCTTGACGAGATCGACCAGCTTTTCGACCTCCGGCGCCCGCGGGTCGAGCTCCAGCCCGATCTCCTTGAACCGGGCCAGGAGATTGGAGCGCCCGGCCTGGTCCGACACGACGATGTGCCGGCGGTTGCCGACCCGCACCGGATCGATATGCTCGTAGCAGCGCGGGTCCTTGGCGATGGCGGAGACGTGCAGCCCGCCCTTATGGGTGAAGGCGGACGAGCCGACATAGGCGGCGGTGCGCGACGGGCCGACATTCAGGCGCTCGTCGAACCAGCGCGACAGCTTCGTCAGGCCGGCCAGTCCCTCTTCCGTCACTCCGGTGGTGTAGCCCATCTTCAGCATCAGGGTCGGGATGATCGAGACCAGATTGGCGTTGCCGCAGCGCTCGCCCAGTCCGTTCAGCGTGCCCTGCACCTGCCGCACCCCGGCCCGCACCGCGGCGAGCGTGTTGGCGACGGCGTTTTCCGTGTCGTTGTGGGTATGGATGCCGAGCCGCTCGCCGGGGATGCGCTGCGCCACGTCGGTGACGATGCGCTCGACCTCGTGCGGCAGGGTGCCGCCATTGGTGTCGCAGAGCACCACCCAGCGCGCCCCGGCCCTGTAGGCCGCCTCGGCGCAGGCCAGGGCATAGGCCGGGTTGGCCTTGTAGCCGTCGAAGAAGTGCTCGCAGTCGAACAGCGCCTCCCGGCCGCGCGCGACGATCCCGGCGACGCTGTCGCCGATCAGCTCCAGGTTCTCTTCGCGGGCGATGCCGAGCGCCACGTCGACCTGGAAGTCCCAGCTCTTGCCGACCAGGCAGATGGCCTCGGCCTTGCTGTCGAACAGGGCCGCCATTCCGGGATCGTTGGAGACGCTGCGCCCCGGCCGGCGGGTCATGCCGAAGGCGGTGAAGCGGGCGCGCTGCAGGGGCGGCCGTTCCGAGAAGAAGCGGTCGTCGGTCGGATTGGCGCCGGGCCAGCCGCCTTCGATGTAATCGATGCCGATCTTGTCGAGCGCCGCGGCGATCGCCCCCTTGTCGGCCACGGTGAAGTCGACGCCCTGGGTCTGGGCACCGTCGCGCAGGGTCGTGTCGAACAGGTAGATGCGGGTGTCGTCGCTCATCGCCTCGAATCCGCTTGCACCGGCCGGCCCGTCGGCAAGGCCGGCCCACGCTTGACATATTTGGTATAGATGTCGCTGTGCCCGAGCCGGCCGCACTTGTCAACCGGGCATCCGGCCAAGACCGGTCAGCCGCTGCCGGCCAGCGGCTGGCGGTCGAGCGCGGTGCAGAGCAGCATATAGACCTTGCCGATGTCGGACGTGATCAGCCCCGTACTCATCAGATCGCCGGACTCATGGCGCAGGGCATCGGCAATGACCCGTTCGAACTGGCCGATATAGCGGTCGACATGGCCGCGGAACGCCTCATCCTCGCCGTAGCGGCCGGCGATGTCCGCAAGCGGCAGGCTGTCGCGCCGGGCGGCGAGCCGGCGGGTGAAGGCCGAGAGGTCGCCGCGATGAAAGGCCCGCCAGGCGCTTTCCGGGATATCCTCGTCCAGCAGCCGGTCGATATCGACCGACAGCACGTGCAGGCCCTCAAGCACCGGCCGGGCCGAGGCGATGAAGGCCTGGCGCCGCGGCGGCGGGGCGGCCGGGGCCTCGTCGCGCGGCGCGGCAGCCGCATCAGCCGGCATCTCCGGTGCGTCCGCAGCGGCCGCAGCGGCCGGAGCCGCCGGCATGCGGGGCGTGCGCTCCAGCTCCGCCCGCACGTCGCGCGCCGTCGCCGCCATGGCGGTCATCTCGTCCCGCAGCCGGGCGCCGGCGGCGGTCAGCCGCTCGCTGGTCGATTCCATCCACCGGCCGATGTCCTCGGTGATGGCAGTCACGGACTCCCGGGTGCTCTCCGCCTTGCCGTCGACGCGGTCGATGCCGGCATCGACCCGCCCGACGCTCTCGTCGACCCGCGCCACGCCCTGGTCGAGGCGGGCGACGCCCGCGTCCATCCGGGCCACACCGTCGTCCAGCTGCGCCATCCGGCCGCCGATGCTCTCGCCGGCGTGGTTGATGGCCGCGACCGTCTCCCGGACCGTGTCCTGAAAGGCCGCAAGCTGCTGCTGGAACTGGCTGGCCAGCACACCCAGCCGGTCGACGGCCGTCTCCGAGGCCTCGGTGAGACGGCCGGAGCCGGCCTCTATATCGGCCGTGAGGCGATCGCCGCGGGCCATCGCCCCCTCGACCCGCTCCAGCATCTGGCCCAGCGCTCCGGCCAGCCCTTCGCTGCTCAGCCGGGCTCGCGCCAGCGTCGCGTCGGTGCGCTGCTGCAGGGCGGTCATGGTTTCGTCGACCACCGCCGGCAGCCCGGCGAGGCGGGCGTTCAGGCCCTCCGCCTCGCTGCTCAGACTCTCGGTCTGGCGGCGCAGGCCCTCCTGCAGCCCGGCCAGGCGCGCAGCGGCATCCTCGGCCAGCCGGTTGACCTCGCCGACATCCGCCGCCTCGCGCCGGAAGGCGGCATTGATCTCGTTGGCGCGGGCGGTCGCCAGCGTCATGGCCCGCAACAGCGCCGCGACCCGCTGATCATAGGCGGTCGTCACATGGTCGACCTTGCCGGCAAGGTCGCCGGCCGTGGCGCCGAGGGCGTCCGTTCCTTGCGCCACGGCCGCCTGCAGGCGTTCGGTCTCGCTGCGGCTGCGCTCGACCATCGCCGCCATCTCCCGGCCGCCGGCGTCGAGATCGGTGCGAGCCGCCTGCAATTGCCCGAGCAGTTCCTGCGCCGCCCCGGCCCAGCGCGCGCCGCTGCCCGATGCCTCGTCGATGGCGGCCAGGATCTCGCCGCTGCTGGCCCGCAGACGCTCGCCGCTCGCCTCCATGCCGGCGGCGGCCGTGCCGGCGCGCTCCTCCAGCTGCCGGGCCGCCGCCGCGATGGCGTCCGGCAGGCCGGTAAAGCGGCCGCCCAGCCCGTCGGCCGTGTCCACCAGGCCGTTCAGCCGGTCCTGCAGCTCGTCCGCCAGCGTCCGGACGCGCGCCGTCGCGCGTTCGGAGTTCGCCTGAATGCCCTGCAATTGCTCCGCCTCTTCGCGCCAGACAGCGGCCAGGGCCTGTGCCCGCGCATCGCTCGCCGAGAGCGCCTCGCGCAACCCCTCCTCCCGCTCGCCGATCAGGCCGGTGAGCCGGGCGGTCCGCTCCGACAGATCCTCGGCAAGGCCGGACAGACGCGTCGTCCCGTCGCGCACCGCGCGTTCGAGGCCGTCGGCGGTGCCGTCGGCCCGATCCAGCGTCGCCGCCATCTCATCGCTGCCGCGGGCCATGCGGGCCACGGCCTCGTCCAGCCGCGCATCGAGACCGGCCGTCAGGTGCGACAGCGACTCGCCGGTGGCGCGCAGTGACTCCACATTCGCCTGCAGCGTCTGCAGCGGCGCGTTGGCCCGGGTGCTGGCATCGGCGATCAGTCGCGCCTGGTCGTTGAGCTGGGCCTGCATGGTCGAGAAGCGGTTGCCGGCTTCGTTGAGGGCGGCAATCTCGTTTCGCAGGGTTGCCGCCATGGTCCGCGCCTCGTCAGCCGCGCCGTCTTCGGTGCGGGCGGCGGCGGCGACAGCCTCCTTCAGGCTGCCATGAACGCTGCCCAGCCGCTCGACCAGGGTCTGGCCGGCCAGTTCGAGGGCTGCGGTCCGGTCGCCGAGCGCCGTGACGATGCGCGCCTGCTGCGTGCCCCCGGCCTCGGCCGCCGCCTCCAGCCGTTGCACGCTGTCGCGAATGGTGTCGCCGGCATTCTCCAGACCGGCGAAGGCGGTCCGGACGCGCTCGGAAAACTGGTCCCCTTGCCCGGAGACCGATTCGCCGACAGCCGCCACCCGGTTCTCCAGATCCTGCATCGCACCGGCGAGGGCGTTGCTCTCGCCCTGCAGGATTTCCAGGGTCCAGCCCAAACGTTCCCGGGTCGATTCGGCGCCGTCGCTCAGCTGTCTGATGCCGGCCGAAAGGCGCTGCTCCAGCCCATCGACCGACTCGGCCACCTGGAAGACGATGGGCGTGAATTGCTCGGCCGACTGACGAAAGGAATCCTGGAAGCGCTGCAGCCCCGCCCGGGCGTCCTCGCCGGCACTCTGGACATGCTCGACCTCCCGCCGTACCTCCCGCTGCACCAGCGACAGACGCCCGACGATGCGCTCGGCCGAGGCCGCCAGTTCGTCCATCTCGTGCCGGACGGCACCGAGCACGCCGCGCCAGCGCTCCTCGGCGCCGGCATCCGGATCGGTCAGCCGGGTGATGTCGCGGCGCAGCGGCTCGGTGGCGGCCTGCAGGCGCTCGGCGCGGTGCGCGCGCCCCAGGATCACCCAGAGCAGCACCAGCGGCGCGACCGCACCGGCGACGAGGGCCGAAAGGTCCGGCAGGGAGCGCAGCAGACCGGCCGGATCGGCGGGGATGAGGGCGATGGCCGCGGCACAAAGGGCCAGCCACAAGACGCTCAGCGCGATTCCGAGGCGCGGCGGACGCGAGCCGGAGGGAGCGGCGGGCCGTGCGGCGCCGCGCTCGATTTCCGGCCCGGCCGGGTCCCCGGCCCCGCTGCGGTCGCCCCCGGGCCGCCCGACGACCGAACGGCGACGGCCGGCGGGCCGGGCGGTTGCCTCTCGGGCCTCCGCGCCGGCAGGTTCCTCCGCCCGCCGGCGGACCGATCGGTCACCGGCGAGCGCTTCCGCCATGCTGCGAGTGCCGGGGTCCGCCTCCCGCTCTTCCTGCCGGGTCCCGTTCCCGGGCTCCTGCTCACTCATCGGGCTTGCCCTTGTTGTTCGTCCCGTACGCAGCACGTACGCGACCGTCCTTTCGGTGCGCGGGTCGTCTCCGGGCCCGTCGCCTTGGCCGCCCGCAGCCGCCCGCGCCGTCGCGGCCGGTCAGCTGCGCCTGCGTGACCGGAGCACCGGTCCCCGCGGCAAAGCGGGTGCAGCCAGAATCCGCACTGTCGGCGTGATCACATTGCCCTATACTGCGCAGGCCTCACCGACAGGATCCCGTCACCGCATCGCAATCTTTCCCCCAACAAACACCTATCGCAACAATGGCTTCAAACTTACGCGTCTGGCCCGGGCGTCCCCATCCTTTGGGAGCGGAATGGGATGGCCGGGGTGTCAATTTCGCGCTCTTCTCCGCCCATGCCGAAAAGGTGGAACTCTGCCTGTTCGATCGCAATGGGATGCGCGAGACCGACCGGATACAACTGCCGGAATATACAGACGACGTCTGGCACGGCTATCTCCCGGATGTCCGGCCCGGACAGCTCTATGGCTACCGGGTGCACGGCCCCTATGACCCGCAGCACGGCCTGCGGTTCAACCCGAACAAGCTGCTGATCGATCCCTATGCCAAGGCGCTCCACGGTACCATCCGCTGGTCCGACGCACAGTTCGGCTACCGAATCGGCAGCCCGCGGCAGGACCTGTCCTTCGACCGGCACGACAGCGCCCGCGGCATGCCGAAATGTCAGGTCGTCGACCCCGCCTTCACCTGGGGGCCGGACGAGCATCCGCAACGCCCTTGGGACGAGACCATCCTCTATGAGCTGCATGTCCGCGGCTACACCATGCGCCATCCGCAGGTCCCGGTCGACCAGCGCGGCAAGGTCGAGGGTCTCGCCGCGCCGGCCGTGGTCGACCACCTGGTCAAGCTGGGGGTGACCGCCGTCGAGCTGCTGCCGATCCACGCCTTTGTCGACGACCGCCTGCTGCTGTCCAAGGGGCTGCGCAATTTCTGGGGCTATAACACCCTGTGTTTCTTCTGCCCGGACCACCGCTATCTCGGGCATGGGGGGCTCGCCGACCTCAAGACCATGGTCCGGATTTTCCACGAGGCGGGCATCGAGGTGATCCTCGACGTGGTCTACAACCACACCGCCGAGGGCAACCACCTCGGCCCGACCCTGTCGTTCAAGGGCATCGACAACAAGACCTATTACCGGCTCGTGCCCGGGGAGGAGCGCTATTACATTAACGATACGGGTGTCGGAAACACGCTGAACCTGAGCCACCAGCGCGTCGTGCAGATGGTGCTCGATTCCCTGCGCTACTGGGTCGAGTCCTACCATGTCGACGGCTTCCGCTTCGACCTGGCGTCGATCCTCGGGCGGGAAGCGGACGGCTTCAATCCGCATAACGGCTTCTTCGATGCCGTGCGCCAGGACCCGGTGCTGGCCCGGGCCAAGCTGATCGCCGAGCCCTGGGACATCGGCCCCGGCGGCTATCAGCTGGGCAATTTCCCGCCGGGCTGGGCGGAGTGGAACGACCGTTACCGCGACACCGTGCGGCGCTACTGGCGCGGCGACGAGAGCTCCGCGCCGCAGCTGGCCTCACGCCTCGCCGGGTCGGCCGACGTCTTCCAGAAGCATGGCCGGCGACCCTGGGCGTCGATCAATTTTATCACAGCGCATGACGGATTCACGCTGACGGACCTCGTCTGCTATCGCGAACGCCACAATCAGGCGAATGGCGAGAATAATCAGGACGGGCATTCCCACAATTTCAGCGATAATTACGGGGCCGAGGGGCCGACCGGTGACCGCCATGTCCGGGCATTGCGCGAACGGCAGAAGCGGAATATGCTTACCACGCTCCTTCTGTCGCAGGGCACCCCCATGCTTCTGGGTGGCGACGAATTCGGGCGGACGCAGCAGGGCAACAACAACGCCTATTGCCAGGACAACGAGATTTCCTGGGTCGACTGGCCGGGAATCGACAAGACGGACCTGGCCTTGCAGGCCTTCCTGCAGTCGGTGATCGCGCTCAGGCGCCGGCATCCGGTCTTCCACCGGCCACGCTTTTTCCACGGCCGGGACAATCCGGACGTCGGCGGTCCGGACATCGCCTGGTACGGACCCGACGGCAAGCCGCAGACCGAGGAGCGATGGCACGACCCGACCGCCCTGTGCCTGGGCGTCTGGCTGAACGGCGCAGCACTGAAAACCCTTGAGGACAACCCCGTGCACAGCGGCGACGATCGCTTCTTCATCGCGCTGAACGGCTCGCGATCCAAGGTCGGTTTCCACCTGCCCGTCATCAATGGCGGCGCCTGGGTGCGGGTGCTGGACACCGCCGAGCCGGAACTGCTGGACGACCCCACGGTTTACCGGGCGGGTTTTGCCTTCGCCCTGAAGGACCGCTCGCTCGTCGTTTTCCGCCATCTCGATCACAGCTAGCCAGCGCGGCTGCGGCAGAGCAGCCGCGGCAGCCCCGGAGATCGCCCCCGATGGACACGACCCGTTTCGCCCACCACGTTCCCTTCGGTGCCAATGTGCTGGCCGACGGCACGACGCTGTTCCGGCTCTGGGCGCCGCAGCAGAAGAAAGTGTCGCTGCGGCTCGAACCCGCCGGCCCGTCCCTGCCGATGGAGCGCCTGGAGGAAGGCTGGTTCGAGCTGCGCACGGAAAAGGCGCCGGCCGGCACGCAGTATTTCTATGAGCTCAGCGATGGCTTCCGGGTGCCCGATCCGGCCTCGCGCTGCCAGGCCGAGGATGCGCATGGCGCCAGCGTGGTCGTCGACCCGCTGGGCTATGACTGGCGGAACCCCGACTGGGCCGGCCGCCCCTGGGAAGAAACCGTCCTCTATGAGCTGCATGTCGGCACCTTCACGCCCGAAGGCACCTTCGACGGCGTACGCAAGGCGCTCGACCATTTCGTCCGGCTGGGCGTCACGGCCATCGAGCTGATGCCGATCGCCGACTTCCCGGGCCGCCGGAACTGGGGCTATGACGGCGTGCTGATGTTCGCGCCCGACCGCGCCTATGGCGACCCGGAGAGCCTGAAGCGGCTGATCGACGAGGCGCACGGCAAGGGGCTGATGGTCTTCCTGGACGTGGTCTACAACCACTTCGGCCCGGACGGCAACTATCTGCACGTCTACGCCAAGGACTTCTTCACCGACCGCCACAAGACGCCCTGGGGCGACGCGATCGATTTCAGCCGGCAGTTCGTGCGCGACTTCTATGTCGCCAACACTTTGTACTGGCTGGAGGAGTTCCGCTTCGACGGGCTCCGCTACGATGCCGTCCACGCCATTGACGACGATAGCAGCCCGCACATCCTGACGGAGATCGCCGAGGCGACCCGCAAGCAGCTGCCGGCCGACCGCCATGTCCATCTGGTGCTGGAGAACGACGACAACGAAGCAAAGTACCTGTCCCGCGACACGGCCGGTCGGCCGGTCCATTATACGGCCCAATGGAACGACGACTGGCATCATGTCCAGCACGTGCTGCTGACCGGCGAAAAGGACGGCTATTACGAGGACTTCACCGGCGACACCATCGAGCACTTCGTCAAGGGCCTGACCGAGGGCTTCGTCTATCAGGGCGAGCCCTCCCGGCACCGCGGCAACACCAGGCGCGGCGAGCCGAGCGTCCACCTGCCGCCCCTGGCCTTCGTCGACTTCATGCAGAACCACGACCAGGTCGGCAACCGCGCCTTCGGCGACCGCCTGGCCGCCGATTGCGAGCCCGGTCCGATCAAGGCGATGGCCGCCATCCTGCTGCTGGCGCCGGCCGTGCCGCTGCTGTTCATGGGCGAGGAATGGGGGGCTGAGGAAACCTTTCCGTTCTTCTGCGATTTCCAGGGCGACCTGGCCGATGCCGTGCGCCAGGGCCGGCGGCGCGAGTTCGAGAAGTTCGAGGCCTTCGCCGACCCGGCCGCCCGTGAGAAGATCCCCGACCCGACCACCGACGAGACGTTCAATATGGCGCGGCTGACCTGGCCGCAGCCCGGCGAGGCCCGGGCCGAGGAGTTTCTGGGGTATTATCGGGCGCTGCTGGCGCTGCGGCAGCAGACCGTGGTGCCGCTTCTGAAGAGCGGCGTGGCCAAGGCGGCGTCGCGCCGCTGGGGTGCGACAGGACTGAGCGTGACCTGGGCCTTCCGCAATGGCGCCCGGCTGGCCGTGGTGGCCAATCCGGCCCCGGACCCGGCGGAAGGCTGCCCGCCCCCCGTCGGCAGCCTGCTGACGGAATCCGCACCGGGTGTCGGCGACGCGGCCGTAGCGGGCAGCCTGCCGGCATGGTCGACGGCCTGGTATCTGGTCGCCGCCGGCAGTCAGGGCTAAGCGCAAAACGGGGGCGCAAGAGGCAAGCCGCAGGCGGCATGCCCCTTGCGTCAACCCCCTGCTCATGGTGCCAATGGGCCGCATGCCCGTTGGCCCGGCCCGGCGGGAGTCACGGGACTGAGGAGATGGTGATATGGAAAAAGGCCGGCCGCCCGCCCTTCCCTGGGCGACCTATCGCGTCCAGTTTCATAGCGGCTTTCGCTTCGACGACGCGACGGCTCTGATCCCCTATCTGGCCGATCTCGGAATCAGCCACATCTACGGGTCTCCATTCCTCATGGCGCGGCCGGGGTCGACCCACGGCTACGACATCACCGATCATGGCCGGATCAACCCGGAGGTCGGCGACGATTCCTCCTTCGACCGCATGGTCACCACCTTGCACGAACACGGGATGGGTCTGATCCTCGACTTCGTGCCGAACCACATGGGCGTCGGCGGCGCCGACAATCCGTGGTGGCTGCACGTGCTGGAATGGGGATCGGCCAGCCCCTATGCCGATTTCTTCGACATCGACTGGGCGCCGGCCGAGCCGACGCTCAAGGGCAAGGTGCTGCTTCCCTTTCTGGGCGACCATTACGGCAAGATCCTGGAAGACGGTCTGCTGAAGCCGCGCTTCGATGCCGAGCGCGGCACTTTCAGCGTCTGGTACTGGGAGCACCGGTTTCCCATCGCCCTCCGGGACTATGTCCCGCTGCTGAAGGATGTCCATGAGCGGCTCGGCGAAGAGAACGAGGCGCTGACCGCGCTGATCGGCGAATTCGCCGGGCTGGTCGGCGAACTGGCGAGCTCCGGCACCTCGGACCAGTCGGTCAGCCAGCTGGCCGTGCTTTATGGCCGGGCCGACGGGCTCAAGGCCCGGCTGGCGGCGATGGCAGCCGAGCAGGAGAACCTGCGCACGACCATCGACGCCGTCATGGCCGAGCTGGAGGGAACGCCCGAGGATCCCGCCTCCTTCAAGCCGCTGCACGATCTTCTGGAGCGCCAAGCCTACCGCGTCGCCTATTGGCGGGTGGCCACGGCGGAGATCAACTATCGCCGCTTCTTCGACATCAATGATCTCGCCGGCCTGCGGATCGAAGACCCGGAGCTGTTCGAAGTCAGCCATCGCCGGGTCTTCCATCTGATCGGCGAGAACAAGATCCAGGGGCTGCGCCTCGACCATATCGACGGCCTCTACGACCCCAAGGGCTATTTCCAGCGGCTGCAGGACCGGTCCGCCTATCTCTGGATGCAGTCGGCCGGAGAAGGGACCGGGCCGGTCATGGACCTGCCACCGCGCAAGCCGCGCGAACACCCCTTCTATCTGCTGGTCGAGAAGATCCTGGCCCGTCATGAGCGGCTGCGGGTGGACTGGCCGGTCGACGGGACCACCGGCTACGACTTTATGAACCTGGTGAATGGCGTGTTCGTCGATGCCGCGGCCGAAAGCGCCATGACCGACATCTACCGGGACAGCATCGGCCGCACCTCCGAGTTCGAGGAGATCGCCGTCAGTGCGAAACGTCAGATCATCCTCGGCAATCTGGCCAGCGAAGTGACGGTTCTGGCCTCGAAGATCCACCGCCTGGCCAAGCAGTCCTGGTCGACCCGGGACTACACCTATAACGGCATCTTCACCGCACTGGTCGAGCTGATCGCCCATTTCGCCGTCTATCGGACCTATATCACCGACGGCACGGTCGAGGATGCCGACCGCGAAGAGCTGGACCGGGCGGTGGAACGCGCGCGCGAGGCGGCCGAGGCCGGCGAGACCAGCGTCTTCGACTTCCTCTACGCCGTCCTCAGCACCGATCTGACCAAGCAGGCCCGCGGGCGCGGCTACAAGCGCCGCGACATCATCGACGCCGCCATGCGCTTTCAGCAGGTCACCGGCCCGGTCATGGCCAAAGCCGTCGAGGACACCGCGCACTATCGCTATTTCCGCCTGATCTCCCTGAACGAGGTGGGCGGCGAACCGGACCGCTTCGGCGTCTCGCCGCTGGAATTCCACACGCTCAACGAAGAGCGGCTCGACCATCACCCCTACGGTATGCTGACCACCGCCACCCACGACCACAAGCGCGGCGAGGATGTGCGGGCGCGGATCAATGTCATCAGCGAAATTCCCGAGGAGTGGAAGGCCCGCCTCGCCAACTGGGGCAAGCTGAACAAGGCCAAGCGGATCGAGGTCGATGACCGGCGGGCGCCGGGCCTCAATCACGAATATCTGCTCTACCAGACCCTGGTCGGCGCCTGGCCGCTGGAGATCGACAGCCCCGACCATCCCGGCCTGCCCGACTTCTGCCAGCGCATCGTCGACTACATGCTGAAGGCGGCGAAGGAGGCGAAGGTCCACACCAGCTGGTCCTTCCCCAATCAGCCCTATGAGCAGGCGATGGAGAAATTCGTCCGCTCGATCCTCGATCCCAAGCGGTCGGAAAAGTTCCTGGCCGACATGCTGGCCTTCCAGAACCGCATTGCCGTGATCGGCGCGGTCAACAGCCTCGCCCAGACGCTGCTGAAGCTGACCGTGCCCGGGGTGCCCGACACCTATCAGGGGGCGGAACTCTGGGATCTCAGCCTGGTCGATCCGGACAACCGCCGTCCGGTGGATTTCGACGTCCGGGCGGCGCATCTTGCCGCCATCGATCAGCGCCAGCCGGCCGAGCTGGTGCGGAACTGGAAAGATGGGGCGATCAAGCAGGCGGTCCTGGCGCGGACGCTGGCGGCCCGGCGCCAGGCCATCGGCCTGTTCTTCGAAGGCAGCTACGAGCCGCTGGAGGTGTCCGGAAAAAGGGCGGAGAATGTGCTCGCCTTCTCCCGCCGGTATCATGACGAGTTCATCGTCGTTATCGTGCCGCGTCTGGTCGCCGGACTTATGGGCGAGGCCGAGGCGCCTCTGCCACCCAAAGATGTCTGGCATGACACGTCCATTCCAATGCCCGAATTTCCGGAGGGTGCCCCAGGGCTGACCGACCTTATCACCGGCCGGACCTTCAAGCGCGCCAAGACCATGGCCGTCGGCGAGCTGCTCGGCGACTTCCCCGTCGCCCTGCTCCGCGTCTCACCCCCGGCCGAAACCGGGTAGCCAAGGCCACGCGAGCCGGGGGTGGCGTCCAGGCGGGTCAGGGGTGGCGGCCAAGCGGGTCGGGGGTGGTACCCCCGACCCGGACGTTAGCCCTATTCGTGTAAAATAGGTCTGCTTTAACTATTGGAGAAATAAAAACCGGTCGGACACTACGGATACAATTTAAGGTACAAAAGTCGCGGGCGTTCGAGGCCGAACATCACGTCAACAGGGCCGCAATTGCGGCGGCAAGAGACGTTTCGTCGCCGTAAAGCTGCGGATGTTGATCGAAACGTCCGTGCCGGGATAACAGAGCGGGTCCTGTTCCGAGGTATAAATCAAGACTGGTTTTCAGATTTTCTGTACCTTTTCCGGATGCGTGCCCGTCTTTCATCTCCGGACAAGCCTTCCGTGTCATAATCCCTGAAGCGCGTCGAAACCGCGCGGGGCACCTTTATGCCCTCTATCGCGCTGATCCTTGCCATCCGTTCCCGCCGGAGGATGACCTGCTTCCTATCCGTCGTGCCGCTCTCTTTCATCATAGCGCGATTTTATCGCATCCGCTGCCGCCACGCACGTCATTCCTTTCGGGCCGTCAGAGGTGCAGCGGGTTCGCGGGCGGGAGCAGAACACCCACGAACCTGCCTGACGCTCCGCGCCGCCCGGATTTGTGCCCGCGTCATTGATCCAAAAAGCGGCTCTTCGCCGCCTCGCCGGCCCACGCCCTCACCGGCGCCCTCACCAAGCTGGAAATCAATTTCGAAACCGAGGAAACGGTCGAACAGGCCCTCGACCCCAGCAACCGCCTGATCGTCCCGCGCCTGCTCCTCGGCCTCCTCCTCGACCTCCGCCGCCTCGCGACACGAGCGGCATAAGGATTGCGGCCCGACATGGCACCCCAAAAACGTTATTCCCCGACCCGGACGTATCCGCGTTTAGTCAAAATACGCCTGCTCTTTGGAATAATAGAATAAACACAATGAACACAATGAAAGGCACAATGAACACAAAGACTTCTTAGTCCGTGCGCTCTTCGTCACCGCCCTTCGTGCTGTTCGCGAGCGAATGCTTGTCCAGCCGCACCCCCGGCCCGCCGCCGTTTTCGGACAGAAACACCACCCCGGCCTCCTCAAAGGCCCGGCGCAGCCGCGCGACGGTGTCATAGCGCCCCTGCAGCGGCGCATCGCCGGCCTCCATCCGCTTGATGGTCGCCTCTGACACGCCGGAGCGGTCGGCCAGCACGCGCTGCGACCAGGAAAGCAGCCCCCGCGCCGCTCGGATTTGTGCCCGCGTCATTGATCCAAAAAAGCTCACTCTTGCGCTGTTTTGGGTTTACAGCCCGTTTCCGGTCGAGTATGATCCGAAACAGTGCAAAATGAAAGCCTGGGAGGCTCTCATGACCGTCTCCTCCGAAGCGCCCGACCCTGTGCCGCCCTGGCTCCGGGCCGCGCTGGCCCGGCACGACCCGATCCTGCTGAACCGATACGATGCCTGGCGGGCGGCTCGGAAGGCCTCCGACCGCAGCCCCGGACCGGCCGAGACGCTTGCCTTCGCCGAAGAGGACCATTGTCTGGGCCTCTTCGCTGCCTCGCCGGCCCACGCCCTCACCGGCGCCCTCGCCAAGCTGGAAATCATATTCGAGACCGAGGAAACGGTCGAACAGGCCCTCGATCCCAGCAACCGCCTGATCGTCCCGCGCCTGCTCCTCGGCCTCCTCCTCGACCTCCGCCGCCTCGCCACACGAGCGGCATAAGGATTGCGGCGCCACGTCGCACCCCAAAAAAGTTATTCCCCTAGGCGTCTCTGTCTGGATGATAAAGGTCGTATCCGCGGCAATGGCCGCCGCAGCGAAGCGGGCATCCGGGGGGCGCTCGCGCGGCAGGGGTAGAGGTGTTCTGTCGGCGAAATGACTTGGCTTGGCAAGAGCGTGGTGATAATAAACAGTTACCGCTATTGCTTGCCTAGCCTAATGAGGTTCCGATAACTACAATTCCATGTTTGGGTCACCCGCATTGGCGACTCCAGATTTAAGGACCTTAGGAGCACGATATGGCTGTCACTCTTCCATACAGACGGACTTGTCGGCAATTCAAGAATGGTAGTTATGCTGAGGGAGGAAGGGCAAACTATATTCTTCATGAGAAATTCGCCGAAGATCCTCATCACTATACAAGGGCGTTTCTTATCATTCAACACGACTTTATTGATTTATTGGAATACATAGAACAAGACGAAAGAAATTTTGAATGCTATTCATATAGAATACATGCGCTGCTCATGCGTGTTTGCATAGAGATCGAAGCAAATTTCACTGCTATTTTGCGAGAAAACAACTACTCGCAAAGACCGAGCAATAAATGGAATATTGTTGATTATCGAAATCTCGAAATAACCCATAATCTTTCTGGCTTTAAAGTATTATTTCCTCACTGGAGAGGAAATAGATTGTATAGTGTATTCGCTCCATTTGAAAGTTGGGATCACAATGGAAAACCAGATTGGTATGTTGTGGGATATAATCAAGCCAAACACGATCGTCACCTGAAATTTACTGAGGCAAATTTTCTAAGACTATGCAATGCAATATCCGGTCTAGTTGCAATTCTTTCGGCACAATTCTATACGAATGCACTGTCGACTGGCCCTGGTCTTCTGCTTCTAGAGGGCGGGCCAGCGCCTGGATTCGAACATGCAATAGGAGACTATTTTGGTGTGTCGTTCCCAAATTGGCCAGATGAAAAAAGATATGACTTTGATTGGCAGCCGCTGAGAAATCAGCCAGACCCATTTCAAAGTCTTTTTCCATGATTTTTTGGGCGCGGTGCAAAAATCCTAAGTTTTGCACCATCATCCCTGGTCCAATGATCCCAATGGGTTGTCATGTGCATAAGATTGATCCGAAAGCCGCAGGGAGCGGCCTGCGGCGGACTGGTAACCGCATTCAGGGGCTCACGGGCCCAAAGCTCTGAGGTGTGTAGCCGACGGCCACCGCAAACCTCGGGTTTCTTGTCGCCTGCGTACATTTTTCCGTCGAGCCTGTCGAGTGATGCGGCCTCCGGCAGACCATCGGCGACGACGCCATGGTTGCATGCTGAACCGGCGGAAAGGGCTGGATCGGAGCGCACCTTTGCATTATGTCCGTCCTGCAGGGGGATGAGCTTATGAAAATCCCAGGCCAGGTTTGGCTGACGATCGATGATTTGACGCGGCCCATCGGTGAAGAACCGAGCGCGACGCTTCGTGCATGGCACGACGAGGAGACGCGGCAGGCGATCAAGGAAGCCGACGCCGGCGATTTTGCCACTGCCGCGGAGATCCGGGCGGTGATTCGGAAATATGTGCCGGACTGGCTGGCGGTCGCATTGATAGGCTGCGCGCGGTGACCTTAGTGGAAAAATTGAAAAAAAACCTGGACCCCCGCTTTCGCGGGGGTGACGGTCTGGGTCGTGCCAGCTGAGTTTTGCAGGCTGGGTTTCGCAGGCTCAGCTCCGAAGTCCGGCGTTCGCGGGCTGAGCTTCGCACTCTCGGCTTCGTGATGCGCCCGTTCCGCAGGATTGTTCGGCTTCCGGGGTTGTGGCCGGTCGGGTTGGGGCGGCGCCCATACGCCGCGGCCGCAACCCACTCGCGACGCCCCGTTACAACTTGTCGAGCATTTCCTGGGTGACCAGGGTGATGCCCTTCTCGGAGCGGTGGAAGCGCTTGGCGTCGGCTTCCGCGTCCTCGCCGATGATGGTGCCGGGCGGGATGCGGCAGCGGCTGTCGACGATCACCCTATGCAGGCGGCAGTGCCGGCCGATGTCGGTATCCGGCAGGATGACCGAATCCGTCACCTTCGTATAGGAATTTACCCGGACGCCGCTGTAGAGGAAGGAGTGGCGCACGACGCCGCCGGAGACGATGCAGCCGGCCGAGACGCAGGAATCGATCGCTTCGCCGCGCCGGTCCTCATCGTCGAAAACGAATTTCGCCGAAGGCCTCTGCGCCTGATAGGTAAAAATCTGCCATTCCTCGTCATAGAGGTCGAGTTCCGGATTGACCGAGACGAGGTCCATATTGGCTTCCCAATAGGCGTCCAGCGTCCCGACATCGCGCCAATAGGGCTTTTCCGACCCCGGCATCTTGACGGCGCTGCGGCCGAAATCATGGGCGTAGACCTTGTGATGGTCGACGATGCGCGGCAGCACGTCCTTGCCGAAATCATGGCTGGTGTGGTCGATCTCGCGCTCGGCCCGCAGCTGGTCGATCAGGAACTTCGAGTCGAAGATATAGATGCCCATGCTGGCATAGGCGACGTCGGGCATGCCGGGCACGCAGGGCGGGTCCTTGGGCTTTTCCAGGAAGCTGGTGATCCAGTTGCGCTCGTCGACATGGATGACGCCGAAGGCGGTGGCGTCCATGCGCGGGACCTGGACGCAGGCCACCGTGCATTCCGCCCCGTTCTCGATATGATCGGCGAGCATCTGGCCATAGTCCTGCTTGTAGACATGGTCGCCGGCCAGGACGAGAATGTATTCGGGTGCGTATTCCTCGATATTGCGGAGGTTCTGGAAGACGGCGTCGGCCGTGCCGATATACCAGCTTTCATCGCCCATCTGCTGGGTGGCGGGCCACAGCTCGATGAACTCGCCCAGTTCGGCGCGCAGGAAGCTCCAGCCGCGCTGAATATGATGGATGAGGGTATGCCCCTTGTACTGCGTCAGGACGCTGATCTTGCGAATGCCGGAATTGAGGCAGTTGGACAGCGGAAAGTCGACGATGCGATATTTGCCGCCGAAGGGGATGGCCGGCTTGGCCTCGTGGTCGGTCAGGTTCATCAGCCGGGTGCCGCGCCCGCCGGCGAGCACCAGGGCCATGGTGTGTTTCAGGGCTTTGGGCAGGTCTGTGTGAAAGGCCGTCGGGTCGGACATGGGAAATCCTCCTCCACCAGGGGTGGGCGGTGCCGGGTCCTCGCCGGGCGGCAAGGCCCGCTGGCCGAATTGTCGTGCAGCCGTCGATGCAGCGCTTTTCGAGGCATCACGGATAGCCCAAGCCGGGGGGGCACGCAACGGCCGCAAGCCCCACAGGGTCAGACCCTGTGTCGCGGGCGCCGCTCCGGTGCCGCCCGATCGATGATCCCGCGAGCCGTGCCCTTTTCCAGACAGAGCAGAGTCGCGTCATGACCGTTGCCCTGATCGTCCTCGCCGTCGAGATCGCGCTGCTGATCCCGCTTTTCGTCTATATGGCGATCACCGGCATCTCGCCGGTGCCGACCTCCCGCCGCGCCCGGCGGGCCGCACTCGCCGCTCTGCCCGGCCGGTTGGACGGCACGCTCTATGAGCTGGGCGCCGGCTGGGGGACCGTGGCTTTTCCGCTGGCGCAGGCCTTTCCGGACAATCGGGTGGTGGCGATCGAGCTGTCGCCGGTGCCCTGTCTGTTCATGTGGCTGCGCGCCCGACTGACGCGACGCCCCAACCTGGTGATCCGGCGGCGGGACTTCCTGGAGCAGCCGCTCGGCGATGCCGGGCTGGTGTTCGTTTACCAATACCCGGATATGGTGACGCGGCTGGAAGCGAAGTTCGAGGCGGAGCTCAGCCCCGGCACGCCGGTCGTCCTGAATGGCTGCCCGCTGCCCGGCTGGGCCCCCCAACGCACCACAGAGGTAAACGACCTGATCCTGAGCAACCTGTTCGTCTACCGCGCCCCGGGCCGGGAGAATCCCGAGGCCGACGGCTAGTCCATCGACCGGAATTCGTGCGGTGCCAGCGCGTCGTCCGGCGGCTGCTCAGCCTCCGGCGTCTGTTTCAGGCCGAGATTGTCGAGGATCGAGCCGGCGAGATTGGTGCCGGTGGCGACCAGTTCCGGCACCACCGCCAGCGCGCCCGCCTGGCGCAGATCGTTGGCGTGCGTGTCGTCATAGGCTCGAGCATAGATCTTCAGCTCCGGAAAGATGTAGCGCAGCAGGGCGACCAGCTGCAGCGATTCGCGCGGCGTATTGAGGGCGACGACGACGGCCCGGGCGCGCTCGACATGCACGGCCTCCAGCACCTCCGGCCGGGTGGCATCGCCGAAGAACACCGGCAGCCCGTCCTCCGCCGCCTGCGTCACCTGGTGCGGGTCGAGATCGACGGCGACATAGGGCACGTCCCGCGCCGCCAGGCTGCGGGCGACGGACCGCCCCACCCGGCCGAAGCCGGCGATGAAGACATGATCGGTCAGCGTGGCCAGGGTTTCGGGCTCGCTGTCGATCTTGGTGACATGGGCCCGCTCGATGCGGTGGGAGAGCCAGCGGCCGGCCTTCGCCAGGGGCGGCGTGGCCATCATGGTCAGCGCCACCGCCAGCACCAGGATCTGCCCCTGGCCGCTGTCGACGGCCCCGACCGCCAGCCCGGCGCCGATCAGCACGAAGGCGAACTCGCCGGCCTGGGCCAGCAGCACGCCGAGATGCACCGAGTCGGCGAGCGAAGCGCGGAACAGCAAAGCCAGCGCGGCGATGATCACCGCCTTGCCGGCAAGAATGGCAAGGGCCAGCGGCAGCACGACATGCGCCTCGGCCAGGGCAAAGCGCGGGTCGATCGCCATGCCGACCGTAATGAAGAACAGGCCCAGCAGCAGGCCGCGGAAAGGCTGGATCTCGGCGGCGACCTGATGACGGTAGCGCGTGTCCGCCATCATCATGCCGGCCAGAAAGGCGCCGAAGGCCATGGACAGCCCGGCCGCCTGGGCCGCCAGCCCGGTGCACAGCACGACCAGTAGCGTCAGCGCGGCGAAGACCTCAGGCGTCCGCGCGATCGCGACCAGCCAGAACAGCGGCCGGATCAGCCAGGGCCCCAAGAACAGGATCACGGCCACCGCGGCGGCGATCTTGACCGCAGCGAGACCGAGCGCCGCCACGATGCCGTCGGCCCCGGCGCCCAGCACCACCACCAGCACCAGCAGCGGCCCGACCGCCAGATCTTGCATGAGAAGGATGGTGAAGGCGGTCCGGCCGAAGCGCGAGGTGATCCCGCCTCTCTCGGCGAGGACGCGCAACACGACCGCGGTCGAAGACAGGGCCAGTCCGCCGCCGATGGCAATGGCCGCCACGACACTGCCCCCGAAGGCGATCACACCGAGCGCAATGGCCGCCCCCGTCAGCAGGATCTGCACGACACCGAGCGAATAGGTCGACACCGGCATGACGCGCAGCCGCGCCAGGGGCAGCTCCAGCCCCACCGTGAACAGGAGGAAGGCCACACCCAGTTCGCCGAGAATGCGGATCGCCTCGGTATCCTCGATCAGCCCCAGCGCATCGGGTCCGATCACCACCCCGGCGAACAGAAACCCAAGCGTCGCGCCCAGCTTCGCCCGCTGGAACAGCGGCACCAGGACGACCACGGCAGTCAGGATAGCTACAACGTCGATGAGGACGTGATGGTCGGTCATCTCTCCATCCGCGTGGCGCGGACAAGCCGGGCCTCGGCGCCCGGCACACAGGCCGCCCGGCAGAGAGCGATTGTGCGGCATTCACGGCGGCAAGGAAATGCCCGGATGGCCTTTGACTCTGGCCTGAGCGGCACAGGACATTTAATCTCCGCCGCCATGGAAGAGAAAGCCGCCATCACCGTGCTTGTCACCGGCGCCGCCGGTCAGTTGGGCCGGGCGCTGTGCGATTCCGCATGGCCGGGGCTCGCGGTCACCGGCGTGACCCGGGCCGACTGCGACCTGACCGACGGCGACGCGGTGGCGCGGCTGGTTGCGACCACGGCCCCTGATGTCGTGATCAATGCCGCCGCCTACACCGCCGTGGACAAGGCCGAGAGCGAGCCGGGCCGCGCCTTCGCCGTCAACCGGGACGGACCGGGGCACCTGGCCGCGGCCTGTGCCCGGCACGGCGCCGCGCTCATCCATGTCTCGACCGACTATGTCTTCGACGGCTCCGGCGATCGGCCCCGGCGGGAGGACGACCCGACCGGCCCGCTCGGCGTCTACGGCGCCAGCAAGCTGGCCGGGGAGGAGGCGGTGCGCGCCCGCCTGCCCCGCCACGTCATCCTTCGGACCTCCTGGGTCTACAGCGCCACCGGCGGCAATTTCGTCAAGACCATGTTGCGGGTCGGTGCCGAGCGCGACCGCCTGACCATCGTCCGCGACCAGCAGGGCTGCCCGACCGCCGCCGACGATCTCGCCGGAGCAGCCGCCCTTGTCGCCGGGCGCCTGGCGGCAGCGCCGGAGACGGCGCCGACCGGCACTTTTCATTATTCCGGCACGGGGACAACCACCTGGTTCGACTTCGCCGTCGAGATCTTCCGTCAGGCGGCCGCCTATGGCCGCCCGGTGCCGGAGCTTGTGCCGATCACGACCGCGGACTATCCGACACCGGCCCGCCGGCCGGCCAACTCCGTGCTCGACTGCGCGCGAATCGCGGCGGCCTATGGCGTCGCCCGGCCGCCCTGGCCGGAGAGCCTCCGCCCCGTCATCGCCGCCTTGTGCCGGATATAGTCTCGCGTTCGAATACGGTTGCCTTGCCGGAATCGGGAAGGACGCTGCTTGCGCGGCCTGCGGCCAGACACCGTCTCTCCATGAACGCTTCAGGGCCGGGCATGCTCTGCCCGGCCCGAAGAGGAACCGCGTTTCGCTCTACGCGGCTTTGACGTCGTCGAGGAAGCGCTGGACGAAGACCTTGAGTTCGTCGGCCTTGGCCGAGAGATGGCCGGAGACATCCAGCACCTCGGAAGCGGCACGGCCGGTTTCCTGGGCCGCATCGTTGACGCCGACGATGTTGGTCGACACCTCCGTCGCCCCGGCCGCCGCCTGCTGGACATTGCGGGCGATCTCCTGGGTGGCCGAGTTCTGCTCCTCCACGGCCGACGCGACGACCGTCGAGATTTCGCTCATCTCGCGGATGCGCTCGCCGATCCCCCGGATGGCCTCGACCGTGGTCGAGGTCGCGCCCTGGATGGCCGAAACCTGACCGGCGATCTCGTCGGTCGCCTTGGCCGTCTGGTTGGCCAGGCTCTTCACCTCGTTGGCGACGACGGCAAAGCCCTTGCCGGCATCCCCTGCCCGCGCCGCCTCGATCGTCGCGTTGAGGGCGAGCAGGTTGGTCTGTTCGGCGATCGAGGTGATCAGCTGGACCACTTGGCCGATCTTCTCGGCGGCATCGGAGAGGTTTCCAACCAGTTCATTGCTCCTGTCCGCTTCGCCGACGGCGCTGTTGGCGATATCGGTGGAACGGCTGACCTGGCGGCCGATCTCCTGGATCGAGCTGGCCAGCTCTTCCGCCGCAGTGGCGACGGTCTGGACATTGCTGCTGGCCTGTTCGGAGGCGGTGGCGCAGGCGGTCGCCTGACGGGTCGCCTGTTCGGCGGTCGCCGAGAGGCTGGTGGCCGTGCCCTGCATCTGTCCGGACGAGCCGGCGACGGTTTCCAGCAGGGCGCCGATCTGCGTATCGAACTCGGCGGTCAGGGTGTCGACCCGCGCGGTGCGCCGGTCACGCGCTTCCCGGTCGCGGGCGGCGGCAGCGGACAACTCTTCCGCCTTTATCATGTTATCCTTGAACACCTTGACGGCGCCGGCCATCTCGCCGATCTCGTCCTTGTGGTCGGTGGCGGGGATCGTTGTGTCCTTTTCTCCGTCCGCCAGCCGCCGCATCGCGGCAGTCATCGCCTGGACCGGACCGGAAATGCCCTTGCCGATCAGCCAGGCCGCGCCCAGGCCGAAGACGAAGGCCCCGCCCGCGACCAGGCCCACTGTCATCATGGCATTATAGATCAAAGCCTCGGTGGCCGGGCCCAGTTGGTCCTGTTCGGCCTTGATCGACAACTTGAAGTCCTCAACGGCGGAAGCGATTTGCGGGCCGATCTGGTCGAGCGTGTCCTCGATCAGGCCGTTGCGCGCGGAAATGACCCCATTGACCTCCTGCAGGGTGGTCCGGTAGGTCGCTGCCCCGCTGGCCGCTTCTTCGGCCAGGCCACGGCGGACGCGGTTGTTCAGACCCGCCATCAGCGTCTCCATATTGGCGGCCTGTTCGTCCAATTCCTCCATCGCTCGCTCGAACGCGGACTGCTCGTTGGTCACCAGGAATTTTGTTGTGTAAAGGCGGGCCAGAAGGACATTGCGCAGGACCATACCGGCATTGAAGGCGGCTTCGGCATCGTCCTCGGCCTTGGCGCCGGTCATGATGCTGGTCAGGTTGCGCGCCATCTGCGGCCCGACGACATCCAGCGTCTCAATGACCAGGGCATCGCGCTGCGCCTCCAACGACACGACCTCATCGAACGCGGCGACATAGTCGTCGATATCGGCGTGCATCGCGTCGAGCATCGCAAGACGCTCCGGCTCGATCACCAGGGCACGCGTCGTGTCGATGAAGCGATCGGTCTCGGCGGCATAGTGCCGGACCTCCTCGGCCTCCTCGGCCGTCCCCAGTATGATGAAATCCTTGACGTTCATCCGGGTCATCAGCATGTGCGCCTGCACCCGGCCGGCTTCATTGGCGGCCCGCGCCAGCTGGCGGTAGTCGCCGAAGGCCGAATCGGCCGATCGCAACCCGGTGAAGCCGACGACGCTGATCACCGCAAGCAGGAACAGCACCAGTCCGAAGCCGAGCCAGATCTTCGTTTTGACGCGGAGTCGTGCGAGGAGGGTCATGGCTTTACGCCCTTTTTTCCTACGGGAAAATGTGAGAGCCCGCCTTGCCGACGGCCCCGTCACTGTCCGAAGGAAGTATGAGGGCGTATGATTAACATACCCTTATTTTACAAATGGTTATTGGCATTACATTCCCTTTCAAACCATCGATGAGGCGATTACATTCGAAGGCTTACCATCCGGCGGTGCCCGGCCCACCCTTGAACGGTCCTTCGATATCGGAGGTCACCCAGCCGCCGTAAAAGCTGCCGGCCTGGGCCTGAACCGCCTCACCGTCGACCAGGCAGCGGTCCATCGCCGCAGCGTAAAAAGACAGATAGTCCTTGATCGGGGCGAAAGCGGGGGTTGGGTCCGGATAGCTCCAGACGCAGGCCTCCCGGGTCCCGTCGGGCAGTAGCAGATCGAAATAGCGGGCGGCGCCCTTGAACTCGCACAGACTACGCCGGGCGGCCGGACGCAGAAGGTCCGTGACGCAATCCTCCGGCGGTATGTAATAGGTCGGCGGATGACTGGTCTCCAGGACCCGGTAGCCGCGAATCGTGTCGGCGATCACCCGGCCGCCGGCCTCGACCACCAGGCGCCGGCCCGTCGACTCCAGCCGCGGCGGCCGTGGATAGTCCCAGACATTCTCGCGCGCACTCATGGTTCCTCCCTTCCCGGCATCGCCCTCTTGGCGGCCGGCATCATCGGCTCACCTTATGGGTACGAGTCAGGAACAACGGAGGATCAGCGGCCATGGTCTCGGCCGTCGACGCGTTCGTATACGGCGCCGCCCAGGTGGCGCGCATCGCCTGGTTCCAGAGCCAGGCGCGGCTGACCGCGCGGCTGTCGCGCGGCAGTTTCCCAAAGCCGAAGACGCCGGTCAGCGTGCCGAAGGAGACGGCGGTGCTGCGCGAGGTGCTGGAGCTGCTGCGCCGCGACTGGGACAATATCCGCGCCGGCCTCTACCGGATGCCGCACGACCTCGTCCCCCCGCCGCAGCGGGCGGTCGGCGACATCCTGCGCTTCCTCGAAGACCTGCCGCAAGTCACCGACCGCCGCCGCACCGGTCGGAATGACGATGTCTTTCGCAAGCCGCCGCCGGGGACGGAGGCGCTGCCGCGCTATTTCCGCCAGAACTTCCACTTCCAGACCGACGGCTATCTCTCGGTCCGCTCCGCCCGTCTCTACGACTATCAGGTCGAGGTGCTGTTCCGCGGCGCCGCGGACGCCATGCGCCGCCAGGCGCTGCCTTATCTCGCGACCTTCATCGAGCGGACGGCCGCAAGCGGACGGCGGCCACAGGACCTGCATCTTCTGGACGTGGGCAGCGGCACCGGGCATTTCCTCAGCTTCGTCAAGGACACCTGGCCGCTTCTGCCGGTGACGGCGCTCGACCTGTCCGCGCCCTATCTCGGCGAGGCGCGCAACCGCCTGGCGCGCTGGTCCGGACTCGCCTTCGTGCAGGCGCCGGCCGAAGCGATGCCGCTGCCCGACGCCTCCGTCGACCTCGTCACCTGCATCTATCTGTTCCACGAACTGCCGCGGAAAATTCGCGCGGCGGCAGCGGCCGAAATGGCCCGGGTGCTGAAGCCCGGCGGCCGGCTGGTCTTCGTCGACAGCATCCAGCGCGGCGACCGGCCCGACTTCGACGGTATCCTCGCCTATTTCCCCCAGGCCTATTACGAGCCCTATTATGCCGATTATGTCGCACAGGATCTGGTGACCCTGTTCGAGCGAACCGGCCTGCTGCTCGGCGCCCTCGACCTCGCCTTCATGTCCAAGGTTCTCGTGTTCGAGAAACCTTGTGACACGCCATGAGCACGCGGGCGCGATCGCGCCCGCCGCTGCTGCCGGACTTCGACCCGCGCGTCAGATCGCGTATTCGGGATCCGGCCGGTCCTCCTCGGCGATCTGCTGCTCGAGGAAATGACGGACCAGGTAGAACGCGGCCCAGAAGGTCTCGCCGCGATCCAGCGCCGGGTTATGCTCCAGCTCGTCGATACCCCAGTCGAGCAGGTCGCGGGCACCGAGGAAACTGGTCGGGCTGGTCCGGACAAGCCGGGCATAGGCGCCGATCCACGACGTATAGATATCGAAAGCCTCGGCGTCCTCGGGCGAGGGAATATCCCTGCAGTCGCAGCCTTCGGCCTGCTGTCGCTCTTCATGAGCGCGCTTCTTTTCGAGAAAATCGGCCAGCACGGCGAAAATCGGGTCGGCGGTCTTTTCCAGGCTTTCGGCCGGAATGATCGAGGCCCGCGACGTCGTACCCACAGCATCGTGAGCAGCCGCATCCTGGGCATGGGCCGGGGTCCGGGTGCTTTGCATGTGGGCCATGGAATCCTCCTAAACCGGTTAGGGGCTTTAAGACCAACGCGGAAGGTAGACCGTGTCAGAATGAGTCATGCTGCCGGGTTTTTGAGCGATGTGTCTACGATGGAGGCTGAAATGACGCAGGCATCGCGGCCATGCGCCCAAGCCGGCGGCATGGCGATCCGTCGAAGCTGTAACAAATTCGCAAAGGAATTGACTCTCCCCCCGGCCCGCCGCATTTGAGCAGACAAAGGTCGGCCGGCCTTTCCCCCGCAAGCTGCCGCCGGGTCCGGCCGAACGGCGGTCAAGAGCGCAATCTAAAGGCCTTGGAGGTTTTCCTCACACTATGGATCGCGACACACCGCTCGTTTCCGAGGCGCAGGGCGGCGCCGGAACGCCGGAAAAGCCTTCGGTTTCGCCGCCCCCCTTCACCGAAACCGAGCTCAAGCTGGCGGCCGCGCCCGACGTCATCGACCGGCTGCGCCATTGCGGCCTTGTCGGCCGGCTGGCGCTGGGGCCCGAAGAGACCGCCTCGATCGTGTCGACCTATTACGACACGTCCGGCCGGCTGTTGCGGGACCGCGAGGCCGTCCTGCGCGTGCGGCATGCGGGCGGCAAGACCGTCCAGACCCTGAAGGCCGGCCGGGCCGGCGTGCTCGACCGGTCGGAGTGGGACGCGCCTCTGAAAGGCGACAAACCCGACCCGGCCGCCTTCACGCCGGCGGATGCCATGTCACACCTGGACGGCATCGCGGCCGCGGATCTGGCCGCACTCTTCACCACGCATATCGAGCGGACCACGCGCATGGTCCGGCCCCCGGGCGAAGAGGCTGTCGAGGAGGTTGTTGCCCTGGTCTTCGACCGCGGCGCCGTGGCCGTCGGCGACCGGAACACGCCGATCTCGGAAATCGAGCTGGAGCTGCATCATGGCGCCCGGGCGTCGCTCTACGACCTCGGACTTGCGCTGCACGCGATTGAGCCGCTGACCATCGAGACCCTGCCCAAGGCGGCGCGTGGCTTTGCACTGGCCGGAGAGGTGAGACCCGGCTGGTCGAAGCCCGGCATTCCCGAACTCCCGCCCGATGCCACCGTCGAACAGGCCTTCGCCGCCATTCTGGCCAGCTGCTACGGCCATTGGATGGCCAACCAGGCCGCGGCGCTAAACGGCGGCGATCCCGAGGGCATCCATCAGCTGCGGGTCGCCATGCGCCGGCTTCGGGCCGTGCTCTCCGCCTTCAAAGCCGCCTGTCCGGGGCCGCGACGCAAATGGCTGCAGGACGAAGCGAAATGGCTCGCCGGAAGTCTGGGCCCGGCCCGGGACTGGGATGTCTTTCTGACCGATCTGCTGCCCGCGGCGCGCAAGGCCCTGAAGGACGGGCAGGATCGCACCGCCTTGCAAGAGGCCGCCGAGACCGAGCGCCGGCATGCCTATGAGGGCGCCCGGGCCGCGATCACGTCGGAACGCGCCACCACCTTCCTGCTCACCCTCGGTGGGTGGATCGAAGGCCGCCGCTGGCGCGATGACGCGGCGGAGGCCGGCGAGAGCACCGCGACGCTCGACCGCCTGGCGACCGAACTGGCGGCCGCCGTGCTCGATCGCCACGACAGGAAGGTCCGGAAGCGCGGCCGGCGCTTTGCGAAACTGGACGCCGGCGACCGCCACAAACTGCGCATCGCCCTGAAAAAACTGCGCTACCCGGCGGAATTCTTCCGCTCCCTCTATGACAGAAAGGCCGCCTCGCGCTTCACCAAGGCGCTGAGGCGGCTGCAGGACGGTCTGGGCCATCAGAACGACGTCGCGGTGGCCGACCGGCTGCTCGACACCCTGGTGGAGGACGGGCGGGCCGGTCGCCTGGCATTGGCCGAAGAGACGGTGCCCCG
>JAAAOG010000212.1 GCA_009909005.1 Alphaproteobacteria bacterium | reverse complement strand
TCCTCCCGACCGCGCACGGGGCCCGGCGCTTCGGCCGACAAAGCGGTTGGCCCCACTCGTCCATGGATCAATCCGGCGCCGTCGCCGTGCGCCGCCGCCCGGCCTGCATCGCCAGCGCGGGAAACTCGCAGAACAAAGAATCCTTCTCTTGTTCAACAAAAAAGTGCAGGCCGGAGAGGTTGATTGTTCCGGGAGCGAGGCAGAGCGACAGATCGACCGGACGCCCGGGATGACCCTCGGGCGATGCCGCGTCGCAGTCGTCAGCCGCATCCGTGTCCGACGATCGCGAAAAATCCATGTCCGGCAGCAGCACCAGCCCGCGCAGGCACGCCGGATTCTCACCGCTTTGGGGTGCCGCCAGCGGCTCGCCGGTGCGCGGATCATAGGTCGCGCTCATCCGTTCCCAGACCGCATCATGGAAGCGGGCGCGGATCTCCGTGTCCCAGCCGTCCTGCCCGTCATAGGCCGGGTGCTTGGGCGACAGGGTGCCGTCGCCTGGATCGAACAGCGGCAGGTGGAACGGGTCCCAGCTGCGGCCGGCGAAGTCGGTCAGCCAGTCATGGCCGGCGGCGGCGAGCGCATCGCGCAGGCGCTGCGCCGCGGTGCCGTCCCGGTCGGACGGACTCGGGTCGGGTGCGCCGAACAGCGCCTGCCCGTCCTGCGCCCGGTGAAGTTCGGGCACGCCAACTATATCGTACTCCCACACGCCGACGGCTTGATGGCCCGCGTCTGTGCCCAGCGCGTCCCAGTCCCAGGGTTCGGCCCACCAGTCCATGACCCAGTCCCTGGGCCAGAAATAGAGTTCCTTCTGCTCCGGATCGTCGATGTCCCAGGTGAACTCGCCATCTGTCCCGGTCATCTGCCCCGCTTCGTGAAAAAGTTTGGTGCCTAAGCGCTGCCATCAGCCAAGGTAGTATAGCCGGTTCACGACGTCCGGAACAGCATCCCTGAAACGATGGGGGAGTGGCCGGGGCCGTGCCGGGGCCGCCAAGTGATCCGGTCATGCCCGCGGAAGCGGGCATCCAGGAAAGCCGACGGTTCCGGACCCCCGCTTGCGCGGGGGTGACGATGGGGGGAATGGCCGGGGCCGTGCCGGGGCCGTCAAGTGATCCGGTCATGCCCGCGGAAGCGGGCATCTGGAAAACCCGACACCTCTGGACCCCCGCTTGCGCGGGGGTGACGATGGGGGAGTGGCAGGGGCCGTGCCGGGGCCGTCAAGTGATCCGGTCATGCCCGCGGAAGCGGGCATCCAGAAAACCCGACGGTTCTGGACCCCCGCTTGTGCGGGGGTGACGATGGGGGGAGTGGCCGGGGCGGTCGGGACCAGCGGAAGAGCATTGACGGACGGTTATGCGGCCTCGCGCCCCCGGCCCGCCCCTTACTCCTCTTCCTCCGGCGCGTACAGGTCGGCGTTGCCGAGATAGCCGGCCCAGGCGAACCAGTAGGCGACGTGGCCGGGCAGGCGCGGCAAGGAGCGGCCATTCGGGCCGATCAGCGCGTCCTCGGTCACCGCCCAGGTCTCGCCGTCGGCCAGCAGCGTACGCGCCGGCTTGCCGGCTTCGAAGAGCAGGCCGTCTCGCCTGTACGCGCGTACGGTGCGGGTCGCCTCGTCGCCGGTCAGCACCACGTCGATCAGCCCGACCGCATCGTTGATGACGGCGCCGCCGGCAAAGGCCGACAGCGGCCAGGCCTTGGCCCCGCCCGGCGCACGGATGCCGAACACGAAATCCTTGGCGGCCAGCGCTCCGTCTTCGGTCCGGGCCGGGAACATCAGGTCGGGGCTGTCGAAATAGGCGCCATAGGCTGCACCGGGCCGGTAGTCGCGGCGATGGCCGGTCTCCAAGGACAGCACGCTTGTGTCGGGGTTCCGGGCCAGCCAGTCTCCCCACGAGGTGATGGCCACCGGCCGGATGGTCAGTTCGATGCCGGTGCCGGTCAGCGGCCCGACCACCGGCCGGCCGGTGAACTGGTTCCACAGGCTGTTCGTCTGGTGGTCGTACATCAGCTTGTTCGAGCGGTACAGGAAGCCCGAGGAGCCGAAGGTGAAGGGCTCGGCCCGGCCGTCGACAGTCGTCTCGAAGAGGATGCCGGCGCCGCACAGCGTACAGTACGCCAGCGACACCGGCACGCCGCCGACCACATCGTTGAACATCTCGTGCCAGTTCAGGATGCGCAAAGGATAGGCCCGGGCATCGCCGTTGATCGCGACACCGAAGACGAGATCGTCGGGGTTCAGATAGTCCGCCTGCCCGGGCGCCAGGAAGTCCGGATTGGTCAGGGCCGGGATGCCGTCGACCTGGACGCCGCCCCAGACGATCTCCTCCAGCCGGATCGCGTGCGGCACGTTTTCCGGCAGGAACTGCAGGAAGCGCGGGTCGATGCGGCGGAAAATGGCGCGCTGGAAGTCGGGGAAGGTCGGATGCAGGGCCGGCGCCTCGCGGCCTTCGCGCCAGACCATCCAGTCGAACCAGCGTCCGCGATCCGGCTCGCCGGTCAGCGCGGCGATTGCCCCCGAGACCCGCTGCCGCGGCAGGGCGGCATAGCGCATGGCCATGATCAGCGTGTGCACCAGCCGTTCGTCGCCGGTGGCCACCAGGGCGTCGAGCGCGAAGCGCGCCGCCGGCGGCTCGCCCAGCACCAGCGTGAGGCTGTCGGCGAGGATCATCCCGTCCTCCGGCCCGGCGCTTTCCGGCTGAGCGCGGGCGTCCCGGCCGGCCGGCAGCAGCAGGCAGGCGGCAAGCAGCAGAAAAGCGAGGCGGCGGGCCATGGCAGGGGGCTCCGGTGGGTGGCGGGCGCCCTTCACCAGATACGGCGGCCAGCCCCGGCCCGCCAGAGCCCGTCACGCCTTTGTGGACGGGCGTGATGGCGCCCCTTGCCCCGCGCATTGACCTGGCGCAATGCGGCTGCGCGCGGCTCGCGGCTTCTCTTGAGGAATCGGGCAGGCCCTGTCCTCGACCTATCGGAAACCACAGCGGGAAACCACAGCGGAATGATGACAATTGACCGCATTCCCGTTTCGCTCATGGGGCTTATGTCGGGGGGCATTTGAAAGGGGCCGAACGGCCCGGTTCGAAAGGCGTTCGAGCAAGCCATGACCGAAGCGATCACCCAGACCCCGGTCGCCAGCGAGGACGTGCTGTCGCGCGAGCAGCAGAAGCGGCAGCCGCTCTATGCCGGCCGTGTCGAGGTCTATCCGCGCGCCGTCAAGGGCCCCATCCGCCGGATCAAATGGGCCATCCTCGGCGTGCTGCTCGCCCTGTATTATCTCGCGCCGTGGCTGCGCTGGGATCGCGGGCCGGACGCGCCGGACCAGGCCTTCCTGATCGACATGGCCAACCGGCGGGCCTACTTCATGTGGATCGAGATCTGGCCGCAGGAGGTGTATTACCTCGCCGGCCTGCTGCTGCTCGGCGCCTTCGGGCTGTTCATGGCCACCTCGATCGCCGGGCGCGTCTGGTGCGGCTTCACCTGCCCCCAGACGGTCTGGACCGACCTGTATATGTGGGTCGAGCGCAAGATCGAAGGCGACCGCAATGCCCGCATCAAGCTGGACCAGCAGCCCTGGTCCGGCCGGAAATTCCGTCTGCGGACGACGAAACACGCGGTCTGGCTGCTCATCGCCTTCCTCACCGGCGGCGCCTGGATGATGTACTACCAGGATGCGCCGACCCTCGTCAGCGAGTTCTTCGTCGGCCAGTCCTCGGGCACGGTGTACTTCTTCGTCGGCCTGTTCACCTTCACCACCTATCTGCTGGCCGGCTGGGCGCGCGAGCAGGTGTGTACGTATATGTGCCCCTGGCCGCGCTTCCAGTCGGCGCTGCTCGACGATGACAGCCTGGTCGTGACCTATCAGGGCTGGCGGGGCGAGCCGCGCGGCAAGCACAAAAGGGGCGAGAGCTGGGAAGGCCGCGGCCATTGCATTGACGACAGGCTGTGCGTCGCCGTCTGCCCCACCGGCATCGACATCCGGGACGGCCTGCAGCTGGAATGCATCGGCTGCGGGCTGTGCGTCGATGCCTGCAACAACGTCATGGACAAGGTCGGCCTGCCGCGCGGCCTGGTCAAATTCGACAGCGAGGCCAATCAGCGCGCCCAGGCGCGCGGCGAAGCGCCGGTGCACTGGACGAAGCGGCTGATCCGGCCGAGGACCTTGATCTACATCGGCATTATTGCGCTTGTGGCCGGCATCATGCTGGCCAGCCTGACGACGCGGGCGACCGTCGACATCAACGTGCTGCACGACCGCAACCCGCTGTTCGTGCGCCTGTCCGACGGCGACATCCGCAACGGCTTCACCATCAAGATCCTCAACATGACCCGCGAGCCGCGCGCCTACACGCTGGGGCTGGAGGGGCTGGAGAATGCCGCCATCAGCGTCGCCGGGCGCGAGGATATGGCGGCCGACGGCCCGATCGTGCTGACGGCCGAGGCCGACACCATCGCCAATTACCGGGTTTATGTCAGCGTGCCGCGCGACACGCTGGCGAGCGAGGCCGAGCCTATGGCCTTTCTGCTGACCGAGCGGGACAGCGGCGAGACGGCGCGGCAGGAATCCGTGTTCCGGGGACCCGAACGATGACCGATCCGGTGACAGCCAGGCTGACGAAACCTTTTCGCGGGGATTCCTGGATCCCCTGGGCCTTTGTCGGCTTCTTCCTCGTGGTGGTGCTGGTCAACGGCATCATGATCTGGGTGGCTTTTTCGACCTGGACCGGGATCTCCGGGGAGAACGCCAATTCCTATCGCCAGGGCCTGGCCTTCAACGAGCGCCTGGCCGCGGTGCGGGCGCAGGAGGCGCTGGGCTGGCAGGTGGACGTGGCGTTCGAGAGCGGCACGGCCGGCGCCCACAGCGGTCGCCTTGCGGTCGACCTGTCGGGCGCCGACGGGGCGTCGCTTGCGGGCGCGCAGGTGACCGCCGAGCTGCTCCGCCCCACCCATCCCGGCCATGACTTTGCCGTACCTCTGCTGTCCTCCGGCAATGCCGGGACGTACGGGGCCGAGATCGACTTCCCCCTGGCCGGACAGTGGGACCTTCGGGTGACGGCGACGCATCCGGACGGCACGTACAGGCTGACCGACCGGCTGTTCGTCCGCTGAATTCGCCCCGGTCTCCCATTGCGACGCCCCTTCATGGGACGGCTTCGCCGGCTTGCCGGTCCGTCGCTGCTCTGGTAGGTGTCATAGTGTCGTGTGACGGGCGCCGGGGATTGCAGCGAGGACCGGCTGCCGAACCAGGGAGTCGATCCATGCGCACCGGGCTTTTTGCCGCCGGCCTCGCCTTGGCCGGGATGCTGGCTCCCGTGGCCGATGCCGGCGCCACGGGCATGAACCTGAACTATGTCACCTTGCCCCAGCCGATGACTATCGAGCAGTGCAAGGCCTATGGCCGCAATGCCATGCAGCAGGCCGGGCTGGAGCTGCTGTCCGACACCACCGAGGCGGCCTGGGCACAGACCAACCCGAACGTGCTGGTCTCGATCTACTGCCTGTCGGAGTACGGCATTGCACTGGTCGCCGTTGCCGGGCCGAACACCAACGTCACGGCGCCGGTGATCGACCGTCTCCTGCCGATCATGACCAGCGGCGGCCCCGCCCTGGCGCCCGCTCCGGCCCCGGCCCCGGCCCCGGCGCTTGGAAAATAGCAGGCGCCGGCCGGTTCGGGCGCTGCGATTTGACACGCGGGCAAAGGCGGCGGCGGGGCGTTAGCCTGCCCTCCGGAGACCCGCGTTTGCGACGCGATCGCCGCCCGCCCCGGCATTCGGGCCGGGCCGGTCGCTGGTGAGCCTGAACCATGGACGATGTTTCGACCACCGTGCCGGCCAAGGGGGCCCCTGCCCCGGCCGGGCGCTGCATCACCCAGACGGCCGAGGCCATGGCCGCCGGCCGCGGCATGGAGGCCGCGGCCGGCGGGACCGGGCCCCCCGTGCCCGGCGATGACGGGCCGGCCATCGACTATCGCCGCTTCGTGCGCACCGGCGCCGACGGCCTCGCCACGCTCAACCTGCTGGTCGAGGGCGCGCATTGCGGCGCCTGCGTGCAGCGCATCGAGCGGCGCCTGGCGAAGTTCCCGGATGTGGCGCACGGCCGGCTGAACCTGACCACCAAGCGGCTGGTGGTGCGCTGGCAGGGCGGGGCCGAGCGGGCCGAGACCTTCGCCCGCGCGGTCGACGCCCTCGGCTTTAAGGCCGTGCCCTTCGACCCCGAGCGGCTGAAGGCCGGCGAGAGCCGCGAGGAGCGCCTGCTGCTGCGCGCCATGGCGGTGGCCGGCTTTGCCGCCGGCAATGTCATGCTGCTGTCGGTGTCGATCTGGGCCGGGCATTTCCAGGACATGACGGCGGCGACGCGCGACCTGCTGCACTGGTTCTCCGCCCTCATCGCCCTGCCGGCCATTCTCTATGCCGGCCGGCCCTTCTTCCGTTCCGCCCTGGCCGCGATCCGGACCGGCAATCTCAACATGGACGTGCCGATCTCGCTGGCGGTGCTGCTGGCCGGCGGCATGAGCCTGGCGGAGACCATGCGCGGGGCCGAGCACGCCTATTTCGATTCCGCCATCACCCTGCTCTTCTTCCTGCTGATCGGCCGCTATCTCGACCGCCGCGCCCGCGGCCGCGCCCGCTCCGCCGCCGAGCGGCTGGTGGCGCTGCGGGCCGATTCCGTCACCGTGCTGGCCGCGGACGGCACGCAGCGCGTCGTGCCGCCCGAGGAGGTGGCGCCCGGCATGACCGTGCTGGTCGCGGCAGGCGAGCGGGTGGCGGTCGACGGCCGCATCGCCGACGGACGCTCGGACCTCGACACCTCCCTCATCACCGGCGAGTCGGTGCCGAGTGCCGTTCAGCCCGGCGACCCGGTCTTCGCCGGCACGCTCAACCAGTCCGCACCGCTGACCCTGACCGTCACCGCCGTCGGCGAGGACACGCTGCTGGGCGAGATCGTCCGGCTGATGGAGCTGGCCGAGCAGCGCAAGGCCCGCTATGTTGCCCTGGCCGACCGGGTGGCCCGCGCCTATGCCCCGGTCGTCCACCTTCTGGCGCTGGCGACCTTTCTCGGCTGGTGGCTGGCCGTCGGGCTGGCCTGGCAGCCGGCTCTCATCATCGCCATCGCCGTGCTGATCATCACCTGCCCCTGCGCCCTCGGCCTCGCCGTGCCGGCGGTGCAGGTGATCGCCAGCGGACGCCTGCTGCGCCAGGGCATCCTGCTGAAATCGGCGACGGCGCTGGAGCGGCTGACCGGCGTCGACACGGTGGTCTTCGACAAGACCGGGACGCTGACGGTCGGCCGGCCGGAACTGGTCCGCGATGCCGGCCGCGACGCGGCGGCCTTGCATCAGGCGGCGGCGCTGGCCGGAGCCAGCCGCCATCCGCTCGCCCGCGCCCTGGTGCGCGCCGTGCCGGGCGTGCCGGTCGCCCGCGGCGTGCGGGAGGAGCCGGGCCGCGGCCTCGCCCTGGCCACGGATGAGGGTGAGGTGCGGCTGGGCAGCCGGGCCTTTTGCGGCGTGCCGGAGAGCGGCGAAGAGGCCGGGGCGGAGATGTGGCTGGCCCGGCCCGGTCAGGCGCCGGTGCGCTTCGCCTTTGCCGACCCGCTGCGGGCCGACGCGGCGCAGGTGGTGCGGGACCTGCAGGCTGAGGGAAAGACCGTCAGCCTGCTCTCCGGCGACCGCCCGGCCACCGTCCGGGAAGCGGCCGAGACGCTCGGCATCGACGATTGGCAGGCCGGCATGACGCCGGCCGACAAGGCCGCCCGGCTCGCCGAAATGACCGGCGCGGGGCGGCAGGTGCTGATGGTCGGCGACGGGCTGAACGACGCCCCGGCGCTCGCCGCCGCGACGGTCTCGCTGTCGCCCTCGACCGCCGCGGATATCAGCCAGACCGCCGCCGACGCCATCTTCCAGGGCGAGAGGCTGGCGCCGGTGCTGGAGGTGCTGGACGTCGCCCGCCGCGCCGATGCGCTGGTCAAGCAGAACTTCGTCCTGGCCTTCGGCTACAACATCGTCACCGTGCCGCTGGCGGTGCTCGGCTTCGTGACGCCGCTGATCGCCGCTCTGGCGATGTCGGCCTCCTCGATCGTCGTCGTCGGCAATGCGCTGCGCCTGGCCCGCCATCGCAGCCGGCACGGCACCGGCGAGCCCGCGCCGGCGGCCTCCGCGGTGCCCGCCCAGCCCGGGGGAGCCCCGGCATGAGCGCGCTCGTCTATCTCATCCCGGCCGCGCTGTTCCTCGGGCTGCTGGGCCTGGGCGCGTTCCTCTGGGCCCTGCGCTCCGGCCAGTTCGACGACCTCGACGGCGCCGCCCACCGGGTCCTGTTTGATGACGACGACGGCGCGGCCGGCCCAGACCCCGGGGCCGAGCGGAAAAGTTCCCCGGACAACGGAACGCGGGACCGCAAATCCGATTGACGGAGTCGGGATCGATTGTGATCGTCCCGCGGCCGTTCGGGGCTTGCTCCGACGCGGCCGATAGGACAAAAGGGACAGATGAAACCGTAGCCGTCTCCGGTCACCCGGCCGGGGGCCGGCTGGTCCCCGAAGTCACCGGGGCCAGACACGGAATCACCGCGACACAGGCGGAGGGACAGTTGGGCATTCCATTGCGGCAGCAGATCAAGGTCGGCGCCTATATCCTCACGCAGCGCCTGAAGGGCCGGGACAAGTACCCGCTGGTGCTGATGCTGGAGCCGCTCTTCCGCTGCAACCTGGCCTGCGCCGGCTGCGGCAAGATCGACTATCCCAAGCCGATCCTCGACCGCCGCCTTTCCGTCGAGGCGTGCATGGAGGCCGTCGACGAGTGCGGCGCGCCGGTCGTCTCGATCCCCGGCGGCGAGCCGCTGCTGCACAAGGATATCGGCGCCATCGTCGCCGGCATCGTCGCGCGGAAGAAATTCGTCTATCTCTGCACCAATGCCCTGCTGCTGGAAAAGAGGCTCGACCTCTTCACCCCCAGCCCCTACCTGACCTTTTCCGTGCATCTCGACGGGCTGAAAGAGCACCACGACAAGTCGGTGTGCCAGGAGGGCGTGTTCGACCGCGCCGTCTCGGCGATCAAGGCGGCGCGGGCGCGGGGCTTCCGGGTCAGCGCCAATGCCACGATCTTCGACGGCATGCCGGCCGAGGACATCGCCGCCTTCCTCGACTATACGAAGGAGCTGGACGTCGAGGGGGTGACCGTGTCGCCCGGCTTCGCCTATGAGCGGGCGCCGGACAAGCAGCATTTCCTCAATCGCCGCAAGACGAAGGAGCTGTTCCGCGACGTGTTCCGCCGCGGCAAGGGGCGCGGCTGGCAGATCAGCCACTCGACCCTCTATCTCGATTTCCTCGCCGGCAATCAGGATTATCGCTGCACCCCCTGGGGCAACCCGACCCGCAACATCTTCGGCTGGCAGCGCCCCTGCTATCTGCTCAACGAAGGCTATGCCAAGACCTTCAAGGAGCTGATGGAGACCACCGACTGGGACAGCTACGGCACCGGCAATTACGAAAAATGCGCCGACTGCATGGCCCATTGCGGCTATGAGCCGACCGCCGTCGCCGATGCCGTCCGCAACCCGCTGAAGGCCCTGCGCACCGCGCTCCGCGGCCCGAAGACCGACGGCGAGATGACCCCGGAAATTCCGCTGGAGAACGCCCGCCCGGCCCGCTGGGTCTTCGACGACCTCGTCGCCGGTGCCATGCACGAGATGCATGGGACGAAGGACGCCGCCAACACCGACGACAAACCATCCCGCAAACGCGCGTGACGATCCCGCTTCATCCCTGCTGTTCTGGGTCGGTACAACACTTCTCCGCCAGCCGAGACGCCACCGCGCCGGCTGCGACCGACGCATATCCAGGGACCGCCAGGACGCATCTCGTGCTCGCCCATTGAGACCTTGCCCCGTCTATCTTGTGCGTTTCTGAGGAGCCGCATGATCGTCTGCTGCGCTTCTCCAGCGCGCCACTGTTGGACAAATGTTGTCACCCCGCCGACCGGCGGCGACATGCGCCTGCCATGATCCGTATTGTCCTCGCGGCTATTTGCAGTCCGGCCGCAACAAGAGCTTTCAGCCTTCGTCGAAAGGGCATGCCCATGCGCATACCCGACAGTCCAATAAACAATTGATGCGGCAAGGATCGCATTCAGTAGTTAGAAAACGAATGAAGCCGACCATCATACAATAAAATTCACTGATTCTCCTTGACAGTCGCAATGCCATACTCTAAAATCAACTGACCGAATGAGAGGAGGATCCTTCAATGGAACAGGAATTCATTTCGTTGATCGTTAGAGAAGATGCCTCTACTGTATTGTTTCCTATTGATGAGGAATTTACCTCTGGTTCAGTCGATTTGCAGTTAGCGGCTTCTGATATGAATGAGGACTTCAATGACATTGCACAAGGTGCGTTTGTTCGGGTAACTATTGGAAACCTCCAGGTATTTCCTCCTGGTTACAGCATCGCAGCTGGAAACCCTGTAATTGATGATGATATTATCGAAGACGAGGAAATTGTATTTGTCGAGGCGACTGGTCAAATAAATGAAATGAGCTTAAATAGAATCTTTGAGATCACTATTATTGACGACGACAGCGATGTGCTGCGATTTTTCAACACACAAACCCGTGTGCATTTCTACTCGGCAAATCAAGATGAAATCGACAATGTACGTGATTCCAATAATTTTGAAGAAGAAGGAGTATCTTTCAAAGCGCTAAACCCTAATACGGAGAATGCTGAGGAGGTTTACCGATTCTTTAACACAGAGACAAAAGTTCATTTCTATACTATTTCTGAAGATGAGCGTGAACGGGTTCAAGAAACATTACCGCAGTTTGAGTTTGAGGGCGTCGCATATTATGCTTATGATGAACCAGAAGAGGGTTCTATGCCGCTCTATAGGTTCTTCAATACTGAGACCAACGCACACTTCTACACGCCAAGTGAGTCAGAACGTGCCACGGTTCAGGAAACCCTATCTGAGTTCACATTCGAAGGCATCGCATTCTATGTCGACTCACTAATCGGCTGATCCGACCGATTTTGCCCCTCACCTCTTTGCTCCCCTTAGGCTTGAGTTGCCGACCGTGCCGATTTGCGAGATGTCTCTCACCGTCGCGAGGTGGCGAACCTTTCGGCCAAGGGACTCCTGAGCCGAAGACCCGGCGTGCCGTCAACATCCTGGCGGTCCTGCTCCCAACAGCGGAGATCGCGCAAACTGCTGAGCAGGGCTTCGGCATGTGAGACCGACGTCGGGCTGATCGACTCGCTCCTAAGGTCCTTGACCAGGAAGTCCATGAAGGTCGCGGCGCCGGCGAGGCTGACTGGCCGGTAAAGGGCCAGAAGCCGGTCGATCGGCTGCAGGACGCGTGCGGCGCCACCGTCGAGCGGCGCGGCGATCGCCCAGAGCGCGCTGACACTCTCATGCAGAGCGATGAGAAGCGTCGTGACCTCGCCATCCGTCGGACGCGGCCCGGAAGCCAGCATCGCGCGGACAATATCCGTTGCGGACGCGTCTGGTGCGATCGTCATGAACACGATCCATTGCGGTTCATTCAGTTTTGATGCAATTTATTGCAGGAAAACTGCTCTGTCAATCAAAAACACTCGATTCTGATGCAATTTAAATCATGATTACCGCCGGACAAATCCGGGCCGGGCGGGCTTTGTTGCGCTGGTCGGCGCGCGAGCTGGCCGAGCGGGCGCAGATCAGCCTGCCGACCGTGCAGCGCATGGAGAAAGCGGAGGGCGTGCCGGGCGGCTCGACCCGGACTCTGGCGGCGGTGCAAGCCGCCCTCGAAGGGGCGGGCATTGACTTCCTACCGGAGAATGGCGGCGGCCCCGGCGTCCGCCTGCGCAAGAGATAAGTCCGGCACCGGCGACGGCCGTCCTCGCGCCTTGGCGTTCTCCGCGGCCTGTCACGCGGGTTCAATGGGCCCGGCGGCCCGGACCGTGCGTCACGCCGGCATTGCCCACCCTCGACCGGCGAGCCCCGATGCCGCCACCGCCCGCGGACCCGATGGAACGCACCCCAAAACGCCCCCGCGGCAAGGGACGATTAAAGCAGATCATGCATGACTTGCCATAAAAAGGAGCGGCGGCATCCTGCCGCCGACGATACGATCGTGCACTTCAATAAGACCGCCGCAATACTTGGCCGTGGAAAGAGGTCGGCGGGACTCCGACTCTCCGGGACGCAATATACCTTCAATGAGGCCGTAGCAATACTTGCCACGGAAAGGAGCGGCGGCATCCTGCCGCCGACGATACGATCGTGCACTTCAATGATGCCGCCGCAATACTTGGCCGTGGAAAGAGGTCGGCGGGACGCCGACCCTCCGGGACGCAATATATCTTCAATGAGGCCGCAGCGATACTTGCCGCGGAAAGGAGCGGCGGCATCCTGCCGCCGACGATACGATCGTGCACTTCAATGATGCTGCCGTAATACTTGGCGGTGGAAAGAGGTCGGCGGGACGCCGACCCTCCGGGGCTCAATATATCTTCAATGAAGCCGCGGGGATACTTGCCGCGGAAAGGAGCGGCGGCATCCTGCCGCCGACAATACGATCGTGCACTTCAATGAGGCCGCCGCAATACTTGGCCGTGGAAAGAGGTCGGCGGGACGCCGACCCTCCGGGGCCTCAGGAATCCCCCCATTTTTCCGATCAATAGGTGGTGTATGCGTGCTCCTTCTGCTACAATATGCTGGGTCTTATTGGCGGGAGGCGTGCTGTGGCTGGGAAGGTGGAGGCGCTTGG
>JAAAOG010000120.1 GCA_009909005.1 Alphaproteobacteria bacterium | reverse complement strand
GCCGGCCCGGACCGGCGTGGTGCTTTCGGTCTGGCGGTTGCTCTTTTTCAACAGGTCCGGCAGTT
Source organism: Alphaproteobacteria bacterium (assembly GCA_009909005.1). Lineage (GTDB taxonomy): Bacteria > Pseudomonadota > Alphaproteobacteria > DSM-16000 > Inquilinaceae > JAAAOG01. The sequence continues at coordinate 12,854 of JAAAOG010000120.1, read as the reverse complement.
CGAGGTCTTCGAGGAAGATGTCCACGAACTCCTTGCGGCTGAGCACGAAGCGGAAGGCGTCCTGGCCTTCGCCATCGGGGCTGGCCTGCGAGCCCTGGCCGCCGCCGCCCTTGGGCGGGCGGAGCAGCCGGTCCCCCTCGACGAACTCCTTGTTGCCGGGCAGGACATGGTCGCGGCGGCCGCCGCGGGCCGACTTGTGGAAGGTCGGCTCGCGCAGCCCGTCGGAGGGGATGGTGATGTTCTCGCCGTCGGCGATGTCGGCGATTTTCCGGCCGCCGGCGGCATCCCGCACGGCGTCCCGGATCTGCTGCTTGGCGCGTCGGAAGAAGCGTTGGCGATTGGCGAGGCTCTTGCCCTTCGGGTTGAGACGGCGATCGATAATGTACATTCACACTGCCTCTTCGCATGCCGATGGCGGCAGGCCGGGTCAACCGGCCTGCTTGACGCGCATGTACCACTCGACCAGCCGGCGGACCTGACGGTCCGTATAGCCGCGTTCGCGCATGCGGCTGACGAACTCGTCATGCTTCTTCTCGGTCTCCGACTCCTTCTTGCTGCCGAAGCTGATCACCGGAAGCAGGTCCTCCACCTGGCTGAACATCCGCCGTTCGATAACTTCGCGGATCTTCTCATAGCTTGTCCAGGATGGATTCTTGCCGCCGGCAGACGCCCGCGAGCGCAGCGAGAACTTCACCACCTCATTGCGGAAGTCCTTCGGATTGGCGATCCCGGCCGGCTTTTCGATCTTCGACAGCTCCTGGTTCAGCATGTCGCGGTTCATCAGCTGGCCGGTATCCGGGTCCTTGAAATCCTGATCCTCGATCCAGGCATCGGCATAGTCCACATAGCGGTCGAACAGGTTCTGTCCGTAATCGTTATAGGACTCCAGATAGGCCTTCTGAATCTCGTTACCGATAAATTCGGCATAGCGCGGTCCCAGTTCGGCCTTGACGAACTCCAGATATTTGCGCTCCGTCTCCTCCGGGAACTGCTCGCGGCGGACGGCCTGCTCCAGCATGTACATCAGGTGAACCGGGTCGGCGGCGACCTCCGTGGCGTCGTAGTTGAAGGTGTTGGACAGCACCTTGAAGGCGAAGCGGGTGGAAATGCCCTCCATGCCCTCGTCGACGCCGGCGGCGTCCTTGTATTCCTGCATGGTCCGCGCCTTGGGGTCGGTATCCCGCAGGTTCTCGCCGTCATAGACCCGCATCTTGGAATACAGGCTGGAATTGTCATGCTCGCGCAGCCGCGACATGACGCAGAACCGCGCCAGCATCTCCAGGGTTCCCGGCGAGCAGGGCGCCGTGGCCAGCTCGCTGGCCCGGATCAGCTTGTCATAGATCTGCACTTCTTCGGTCACCCGGAGGCAGTACGGGACCTTGATGACGCAGATGCGGTCGATGAACGCCTCGTTGTTGCGGTTGTTCTTGAAGCTCTGCCATTCGGACTCGTTGGAGTGGGCGAGGACGATGCCCTGGAACGGCATGGTGCCGATATTCTCCGTGCCGACATAGTTCCCTTCCTGGGTCGCGGTCAGCAGCGGGTGCAGCATCTTGATCGGCGCCTTGAACATCTCGACGAATTCGAGCAGGCCCTGCGTCGTGCGGTTCAGGCCGCCCGAATAGCTGTAGGCGTCCGGGTCGTTCTGGCTGTAGAGCTCCAGCTTCCGAATATCGACCTTGCCGACCAGGCCGGAGATATCCTGGTTGTTCTCGTCGCCCGGCTCGGTCTTGGCGACCGCGATCTGCCGCAGCCGGGAGGGGAAGAGCTTGACGACGCTGAACTTCTTCAGGTCGCCCTCGAACTCGTCGAGCCGCTTGACGGCCCAGGGCGACAACAGGCCGGTCAGCCGCCGCCGCGGGATGCCGAACTTGTCTTCCAGCACCGGGCCCATGCGCTCCGGATCGAACAGCCCGAGCGGGCTTTCGAAGAGCGGGCTGACGTCATTGCCGGCCTTGAGCGCGTAGATCGGCTCATGCTCCATCAGGGCCTTGAGCCGTTCGGCCAGCGAGGATTTGCCGCCGCCGACAGGGCCCAGGAGATAGAGGATCTGCTTGCGCTCCTCGAGCCCCTGCGCGGCATGGCGGAAGAAGCCGACGATCCGCTCGATCGTCTCCTCCAGGCCGTAAAAGTCCTCGAATGCCGGATACACCTTTATGGTGCGGTTCATGAAGATGCGACCGAGCCGGGCATCCTTCGCCGTGTCGACCAGCTGCGGCTCGCCGATCGCCTTGACCATGCGTTCGGCGGACGAGGCATACATCGACGGGTCCTCGGCGCAGGCTTCCAGATACTCGATCAGGGAAAGCTCGCTGTCTTTCCGTCCCTCATAGGACGAAATGTACTGCGTGAAAATGTGATCGGCCGTCACCATCAACCACTCCATCAGAAGGGGACGATCGCTGCCCGGCGCGCCGGCGCACGACATGTGGTCCCTCACCGTCGTGGCACCTTGGGCACGGTCCTCCCATCATCAACCGGGGCACGGTTCCTGTTCGCAAGCTCTGGCTCGCGTCGCTCACGCGATCCCGATTCCGGGATCAGTTCAGCCTAACGGGAATTTCTTGTTATTCTTATTTTTCGGCGTTGGCCCGCGCGCGGATTTCTTTGTCTCAGGCAACGCGCCCGCCGGGAAACCGAAGCGCGCATGCCGACATCAAAAAGCCCGTCGACCCGCCCGGCAGTTCCCTTCGCGTCACCAATGAAAAGCTAATGTAGAGCGCTTGGCAAGAGGTCCAAGCGGCGCAGGCCACAGGGTGTACGCCGCTGCCGTTCCCGCGGACGGCATGAGAAGCGGAGCGCGGATCTTGGGCCGAACTGTGGCAAAGCGAGGAATGGGGCGTCGGAGCCCCGAGGCACCGTCAAGCCGATGGCGCCCGGAAAGCCGGCGTCAGAAATACAGCATTGTGGCGATGTGGGTGAGGCTGATGCCGTCGAAGTCGACCGCGGCATCGTCGAAAGCGGGCGGGCCGAGACGAAGCGGCGCGTCGTTGGAGAAACCGAAGCCTTCCTCCGGGAGCCCGAGCAGCGTCTTGTCGAATTCGCCGTTGCCGTTTTCGTCGTGATAGAAAGCCAGGGCATAGCGGCCGGCCGGCAGGTCGGGAAAACGCACCACGACCCGGCCGCTGCGGGCATCCACGCGGGCGCCGGCGACCGAGTCGCCGCGGGGAAAGGCCTCGGCGTCGTTGAAGACACCGACGTGCACCTGCCCGTCGGGGCTGCGGACATCCTTGATCACCAGCGTGAAGCCGCCGGCGCCGCGCGGCATGGCCGGGAGCGACGCCGGAGCCAGCGCGGCGAGCGCCGCGGCCCCGGCCGCGAAGAGGACGGCGCGGCGTCGACAGGCCGCGTACGGGGATCGGGCCATGTCCGCTAGCCGATCGCTGCCGCGGCCAGCGGCGCCAGTCCGGCCGCCAGGGCGCTCAGGATCACCACCAGCCAGGGTGGCACCCGCCAGAAGACCAGCAGCAGAAAGGCGGTGATGGCGAGGGCGAAGTCGGCCGGGCTCGTGATGGCCGAGGTCCAGACGGGGTCGTAAAGGGCGGCGAGCAGCAGCCCGACCACGGCGGCATTCACGCCGCGCAGGACCGCCTGGGCGGCCGGGTAGGTCCGCAGCGCCGCCCAATAGGGGAGCGTCCCGAAGACCAGGAGGAAGGACGGGACGAAGATCGCCAGCAGCGCCAGCACCGCGCCGGCGACGCCGGTGGGCGCCGGGCCCAGCATCGCCCCGAGATAGGCGGAAAAGGTGAACAGCGGCCCGGGCACCGCCTGGGCCGCGCCGTAGCCGGCCAGAAAATCGTCCTGCGACAACCAGCCCGGCGCGACAACCGAGGCCTCCAGCAGCGGCAGGACCACATGCCCGCCGCCGAAGACCAGCGACCCGGCGCGGTAGAAGGCGTCGACCAGCGCGACGGCCTGGCTGTCGGTGAGGGCGGCGAGCAGCGGCAGGCCGGCGAGCAGCAGGAAGAACGCCGCCAGACAGGCCTTGGCGAGGCCGCGGCTGATGGCGATCGGCAGGTCGCTCGCCTCTTTCGTCTCGCCGGCGCCCAGCCACAGCCAGCCCGCCAGCCCGCCCATAACGATAGCGGCGATCTGCCCGACGGCACCGGGAATGGCGATGACCATGAGCGTGCCGGCCACCGCCAGCGTGGCGCGATCGCGGTCGGGACAGAGGCTGCGGGCCATGCCCCAGACTGCCTGGGCCACCACGGCGACGGCGACGATCTTCAGGCCCTGCAGCCAGGTCGCCCCGGCGGCCGTTCCGAGCGCCTCCACCCCATAGGCGAAGAGCACCAGGGCGATCGCCGAGGGCAGGGTGAAGCCGAGCCAGGCGGCGAAGGCCCCGGGCAGGCCGCCGCGGCTGAGGCCGATCGACAGGCCGACCTGGCTGCTGGCCGGGCCGGGCAGGAACTGGCAGAGCGCCACGAGGTCGGCATAGACCGCCTCCTCCAGCCATTTGCGCCGGACGACGAACTCCTCGCGGAAATAGCCGAGATGGGCGATGGGCCCGCCGAACGAGGTCAGGCCCAGTCGCAGAAACACGCCCAATATCGTCCAGAACGAGTCCCGGGCCATGCGGCGGTCCTGCGGCGATGGGGGTGGCGATCGGCGGCGGACAGCGGAAGACGGCCAGCCCGACCGCGCGCAGTCCGCGCGCCTTGTATCGCCCGGGATGAGTTGCTGCAACGCAAAAATGCTTTCGGCTGCAATGGCGGCAGACCGGCCGGGTCCGCGCCGGCCGCAGCCTTACGCCGGCATCAGGGTGCCGGTGGTCAGCGCCTGGGTCAGGGTGGTGCGCTCCAGGTCGCAGTCGGTGAGATTGGCATTGGTCAGATCGGCGCCGGTCAGGTCGGCGCCGGTCAGCACGGCGCTGTGCAGGTCGGCGCCGCGCAGCCGTGCGCCGATCAGCCGGGCACCGGAGAGATTGGCCGGCCAGAAGCGCCCGGTGGAACTGCCGCCGGGACTTTTCATTTCCACCGGCTTCAGCTTGACGGCGCTGAGATCGGCATGGCTGAGATCGCTGCCGCTGAGATTGGCGCCGTCCAGCGTCGCCCGGGAAAGATCGGCGCGGCTGAGATCGGTCATCGCGAGATCGGCCATCAGCAGCGTCGTGTCGGCCAGCTTGCAGCCGCTCAGCCGGGCGCGCTTGAAGCTGGCGCCGGACAGGTTGACCCCGCTGAGGTCGAGGTCGGCCAGGTTCAGCCCGTCCAGGGTCGCCCGGGCGCCGGACTTGCCATTGGTGTCGAGCCAGGTCGTGTGGGCATGCAGCACCTGCTCGACCGAGACCGGCCGGCGATGGCGCACCTCGGCCAGATGCGCCCCTTCCATATAGCAATAGCTGAGATCGACCTCGGTCAGGTCGACATCGGCGAGATCGGCACCGCAGAAGCGGGTGCCGCGCAGCGAGGCGCGGTCGAGCACCGCGCCCACCAGCCGGGCACCGGTCAGGTCGGCGCCGTCGAGATTGGCGCCGGCCAGGTTGGTGCCGCTCATCTCGCATTCGATCAGCCGCGCCTCGTGCAGCCGTGCTTCGCAGAGCATGGCGCCGGAGAGCTTCGCCCCCACCAGCGAGGACTTGCCGAGATTGGCGCGGGTGAGATTGGCACCGGTCAGGTCGGCATGGTCGAGTGCCGCCTTGCCGAGGTCGCTCTCCAGCATGACCACGCCGACATCGACATCGGCGCTCATCAGCGTGCCCTCGCGCAGGTCGACGCCTTCCAGATTGGCGCGGGTCAGCCGGGCATTGCGCAGCCGGGCGCCGCGCAGATCGGCATGGGCAAGATTGGCGTTGGTGAGATTGGCCTTGAGCAGCGAGGCGGCGAAGAGATCGCAGAAGCTGAGATCGGCGCCGGCGAAATTGGATTTTTCCAGCCGGCAGCCGGAGAGCTTGGCGAGCTTCAGGTTGGCGCGCGGCAGGCTGACGGCGGTCAGGTCCTGCATGGCCAGGTTGGCGCGGCGGCCGCCATTCTGTTTGGCGAGCCATTTTTCATGCTCGGCCAGCACCCGGATGATGTCGTTCGGCGTCATGGGCTGTCGGGCAGGCTCGCATGTGAGGGCGGGCCCGGCGGCGGTTCGAGAGGGCCGGCCGGGGCGGGACTGGGAGCCGATGCTGGCCGCAAAAGCTTAAAAAATCACCTTTTCTGCACGGTAAAATCAGTTGAAAATGCGGGAAACGGTTTCGCGTTCCCTGTTTCGGCCGCCGGTGGCAGCCCGAAGCGCGGCGGCTTGACCGGCACCGGCATGGTGTCGGGTCCGTGGGGCAGACCGGGTCTTGCGTCCGCGCCGCCGAATGTCTAGATATTGGCGTCGTTCCTGAGGGACAGGCTTGGCACCGTGCGGCGTCCAATTGACATGCCGCGAACCGCGGTCCCGCCCGTCCTGGCGCCCGTAGCTCAATCGGATAGAGCGTCTGACTACGGATCAGAAGGTTGGGAGTTCGAATCTTCCCGGGCGCGCCAATTCATCAAAAAATAAGCGGCCAGGCGGTCTTCAGCAACCAGTCGCCGACGTGCCTGACAGCTGCGGCGGACCGTTGTCCACGGGTCGATTGGCAGGGCTGGCGTTGCATGCGATTGTGGGCTGGGGGCGGGCTGGGCTCGGTGCGGGGGCCTCGGCCGGACGGTCGCGGCGCACTGGAAATCAGGCCGGGGCGATTTATTTCGGAAGCTCATGCCTGCCGGGCCCATATTCTCGTCCCGTTCGGCGTCGGTATTCCTGTGGGCGTTCCCGAATGTGTCAGCGTAACCGAAGCCACCCCGCAATTCTCGACTGGGATTGAGATCGATGGCGACTGCACAATTCAGCGACGCAAATACGGACAGCGTCGTCGAAAACCTCAATTCAACCTTTATCGAGGTCTTGTTCTCGCGGGTTGTCCCATGGAGCACGCGGGATAACCCAAGGCCGAATGAGGGTTACTTCCTCTCCTATGAGATTCAATTGGACGGCACGGCATCGGCAGCCGATGTCGGCGATCTGTCGGACACAGTGCTTCTGCCGTCCGGTGCAAAACGAACTCTGCTGGAAGTCGGTATCGTTGATGACCTCCTTCTGGAAATTGATGAGGATTTCGGGATCAGACTGACGAACTCGAACTTCGCGGACCTTTCCCCGGACGGAGTCTCGATCAGGATTGTCGATAATGATGGAGGCGGCTCGTCGAATGATGAACAGGAACTGAGCCATCAGAATTTTGAGGTTCATCGCTTTTTCAATTCGGAGAGCGGGCGGCATTTCTACACGGCGAGCAAGGACGAGGGAGAATTCGTCCTCAACAACATCGATAGTTTTGTGCTTGAGGAGGCATCGTCATTCTTCTCTGCATCTCCCGTGGAGTTCGGCGCCAGCCCGGTATTCCGCTTTTTCAACGAGGATACCGGCGTTCATTTTTACACAATCAACGAGGATGAGAAGGATTTCGTCATTCAAAATAATGATCAATTTGTGTTCGAGGGTACTGGATTTCATGCATGGGATACAGAAATTGCGCCGACCAATTCGTCGGAGGTACATCGGTTTTTCAATCCCGGCACGGGGTCACACTTTTTCGCAACGAGCGAAGAAGCGGCGTTTGTGCAGGAAAATCTGCCGCAATTCCAGTATGAAGGCGTGGCCTTTCATGTCTTCGAGCAAGCGGGTCAAGCAGGTTATTGGGGCGATCTCTCCGTCAGCGACGTTGAAATTTCCGGCGTCAATCCTGATGGCACGTTGGATATGAGCGTGTCTATTGACAGGACGGGGAATATGGCGATACCGGTCAATGGCAATGTAACCGGTACGGTCACTTTTCTCTCCGCAACGGACTCGGTTATTGGGGAGATCGGGTTTGAATTGCAGGTCGACGAAGACTCTCTTGATGGGAGCGTCGTGACCATGTTTGACGGTGTTGTGCCGCTCGGTCTTATTGCGTCTGTCAAGATATCGGCCTACTCCGAGTTTTCCGAGCCCTACACCAGCTTCGATAATCAATTTACGGAGACTATCCCCGGCTTCTCCATTTTCCTCTGAATACCAGGCGGCTCCGCCTGCTTGGTTGGAGACCAGGCCCAATTCGTGGGGGGGTCGGGACAAGCTGGGCCTATTGTCCAAGCATGTGTCCATGGATCGTGTGTCCATGGAAGGAAAGACGATCGAGCCTGTGTGATCCATGCGCATGCAGGTCCAAGATGGCTATCTATGCCGGTTTCAATCCTTCACAAATCCATTCTCGAAATTCCACTTGTGGATGTGATTCCTGGAATAATCGATCCGCTATCAAGCGGCAAGCCTGATGAAGGATGACTATAAAAGGATTGCCTTCTCCATCGTCTTTGCCTGGCATCGCTGCAGGATCGACTCTGCGGGAGGCGGTGGCGGCTTGCTTTTGCCGGTGGGTCGGGCATAGTGCCGTCATGCCGGCCGCGGCCGGGGGCGGGCGAAATTGCGGACCAAATTGCGGGGATGTGGCCGATGAGCCGGACAGCCGTCTATCGCTTTTTCAACACGATCACGGACACGCATTTCTATACGGCCAGCGAGACCGAACGCGACATCGTCATCGGCATTCCGCAGTTTCAGTTCGAAGGCACGGCCTTTTTCGCCGAGGAGGAACAGGTCGACGGGACAGCCCCGGTCTACCGTTTCTTCAACCTGGCAACCGGCACACATTTCTACACGATCTCCGAAGAGGAACGGCAATTCGTTCAGGAAAATCTGCCGCAGTTCCAGTTCGAAGGTATTGCCTATTACGCCAACACAGAACCCACCGGAGACTCGATCCCGCTGTTCCGGTCGTTCAATACGGAGACCTCGGCCCACTTCTATACCGCATCGGAAAACGAGCATCGGACGGTCCTGGATACGCTCGATCAGTTCTCCGGCGAGGGAGTCGGCTATTACGTGTTTCCGGATTCCACGCCGCCGCAGCCCGAGCCCGTCGAGATGGGCCTCCGACTAAATGGTCCGAGCGAGGAATCGGAGGATTTCTTTCCGCCTTTGGCGTTAGAGCTGACCTTCTCCCAAGCAATTTCCGACTCCGACGCCGAGCGGGTCAAAGATCTGGAATTCTTCGATTTTGGTGGCGTGGCCTTTCGCGGGCAGGACTACGATGTTTCGCTTTCGTCGGAGCAGGACAGCCGGATTTTCACGTTTGATGTTTCGGTTTTCCCTGATGCCAACGTCGAAAGTCAGGAAACTGCAAGAGTGAGCCTGGTGGAAATGGAGGATTTCACGATTGAACCGGGCCGGTCGTCGGTCCTCTTCACGATCCTCAACGACGACTTTCAGTTCTAGATTTGCTCGGAGTCGCGGCGGCCTGCGAGGCCCTCGGACAATGTCCCGCATGGGCATGCGCGCGCGTGGAAGGCATCATCGCGGGCCATGTGCTGCTGCAGGGAGTCCGCGTGCATGAAGATCGCCGTCGCCAGCCAGAATTTCCGCACTGTCACACCGCATGCGGGGCGCACCCGGCGCTTTCTCGTTTTCGCGGTCGACGAGACGGGCACGCCGGTCGAGATCGACCGCCTCGACCTGCCGCGCGAGCAGGCCTTCCACGACTTCAAGGACGACGGGCCGCACCCGCTCGATGTCATGGATGCGATCCTGGCCGGTACCTGCGGTCCGGGTTTCGTGCGCCGCATGGCGGAGCGCGGCATCCGCGCCGCCGCAACGACCGAGACGGATCCGGTCGTCGCGATCAAGGCCTTTCTGGCCAATCCGCCGGACCCGGCGGACGCCGCCGAATGCGGCCATCACGCCCACCATCACACGCATCACCACGGCGACGGCCATGGTCGGGGCGGCGGTGCGGGCGGCTAATCGGCCCCGGTTTCGGTGGGGGCGGTAGCCGAGGCGATCACCAGGTCGGCAAAGTCGCGGAGATAGACCGAGCCCCTGACGGTCCGCTGGACCAGGACATTGCGGCGGTCCGCCTCGTCGGTCTTGCGCCGCAGATAGCCGAGGGTGCCCAGCCGGTCGAGTGCCCGGGTGATCGCCGGTTTGGACACGTTCAGGGAGTCGGCCAGCCCGCGCACCGTGTGCGGCGGCGGGGTGAGGTAGACGGTGAGCAGCAGGGCCAGCTGCCGGGCCGACAGGTCCGGCGCATCCCGCCTGACCGTTTCAACCAGCGCCAGCCGCCAGATATTCAGGGCCTGGGTTGCCTTCAGTTCGAGCATGACAGGGTCCGTTGCGATAGCGCAACGAGTTTCCATGCTCCGGGCCGGCATTGCAAGCCTGACGAGATGGATTTCGTTTTTCAGTCGTCCTCCGTGCTGCGGCTCAGGCCGGCCATCGTCCAGTAGCGCGGCTGGCCGATCGTCTCGACCAGATAGTCGATGAAGGCCCGGACCTTTGGCGAGAGGTGCCGGCTGGTCGGATATACGACGAAGATGTCGCCGTCATTCGCCTCGTAGGTGCCGAGCAACTCGACCAGCGCGCCGCTCTTCAGTTCCTCGCCGACGATGAACCCGGCCAGCCGCGTGATGCCGACGCCGGCCACGGCCGCGGCCCGCAGGACGCTGAAGCTGTTGGACTGGATGGTGCCGCTGACCGGAACGGTGAAGGCTTCCGCGTGCTCGCCGAAGCGCCACTCCACGCGCGGCCCCTGCTGCACATAGGTCAGGCAGTTGTGGCCGGTCAGATCGGCCGGCACCTGCGGCGAGCCGCGCGCCGCCAGATAGGCGGGGCTGGCACAGATGATCCGCCGGTTGGGCGCCAGACGGCGCCCGAACAGGGAGGAATCCGGGCCCTGGCCAACCCGGATGGCGACGTCGATGCCTTCCTCGACCAGGTTCGCGACCCGCTCGCTGGTGACGACCTCGATACTGACATCGGGATAGCGCGTGACGAATCCGGGCAGGATCGGCGCGATGTGGGTCTCGCCGAAGGCCAGGGGCACGGTCACCCGCAGCATCCCGCGCGGCACATTCGTCAGGTGGGAGACCGCCTGCTCGGCCTCGTCCAGAGCCCAGAGGATCTGCTTGGTCCGTTCGTAGAAGGCGGTGCCGACCTCGGTCAGCGACAGCTGCCGGGTCGTCCGGTTCAGCAGCCGCGCGCCGAGGCGGTTTTCCAGCTGCGTCACCTGCTTGCTGATGGCCGAGGGCGTGACCCCGAGCTGTCGGGCCGCGGCAGAGAACCCGCCGGTTTCGACGACACGGGCGAAGGCCGAGATTCCCGAGATCTTGTCCATGTCTGCCTTCGTCATTCTTGCCGCAAGGGAAACAATGATATGCGGAGTCCCCGGCTTCCAAAAGGGCCTGGACCCGATATTTTTTGCCGGAAAAGGAAAGATCGAAAGGAAACCGATCATGTCCATAGGGAAAAACGGGCCGGCCGATTGTGCCGGCCGGACGATCGGCGCCGGGCCGGAAGCGACACTCGCCATTGTGTTCGAAGCGCGCCGGCTGCGGCGCCGGGTTCTGCGCGATCTGGTCGTGCGGCTGTTCTGGTCGCCGGGCCGGCTGGCCGCCGGCCTGGGGCAGCATGTCGGGCGGCACGCCTCGGCAGGGCCCGGGGTCGGCTGCTCCTGACGCGGACGGCCGGCCTGGGACGACTCAGCTGTGCGCCAGGGCGTGACGGACGATCTTGCGCATGACCGTGGGAAGAGCTTGGTCGCCCAGCCGGTCGACCGGCACCCAGAGGCCCGCCGCGGGCTCGGCACGAGGGTCGGCACAACCATCGGCGCCCGGGGCGCAGCGGGCGACGGCAACGCCGAGTTCCAGCTGGAAATGCGTGAAGGTATGGCTGACCCGGCCGGGCAGCAGGCGCCAGTCGGCCGCCACCGGGGCTTCAAGCACCACGTCCGCCAGGGCCGGCAGGGCCGGGACCTCGATCCAGGGGCTGGAGGGCACTTCCATCATCGCGCCGAGCAGGCCGTCCGCCGGCCGGCGGCGCAGCAGGACCGCGCCCCCGGGATCGGTGGCGAAAAAGGCGATGCCCCGCCGGGTCGGCCGTTCGGCCTTGGCAGCTTTCGCCGGCAGCGCCTCGGCACGGCCAAGGCGCCAGGCGGCGCAAGCCTCGGAGACCGGACAAAGCAGGCATTTCGGCTTCCGCGGCGTGCAGATGGCATCGCCGAGATCCATCAGGGCCTGGGTGACATCGCCGGGCCGCTGATCGCTGACGAAGGCAGCGGCATGGCGCTTCAGGGCAGGCTTGGCGGCGGGAAGCGGCGTCTCGACCGCGTGCAGCCGCGCCATGACCCGCTCGACATTGCCGTCGACGGCGACCGTTGGACGGTCGAAGGCGATGGCGGCGATCGCCGCCGCGGTATAGGCGCCGATCCCCGGCAATTGCCGCAGCGCCGCCTCGGTCTCCGGGAACCGGCCGCCATGGGCGGCGGCCAGGGTGCGGGCGCAGGCATGGAGATTGCGCGCGCGGGCATAGTAACCCAGCCCGGCCCAGGCCTGCAGGACATCCTCCAGCGGTGCCGCGGCAAGATCGGCGACCGTCGGCCATCGCGCCAGGAAATCGCGGAAATAAGGAGCGACGGCGACCACGGTTGTCTGCTGCAGCATGATCTCGCTCAGCCAGACGTGATACGGGTCCGGCCGACGGCCGGGCGGTGTCCGCCAGGGTAGGTGCCGGCGGTTCCGGTCATACCAGGCGAGCAGCCCGGGAATCAGGCCGGCCGCGTCGGGGCCGCAGGCGGCATCATATCCAGCCGTCATGGCGTGCAAGACCTCTTGTGCCGGGTGCCGAACAGCCTCTATTGACCATTGACGATCCCGCGGCCGTCGTTGGTGCTGCGGGGCAGGCGGAGCCGCAACCCCATGGGTCTGCCACGATCCCTGACAGCCGTCGTCCAGCCGGTGACGCGCACCGCGCTGGGCCGCAAGCGCACGGTCCTCGGTGCCCTGATCGCCGCCTGGCCGGGCGTGGTC
>JAAAOG010000073.1 GCA_009909005.1 Alphaproteobacteria bacterium | reverse complement strand
GGTCTCGGCGACCGGGCGGTGGCGGGAGACGCCGCGCCCGCCGCCTTCGGCCGGCGCCGACCGGTCGGCGAGGAAGCGCTTCACCCGCCGGTCCTCGAGGCTGTGGAAAGAGACCACGGCGAGCCGTCCGCCGGGACGGAGGCAGCGTTCGGCGGCGCTCAAGCCGCGGTCAAGTTCCCCTAGCTCGTCATTCACGTAAATCCGCAAGGCCTGGAAGGTGCGCGTGGCGGGATCGATGCCGTCCTTGCTGCGCCGCACCTCCCGCCGCACCAGGTCGGCCAGCGCCGCGGTGCGGGTGACCGGCGCCTGCTGCCGCGCCGCCACCAGCGCGCGGGCGACGCGGCGCGACTGCCGCTCCTCCCCCAATTCGAACAGGATGCGGGCCAGCTCCGCCTCCGGCAGGGTGTTGACCACATCGGCCGCGGTCGGCCCCTCGCCGCTCATGCGCATGTCGAGCGGCCCGTCGGCCCGGAAGGAAAAGCCGCGCTCGGGATTGTCGAGCTGCGGCGAGGAGACGCCGAGGTCGAGCGCCACGCCGTCGACCGGGCCGGGCACCAGGGCGTCCATGTCGCCGAAATGTCCGCGGTGCATGGCGAAGCGCCCGGGATAGCGGGCCTCCAGCGCCCGGCCGGCGGCCACCGCCTCGGGATCGCAGTCGATGCCGTCGACCCGGCAGGCGGCGGCCTCCAGCAGGGCGCGGGCATAGCCGCCGCGCCCGAAGGTGGCGTCGACGAAGGTCGCGCCGTCGGCCGGGGCCAGCGCCGCCAGCACCTCTTCCAGAAGGACGGGGCGGTGCCGGCCCTCGTCGGCCGGGGCTGCGGGGGCGCGCGGGTCGGGGCGGTCGGTCATGCGCTCCCCCGGCTGCCGCCGCCCGGCTTGGACAGCGTCAGGCTCCTGGCGTGGGCGGCGCGGTCGGCCTTGCGGGCCTCATAGGTCTCCGGGTTCCAGATCTGAAAGCGGGTGCCGAGGCCGACGAACAGGGCCGTGTCGCCGATGCCGGCGAAATCGGTCAGGTCCTTGGGCAGGATGATGCGGCCTTCGGGGTCGAAGCGCAGCTCGACGCTCTCGGCGAAATAGGCATCCTCCAGGGCGGTGCGGTCGTCCGAGCCGATGTCGAGCGCGTCGATGCGCTGCTGAATGTCGTCCATGAACGATTCCGTCAATCCGTCGATCGCGCCATCCGCCGGGTTGGGTTTCAAATAGACGACACCCGCGCCGCCATCCTCCAGCACCGCGCGATAGCCGGCGGGGACGCTGACGCGTCCTTTCTTGTCCACCCGATTGGCATAGCGCGACGTGAAACGGCGCATCGGCCCCACCCGCGGACGATCCAACATCGCCTGCCGTTCGGCCTCCTCTAGCGCCCGGTGCCTGCCACCGGCCGGAGTGCCGGACGCCCGCGCCCCTTTTCCAGCCCGTTCATGGGATAGCATGGGATTTCATGGGGAGTCAAGAGACGCTGGGATATTCTTCCGGGGTTCTGCAATAAGTTCGATGAACGCCAACAGCCCTACACCAATGCTCGGAGACCGCGCAATAGTCCCGTTTTTCCGACAATTCTGCCGGAACAAAACAAGATTTTCACAGATGTTCCTTTTTCGTTCCTGTTATTGACCTCTGCTGCAAGCGCGCATCCGATCCGCCGGCCTTGCCCGGCCCGAAGACCCGTGCCTGGGCGCCCCATGGGAAATCATGGGACGACGCCGGGCCTGCGGCCCCCGGCCCAACGGCAGGACGCCACCGGCCTCGTGCTACCGCATACCATATCTGGGGCGGGTCGGCCGCGCAATACAAAATGAGCCACCTAGCACAAGAGATAGATGGACGCGCACCGATGCCGCCGGCGGGGCTGCCGGAGGCGTCGGTGGGGCCGGGTTTTGGGATCAAGAGGGCCAGACGGTCTGTAAGCCGGGTTCTGTCCCCGGCCCGCGGGCCGGGGGATGGCCATTCCTCTGGGACGCCCGTCGCCGGACGCCTCGCGCGACCAACCCGAGCGGCGGTCGAAAACACCCGTCGGGCCCGAAAAGCGTGAGACGCCTGTCGGGACCGGTCCGCTCCTATTCGGTCTTGCTCCCGGTGGGGTTTACCGTGCCGGCGGCCGTTGCCGGCGCCGCGGTGCGCTCTTACCGCACCCTTTCACCCTTGCCCGGCCGGAACCGGGCGGTCTGCTCTCTGTGGCACTGTCCCTGGGGTCGCCCCCGCCGGGCGTTACCCGGCACCGTGTTTCCGTGGAGCCCGGACTTTCCTCCCCCGAACCTGTGCTCGAGGGCGGCCATCCGACCGTCTGGCACCCCGGAATCTGGGCCCCGATCCGCCCCGCGACAACGCCGCACCCTCCGAAAAAGCCGCCACGGCCCCGGCGCGCGTATCCGCGGCTTTGGGCGGCTGAAAATTGCCGCCCGGGTGCTGGTCTCAGACCTGAATGCCAGCAGTGTAGCAAATCGAGAGGCGGCCGCTATCCGCAGCGCATCCCGGAGCGGCGGCGTCCCGCCGCCGAGTGTAGCAAATCGAGAGGCGGCAGCAATCCGCAGCGACGTCGGCGGGACGCCGACGCTCCAGACGTCGGCGGGACGCCGACGCTCCAGGCCAGTGTAGCAAATCGAGAGGCGGCCGCTATCCGGAGCGGCGGCGTCCCGCCGCCGAGTGTAGCAAATCGAGACGCGGGCGCTATGCCGGGCAAGAGTGTAGCACGCCCGTCGCAAGCCGAAGCAACTCTCAGCTCCATTTGGCGGTCGGTTGAAACATATCCTTAGAATCCTAACGATTAATGTGTCTCGACCGATAGTTCTTTTTCCCATTGCCACTGACTGCAACACACGCAATCGAAATTCTCGTCCTCTTGCTCAATCCAGAAGCAGTTCGTGATCTCATGACTGCCTATGTTTCGTTGTCGCCGAAAGGCTCGGCCGATCTTTCGGAACAGGAGTCGTCACACAGTCAGTGTTCTGGACGATGAGGGAGGGCGTGCGATGATCACGGACGAGTTTCGGAAGGCTCTCGACTCATCTGCGCCGACCATGGCGGCCGGCCGGCGGCAGGGATGCCGCCGCTCCATGATGCGGGCGCACCTCCGCGATTCACCGTCAATCGACGTCGAGTTCGGTGACGCGCATCTGGTCGCCGGCGTGGAGTTCCAGGCGGAAGCCGCCGCAGGCGGGGCAGCCGGAGACGCGGTCGGCGACCGGCACCAGGGTCTCGCAGTCCCAGCACCAGGCCTCGCCGGGCGGGCGGTCGATTTCCAGCACCGCCCCCTCGGCCACCGTGCCGCGGGTCACCACCTCGAAGCCGAAGCGCAGCGCCTCGGGCTCGGCGCAGGACAGCATGCCGACCTCGATGCGCACCGACCGGACGGTGTGGAAGCCATGCGTGCGGGCGTGCTCCTCGATAATGTCGAGGATGCTCTCGCACAGCGACAGTTCATGCATGACGCTTTCGGTTCACCTGATGGCCGCGGTCCCGGAGGTCGGCGACGACCCGCTCGACCAGCGGGTCGAGCTGCGCCGCAATGGTCGGCGACAGCGCCATGCCGAGGTCGAGGTCGAGCGGCGCCACACCCACCAATGTCAGGGATTTGGGCGCCTCGTCCAGCAGCGCAAGCGCCCCCAGCACCTCCGAAAGTCCGAGCTGGTGCGGCGAAATGCGGGTGCGGAAGAGCGCCGGCACGGCGTCGCCGGTCAGGTGGACGATGGTGCCGGGCGGCTTGTCGGTGCGCAGGGCGTCGACGACGATGAGCTCGTCGAGCCCGGCCAGCATGTCCATCATGTCCATGCCGGAGGTGCCGCCGTCGATCACCGTGATTTCGGGCGGCAGGTCGTAGCGCGCCTCCAGCGCCTCGACGACGCGGACGCCCACGCCCTCGTCGCCGAGAAGGATATTGCCGAGGCCGAGAACGACGGTGGGCATAAAGCAATCATGTCCTGCGGGTCGGGCGTTGTCCGTCCGACCCCGCGGTTTCACAGAAGCGTTCCGGTCGCAGGTGCAACCTGCGACCGGCAGGCTCGCGGGTTACAGCGCCTTGACCCTGACCAGTTCGTTGTTGTCGGGGTCGACCATGTGGATGGCGCAGGCCAGGCACGGGTCGAAGGAATGCACGGTGCGGATGACCTCCAGCGGCTTTTCCGGATCGGCGACCGGGTTGTCCATCAGCGAGGCCTCATAGGGGCCCATGGCATCGTTGATGTCGCGCGGGCCGGCGTTCCAGGTGCTCGGCACCACCGCCTGATAATTGGCGATCTTGCCGTCGTCGATGACGATCCAGTGCGACAGCACCCCGCGCGGCGCCTCGTGGAAGCCATAGCCGCGCACCTCGCCTGCCGGGAAGACCGGGCGGTTGAAGGTGTCGGTGTCGCCGCTGCCGATATTCTCCATCAGCCGGGACCACTGGTCGCCCAGCGCCTCGTGCATCACGGCGCAGCGCACCGCCCGGGCGGCATGGCGGCCGATGGTCGAGTGCAGGGCATCGACCGGCAGCGGCCCGCCCAGCCCGGCGATCGAGCCGACCGTCTCCAGCGCCAGGTTCGTATAGCGCTGGGTCGGCTCATGGCCGGCGGCGTACATGCACAGTACATTGGCCAGCGGCCCGACCTGGACGCGCTCGTCATAGAAGGTCGGTGCCTTGACCCAGGAATATTTGCCATCGTCCTGGAAATCGGTGTAGTGCGGCTCGGTCTCGCCGTCATAGGGGTGCAGTGCCGCGTCGTTCTCGTACCAGGCGTGCTTGGCATCCTCCTTGACGCCGTCGCGGAAATAGTCGTCGTGGTAGGAGCTGATCGGCCGGAAGGTGCCGACGTCGCCGCCGGAAATATAGCCGCCGGGCAGGGCGAACTCGGTGCCGCGCGTGTCGATCGGCAGGTCGGGCACCGACATGTAGTTGGTGACGCCGGCGCCGTAATTGGTCCAGTCGGCATATTTGGCGCCGACCGCGGCGACGTCGATCAGGTAGACGTCCTTGACGAAGCTGCCGACCTCGTCGATGAAGCGCTTGATCTGCAGCAGGCGCTCCAGGGTCAGGGTCGACTGGCTGTCGAAATTGATCGGATTGGCGACGCCGCCGACCGCCAGGTTCTGGATGTGCGGCGTCTTCGAGCCGAGGATGGCGACGATCTGATTGGCCTTCCGCTGGAATTCCAGCGCCTGCATGTAGTGCGCCACGGCCATCAGGTTGACCTCGGGCTCGAGGATCATCGCCTCGTGCCCCCAATAGCCGCTGCCGAACACGCCGAGCTGGCCGGAATCGACGAAGGCCTGCAGGCGCTGCTGCACCTGCCGGAATTCCTGCGCGCTGTTGCGGTGCCAGCCGGAGAGGCTCTGCGCCAGGCTGGAGGCGGCCTGCGGGTCGGCCTGCAGGGCGGAGACGATGTCGACCCAGTCGAGCGCCGAGAGCTGGTAGAAGTGCACGATGTGGTCGTGGATGCCGTGGGCGGCCACGATCATGTTGCGGATGTACTGGGCGTTGAGCGGGATCTCCATGTCGAGGGCGTTCTCGACCGCCCGCACCGAGGCGATGGCGTGCACCGTGGTGCAGACGCCGCAGATGCGCTGGGTGAAGACCCAGGCGTCGCGCGGGTCGCGGCCGCGGAGAATGAGCTCGATCCCCCGCCACATCTGGCCCGACGACCAGGCATTGGTCACCTTGCCGTCCTCGACCTCGCAGTCGACCCGCAGGTGACCCTCGATACGCGTGATGGGATCGACGGTGATGCGCATGAACGGGGCTCCTCCCTAATGGGGCCGTGTTGCTTGGGTGCCGGGGTCAGGCGGGCCGGGCGGTGCCGGCGCTCCCGGTCGCCGAGCCTGAGGCTTCGGCCGGGTGCGGGTGCTCTTCCTCATAGGCCGATTGCGGCGTGTGCAGGATCGGCAGGTTCTTGACGAAGGCGATGTAGAGCAGGATTTCCAGCGAGAAGATGCCGAGCGTCACCATGATCTCGCCGACCGTCGGGAAGTAGAGGAAGCCGTCGCCCGGGTCATAGCCGACCAGATAGCAGTTGACCCGGTAAATGGTGCCCGAGACCAGGATCATGCAGGCACAGACGAACATCAGGTGCGGCTTGAAGCGGTTGGCCTTGGGCAGCACCAGGGCGACGGCGATCACCGCGGTCAGATTCTCCAGCCAGAACATGATCGCTTGGGTGCTGCCGTCGAAGGCGAGGCCGAACGACCCGCGATAGACCACGTCGAGGAAGCGGAGCACCAGATAGCCGAGCATGACCCAGGCCATGATGCCGGTCAGCTTGCCCAGCACCTCGCCTTCCAGCGGCCGTCGGAAGCCGACCGAGGACATCACCGCCTCGAAGATGACGATGGCGAAGCCCATGAACAGCGCCGAGATCAGGAAGAACAGCGGCAGGAGCGGCGTCTGCCAGAGCGGGCTCAGCTGGTGGCCCAGCACGACCAGGATCGTGCCCATGGACGACTGGTGCATGGTCGGCAGCAGCACGCCGAGCGCGATGATGATGAACAGGAAGCGGTTGAGCTTCTCCCGCACCCGGGTCATGCCGAGTCGTTCCAGGAACACCGGCGAGAACTCGATCATCAGCACCGTGATATAGGCGGCGATACACAGGGCCGTCTCCAGCATCACCGAGTTCACATTGGTGAGCCAGGGCAGCATCATGTTGTAGCCCTGCCAGTAGCGGCCGAGGTCGATCATCACGGCGATGCCGCCCAGGCCGTAGCCGAACAGGCTGGCCAGGATGGCCGGCCGCACCAGCGGGTGGTACTCGCCCTTGTTCAGGATGTAGACCATCAGCGCCATGACATAGCCGGCGCAGCCCAAGGCAGTGCCGACGACAAGGTCGATGGCGATCCAGATCCCCCAGGGATAGCCGTCCGACAGGTTGGTAACCGAGCCCAGCCCGTAGACGAAGCGGTGATAGAGGTAGAAGCCGGCGACCATGGCGAACAGCGCCATGATCACGACGGGGAGCGAGATGAACCGTCCGCCCAGCGGTGCGTGTCGTGCCGTCATCGGTGGTGCCTCCCGGTCCCGCTCAATCCCAGTCTTCCGGCTTGTGCCGGCGCGAATTCCGCCAGGCCAGCGTGACCAGGCCGCCCAGCACCACCGCCGGCAGGATCATGTAGCGGTAGAGGGTGTGCTGGATGCCTTCGGTCAGCGTGGCGTAGGAGAAGTCCGGCGCCTCCAGCGGCAGGCCGAGCCGGTCATAGGGCACGCCGGCCAGGGTCAGGCACTGCGTGCCGCCCAGGATATTGTCGCCGTAAAAATCGTCCTGGTAGACCGGGATCGGCGCGACATTGGGTTCGTTGTCGCCGCCGATGCGGCCGCGCGGATAGGCGTGCTCCGCCCCGGGGTCCTTGGCCAGGCGCAGCCGCGCCTCGGCCTTCAGGTCGTCGACGCGGCCATAGAGCGTCGCACCGGTCGGGCAGACCATGGCGCAGGCGGAGTATTCCTGGTCCGGCACATTGGTGCACAGCTGGCATTTGGTGATGGCGCCGAACGGATCGTCGTACTGGTAGCGGGGGACGCCGAAGGGGCAGGACAGGACGCAATAGCGGCAGCCGATGCAGCGGTCCTCATGGTGGATGACGACGCCGGTCACCGGGTCCTTGGTCATCGCCGTCACCGGGCAGACCGAGACGCAGGAGGCGTCGGTGCAGTGCATGCACTGGCGCTTCATGAAGGCATAGCCGTCCTCGGCCCGGTCCTTCACCGCCATGTTGCCGTCCTGATAGACCTGGATCACCGTCAGCGTATCGCCCGACAGGTCGGTGGGGCTGTCCCAGAGGCCCTCGTTCCAGTCCTGATAGGGGGTCGGAACCTCGGCCGCCATGCCGTTCGCCTCTTTGCAGGCGGCCTGGCAGGCGCGACAGCCGATGCACAGGGTCGAGTCATAGAGCAGGCCGACCGCATCGGCGGGCATTTCGAACGGCGTGCGCTGGAATCCCCCCCCGGCCACGGCCTCGCCGGTCGCGCCGATCGTAACGACGGCGGCCGCCCCGGCCGCGCCGTCGGCCGCCATGCCCTTGAGGAATGCGCGGCGGTTGATGGCCATCTGACGTCCTCCCTCGAGCGCGCCCTGGGGCGCAGCGCTTTATCGGTCTTCCCTGCGGCCTTCGTTCCCGGGCCCTTCCCCTTCGGCGGGGGCGTGCTTGGCCAGGCGGCTGGCGAGCACCGCGCCGGCGCCGATGGCGGCACCGCCGATGCCGGCCGCCAGGGCCGCCGCCGCCGGGGTGATGCCGGTGTCGGAGGTCTCGACGATGCGCGGAAAGGCGGTCGGCGGGGTCAGCGACTGGACGCTGGACAGCGAGTGCAGCGACTTGGTGAAGCCGATGCCCTGCTCGGTGCAACCGAAGCACGGCGCGCCGATGCCGACGGGCCAGGCGCTCTCGCCGACATCGTTGAAGCCGATGGCCGGGCAATTGGCATAGGTCTCCGGACCCTTGCAGCCCAGCTGGTAGAGGCACCAGCCCTGGCGGTGGCCGGGATCGCCGAATTCGCGGGCGAAGCGGCCGGCATCGAAATGCGGCCGGCGCTCGCAGTTCTCGTGGATCAGCCGGCCATAGGCGAAGCGCGGCCGGTTCTTCTCGTCGAGCCCCGGCAGTTCGTTGAAGGTCAGGAAGTGCAGGACCGTGGCGAGGAAGTTGTAGGGGTTGGGCGGACAGCCGGGAATGTTGACGACCGGCTTGTCGGTGATGATGTCGCTGGCCGGGCGGGCGTCGGTGGGATTGGGGTCGCTCGCCGGGATGCCGCCCCAGGCCGCGCAGGAGCCGATGGCGATGACCGCCGCCGCCCCTTCCGCCGTGTGCCGGGCGATGTCGAGCACCGTCTCTCCGGCGATCTTGCAGTAGATGCCGCCGTCGCGGGTCGGGATCGACCCGTCGACGACCATGACGTATTGGCCCCAGTTCTCCTCCATCGAGCGGTGCTTGAACTCTTCGGCCTGGTGGCCGGCACCGGCGCACAGCACCTCGTGATAATCGAGCGAGATGTGGTCGAGGATCAGGGACTCGATGGTCGGGTGATAGGCCCGGAGCAGGGATTCCGTGCAGCCGGTGCATTCCTGCGCCGAGATCCAGATGACCGGCGGGCGGCGCGGGCTGGTCGCGGCATTGGCGATGGTGACGCCGAACGCCGGCGACAGGCCGAGCGTGGCGGCGATGCCGGTGCAGAATTTCAGGAAGTCACGACGGGTCAGGCCGCCGAGCGCGCCGACATAGCCGTCCAAATCCCCGAATTCGTCCGGACTCTCCGCTGGACGCGGGTCCGGGCGCGTCGCCGCACCGACCATAGCGTTTCCCCCGCAATGCACGTCTTGTTGTTCCCGGCCCAAACCGGGTGGCCGGGCCATGCATTTTCGAAGGGTAGGCTATCTCCACAACGCATGTCTGTGATCTAGGTCAAAGGAAATTTTCCGTCGCGGCAAATAATGCGCCTTCCCGGTTTCGTTCCGAAGACGACATCGGCGGGATGAAGACCCCCGGCACCTGTCCCGGCGCCTGTGTTTTCTTGCGAACGCTTGTCATTTGCGCGGGTGGGCGTGTCAGTCTTCCAGGGTCGACAGGAAGACGATGATTTCCCGGCGGGTTTCGGGGCTGGCCAAGCCTGAAAAGGTCATGCGCGTGCCCGGCATGAAACCGTGCGGATCGGCCAGAAAGGCGTCCAGCTCGGCCTCGGTCCAGCGGCCTTCGGCGTTGGCCAGCGCCTGGGAATAGGCATAGCCGTCCATCCGCGCCTTTTCCGCCCCGACAATTTCCCAGAGCGACGGCCCGACCCGGAACGGGTCGTCGCGGTACAGTGCATGGCACACCGTACAGTTCTCGTCCGTCGCGATCAGGCCGGCCGCGACGACGGGATCCTCGGAAAGCCGGCGCGGACCGTCGCCCGGCCCGTTGAAGGTCAGGAAAGCCGTGAGGCCGCCGATTGCCAGGACCGCAACCGCCGCGGCCACTCCGATCATCGTCATTCGCGACATGAACGCTCTCCCCTGATGCATTTTCCGGGGCCTGACGGCCTGCTTTTGCCGTGAGTGCGCCCGGATCTCCCTGCGATTGTCAAGGTCGTCGGCATCGGACCCGCCCACACCCGCCACCGCAGGCGCCGGACAGGCGGTGTCCTGCAGAAGACGCATGGCTGCCGTTAACGATAATGAGGCGCAAAGGCGATGCCCTTTCCGCATGGCTGCCATGCGCGATCAGCGGGATCGCTCCCGCCCCGGCCGCGACACGCGAAAAATGGCTGAACCGGCGGCTCCCGGCAGGGTCCGGCCGGGCTACACCCCCGCCTTTCCGGACGGAGGGCGAGACCGGCGGCCGGCAGTCCCTAACGAAAATCAAAAATCCGCATGCACGGGTGCCATGGCTGCCATCCCGCCGACTGCAATCCTCTCGACGGGACCGTGCCCCGCATGACCGCGGGGAACCGCCGGCATTCCGACTTTGCGCTGCACTCTCAAAGGCAACGGGCCTACCTTTTTGAAACGAGAGGCGGGCGCCCGGCCGGACAGGAAAGGCCAAAGCCGCCCGACCCGAGACAACAGCGGCCGCCCCGGCGGCACCTTTTGGGAGAAGGAGATTACCGATGGCACTGCACCTTGAAGAACATGCGACAAAGGCCGGCATCGTCGTCACCGGCATTATCGGCGCCGTTTTCCTGGCCATGTTCGTTCTGACGGTGGTGGAAAAGGCATTCTGAATGCCGGACCCGTCACTCTCTCTCTTGCCGCTCCTCTGCGTGATGACTTGAGGGCCGGGCACGACGATCATCGCGACGTCAGGCCCGGCCCTTCTTCTTTGCCTTCTTTGTGCGCCGGGTTGCACCCCGCCGGTGCAGGGCATCGGCACACACCCGTACCGCCCGGCCGTCGGCCCTTGTCATGCAATCCTCTTGCGCCCGTAACATTTCCTTTGTTTTCGGTGGACAGCCCCGCCTCTCGGGTGGAAGCATATGCCATTCCTGGGAGGATCCGACGACCGCCTCTCTCTGCCTGCTTACGGGCCTGCATGCGTGCGCCGGAGCCGGCCCCAAGGCGGTCCCCCGGCACAGCTCGTCAAGAAAACCGAGGCCCTCATGACCGAAACGCGCAAGTCAAGCCCCGACGTCGCGGCGCCGCGGTGCGTCGCGCTCGTCGGACCGCAAGGCGGCGGCAAGACCAGCCTGCTTGAAAGTATTCTGCACATCACCGGCGCTACCAGTCGCAAAGGTACCATCAAGGACGGGACGACCGTCGGCGACAGTACCGAGGAGTCCAAGTCGCGGCTGATGAGCACCGAAACCACCCCGGCCGTCGCCAGCTATCTCGGCGACGACTGGACGATCCTCGACTGCCCCGGCTCCATCGAGCTGACGCAGGAGACGCTGACCGCCCTGATGGTCGTCGATGCGGCCGTGGTGGTGTGCGAACCCGACATGCAGCGGGTGGTCGGCCTGGCGCCGATCCTGCGGCTGCTCGACACGTACGGTATCCCGCACTTCCTGTTCATCAACAAGATCGAAACCAGCCAGGTCCATATGCGCGACCTGCTGCCGACCCTGCAGGCCAGCTCGCAGCGGCCGCTGGTGCTGCGCGAGGTGCCGATCCGCGACAGCGACAAGGTCACGGGCTTCATCGACCTCGTCTCGGAACGGGCCTGGTCCTATAACGGCACCGGAACGCCCAGCCTCGTCAAGATTCCCGACGAGGTCATCGACCGCGAGCAGGCGGCCCGGCAGGAAATGCTGGAGGCTCTGGCCGATTTCGACGACACGCTGCTGGAGCAATTGCTGGAGGATGTCCAGCCGCCGACCGACGAGATCTACCAGCAGCTGACCAAGGATTTGCGCGAGGACCTGATCGTTCCCGTGTTCTTCGGCGCGGCGGAGAGCGATGCCGGCGTCGTCCGGCTGCTCAAGGCGCTGCGGCACGAAGCGCCGGGCCCGCAGCAGGCCTCAGCCCGCCTCTCCGCGCCGGTCGAAGAGGGGGCGGTCTCGGCAACCGTTTTCAAGACGGTGCATGCCCAGCACGCTGGAAAGTTGTCGTACGCCCGCATCTGGTCCGGCACGATCACGGACGGCATGATGCTCGGCGACCAGCGGGTCAGCGGCGTCTACAAGTACACCGGCCAGACCGCCACCAAGGTCCCGAACGCCGGCGTCGGCGAGATCGTCGCCCTCGGCCGCATGGACGCGGTGCAGACCGGCGACACCCTGACCAAGGCCGGCCCCGTCCGTACGCCTCTCTGGCCGCAACCGCTGTCGACGGTGTACGCCATGGCGCTGGGGGCGGAGAACCGCAATGACGAGGTCAAGCTGACCGCCGCCATGCAGAAGCTGGTCGAGGAGGACCCGTCTCTGGTGTTCGAGCAGAACCCCGAGGCCGGCGGCCTGATCCTGCGCGGCCAGGGCGAGGTGCACCTGATCCTCGCCAAGGAGCGGCTGCAGCGGCGCTACAATGTCTCGGTCACCGCCCGCAAGCCCGACGTTCCTTATAAGGAGACGATCCGCAAGGGCGTCCACCAGCACGCCCGGCACAAGAAGCAGTCGGGCGGGCACGGCCAGTTCGGCGACGTGCATATCGACATCGCCCCGCTGGACCGCGGCGCCGGCTTCGAGTTCCATGAAAAGGTCGTCGGCGGCGCGGTGCCGCGGCAGTTCATCCCCAGCGTCGAGGCCGGGGTGCGCGACTACCTGAAGCGCGGGCCGCTCGGCTTCCCGGTGGTGGATGTGGCGGTGACGCTGACCGACGGCCAGTACCATGCCGTCGACAGCTCCGACATGGCCTTCCGCACCGCCGGGCGCCTGGCCATGGCCGAGGGCATGCCGAAATGTGACCCCGTGCTGCTGGAGCCGATCGCCGAAGTGACGGTGTACGTACCCAGCGAGTACACCGCCAAGGCGCAGCGCATCCTCAGTGGCCGGCGCGGCCAGATCCTCGGCTTCAACGCCCGCGAGGGCTGGGAGAGCTGGGACGAGGTCAAGGCCTATGTCCCGCAGGCCGAGATGCACGACCTGATCACCGAGTTGCGCTCGCTCACCCTGGGCGTCGGCAGCTATGTGTCGACGTTCAGCCACCTGCAGGAGCTGGTCGGCCGCGACGCCGACAAGGTCATCGAACAGCGCCAGCAGCAACTCGCGGCGGCGTGAAGCCGCCGACCACGTTTCCGCCCGCCATCCCGGGA
>JAAAOG010000056.1 GCA_009909005.1 Alphaproteobacteria bacterium | reverse complement strand
CTGCTTTTTCTGTCTTCGGGTTCAGCAAGTCCTCAACGCTCTTCGGGCCGACATCTGCATCCCGCCCATGGTTGCCACGAAAGCGGCGACAAGGAGGGCGACAACCCGTCCTTCAAGGTGCGTGATCCACAAGCCGCCGCCAATGAGGGCGAGCGTGGCGAGAGCCCAGGCGAAATCCCCGGCGCTGAAATAGAGGATCAGGGCCCTTGGCGGCAAATCCCGTTTGCTCGTATGCAGGAGGTGCAGGCCATTCAAGACCAGAACCGCACCCAGCACGGCGATGAGCCAGGACGGGGCTGGGGGTGTGCCCAGAAACATTGCCACGAGGTTGGGCTCGACCAGGAAAAGTACACCGAAAGCGATGCAACTCGCCGCATTCATGCGCAGAATTGTCTTCAGGGGCGGCATGATCCATCTCGCATCTTGTAAACCGAGATGACAAAGTAGGAGGCGATGGAAATCTTGTCAACAAATTTGACGAGCGGCGGCAAGAGCGACCTGCCCATGGCGGAAAGCCGCAGCCTGAAGCTTGCCCTCATGCTGGGCCGTGGACAGGCTGCGCTTATGGCTTGGCTCGTCGACCGGCTGCACGCGCGTGGTCACCGGGGGCTGACCGTGTCGGCGCTGGATTTCATGGGTCAGTTGGAATGCGGCATCAACTATGCTTCGGATGTGGCAAGAGCTCTCGGCGTGTCGCGCCAGATGGTTGCCAAATCGGTGATGGATCTGTCCTGCAAAGGGTGGTTGGAGCAAACGCAGGACCCGGAGAAGGGCAACCGAAAAGTGATTGCTTTCACGAAAGAGGGAGAGCGGGTCATCTCCGACGCCCGCGCCATTCTGGCGGAGCTGGACAACAAGCTGGACAACAGGCTTGCGAGCGGCTGGGCCGAGCGGCTGACGACCGATCTCAACGATCTCCTGATGAGCTTGACCGACGATCCCTGACGACGGCCGGCATCTTGAAGTCTCCAACCCGCTCTGCGACAGGCGGATGGTCCGTGTTGTTTATTCACTGAGACTCGTCCGGCCAGTCTGTGCCGGTCGCCACGGCGGCGTGGCCGTAATAGTCGGCGATGTTGAGGTTGATCCAGTGGAGGGGGTCGGGGGCCATGTCTTCCTGGACCAGCAGGGCCGGGCGGTGCTGCCAGGCCGGAACCAGGAATTTCTTGCGGGCGGGGCTCTCCTCTAATTTGGCGAGGCGGGTGCGGTTCTCGGCGGCGAAGCCGGCGGCCTCGCCGCTCAGCAGGTCGTAGGCGGCGCGCCAGCTTTGCGGGCTGAGGGCGATCAGCACGACGGCGATGAGCGCCAGCCGCCGCCGGTCGAGCTGCGGCGCGCGTGCTTGCAGCCAGGCGGACAGGGCCGGGCCATAGAAGCGGGCGGCCTCGGCCGCGCTCAGGCTGGCCAGCACCATGAAGGTCAGGTGGACCTGGTTCTGGGCGCGGCCGGGCAGCAGCGACCCCAGGCCATAGACGCCGGCGCTGAAGGCGAGCAGCCCATACGCGGCGAAGACGGCAAGCGGCATCCAGACCAGCAGGGGCCGGGCGGGCGAGGGGGTGCCGGAAATCCGCTCGGCGCCGCGCACCGCCAGGGCCACCAGCAGCAGCCAGCCGGCAAGCCCCGGCGAATCCACCCGGAGCGCCAGATAGTTGAGGAAGTAGATCGGGCCCCAGACCAGCGTCTCGAGCACGTCGCCGCCGGCACTCTGCTGCGCCACCCGCACGTCATTGCCGGGAGCGGCCAGGACGATCGCCGTCCCGGCCAAGGCCGCCAGGGCGAGGGCGGCATGGACCAGCGGCTGCAGCGGCCGGCCGCCCAGCCCGGCCCGCAGCACGACGGACGCCGCGACGATGGTCACCAGGGCCGGGCCGGTAAACTCGTTGGCGCCGGCGGTCACCGCCAGCAGCGGGCACAGCCAGAGCAGATGCCCCGGCGGCACCCTTTCCCCGCGCGCGGCGGCGCCGTGGAGCCAGGCATAGAGCGCCGCGCCGATGACGGCCGGCACGGCATAGGGCGCGAAGCCCGGCACCCAGTACAGCGTGTCGCGGAGGGAGCGGGCATTGGCCAGCAGCACGTAGAGAAAGACGAGGCCGGCGAGACCGGCCGGCCATCCGGCGGCCTTTGGGATGACCAGCCGGGCCGTGTAGAACGCCAGGCCGGCAAGGGCCCCGAGCATCAGCAGGCCACCGCCCCGGACCGGATCGATCAACGCGGCACCGGTTTCGTCCGCCAGGACCGTCGGCAGCATGATCAGCCAGCTGATCAGAAAGCGGCCGCTCCAGCTTCCATACATCTCGGCAATGCCGCCGGCGAGGCCGTGCTCCCGTGCCAGCGCGCCATAAAAGAAATCGTCGGCCTGCGGCACGGAATAGAAGACAAGGCAAACAACAGGCGCCAGTCCGGCAAGGAGCACGGGAACCCAGAGCCAGGCGATCCGCGTCATCGGGCGGAGGAGGGGCGGGCAGCCGGGGTTGGTGGCGGCGCCACTCAGCCGACCAGCAGCGGGCAGCCGCACACCGGGCAGGCGCGTCCGGCCAGCAGCCGGCGCAGGGCCGGCTCGTCGACGGCGACGTCATGGCGTCGGGCCGCGCTCAGCAGCGCCTCGACGACGGCCGCATGATCGGTATCCGGCCGGCAGGCCTGCCGGTAGAGGCTTTCCGCCTCGCCCTCCAGCGGCTGCAATGACAGCCCGAAGGCGCGGCCCGCCAGCAGGGCCGACAGCGCCAGCCCGGCACCGCCAAGGCCCATATCCATTAACCGACGCCGCGTCATGGCCATTGCTCGGATCCTTTCGCGCTCGAACCAGCACCATAGCTGCCAAGGTTACGGGGTCAAGCAGCAGAGGGCCCTTGCGACGACTGTCACCGCCTGGAAACTTGACCATTCGTAAGTGGAAGAACCGAACCTCTCCTTAGAGCCCTTGACGGCGCATGAACTGTCTTGAACCCGGCAAAGGCTTGGCTTCACCCGGCATTATCGGCACCGGAATTATTGGAGTCTTCGTGCGGACTGAGATGCCCTATCGCAATCATACATGAAGCCATACCAGCAATAAAAGTGGGAAACACCAAATCTCCGATTACGCCAATGATCCGATGATCAAAAAGAGCAAGCACAAAAACCAAGCCGGTAGCAAAGGAGGTTGCCGCCATAAGCTGCGGCATCTTTTTGGAAAGGCTTGACAGGCTGAATTTGGCAGTTTTCTGTGATAAGGCATCCCAGCAAACGTGGATACTCAAAAAGATAAGCGTCACGCTTCCCAAAAACCGTATTTGGCCACCTGGGGTCGATGGCCAGATTGCGGCCTCAAGGGCTGCGATAATCTCATCCACGACGATTTACCGCCCGAGCGTGCCATTCAGGAGTCCACCGATACCGGCGAAGCTCATTGCGGCAGCACCGATCACATCGTTCGACAGCGTGACAGGAAGCAGGCTGACGAAAGCCAATGCCATGCAGGCGATGCCCGCTCCGGCGATGGCACCGGTCCCGGTTGCCTGGGCCCGGCGGATCAGAGTCCGCATAAGACGCTCCTCATCATCAGTTGCCATCGAACATCGTGGTCGTTGCTCTCGCAGAATTCAAGTACGCGTTTGATATCGCCGTCTCCCAGTTGTTGCACAGCGGTTCGGTCAAGGCTGCCGGTGCCGGGCCCCGATCCGGGCCGGCTCCCCTCACAGGCACTCTTCAAAGAGGCTGCGGGCGGTCGCCAGGGTGAGCGGTACCGGATTGCCGCCGGCGGTCGGGTCTTCGATCGCCATGGCGCTCATCTCGTCGATGCGGTCGTGCGACACGCCAAGATCGCCGAGCCGGTCGGGAATGCCGGCCGTCTGGCGCAGCGCCAGGGCAAAGTCGTAGAAGCCGTCGAAGCCGCCGGGAATGCCGAGATACCCCGCCGCCGCCGCGATCTTCTCCTCGATCGCCGGCCGGTTGAAGCGCAGCACCGCCGGCATGACGACGGCATTGGTGGTGCCGTGATGGGTGCCGTAGATCGCGCCGACCGGATGCGACAGCGCGTGGATCGCTCCCAGGCCCTTTTGGAAGGCGACCGAGCCCATGGCCGCCGCGGTCATCATATGCGCACGGGCTTCCAGATCGCTGCCGTCGGCGAGGACCCGCGGCAGGTTCTCCTTCACCAGCCGCATGCCCTCCAGCGCGATGCCGTGCGACATCGGGTGGTAGGCCGGGGCGCAATAGGCCTCCAGGCAATGGGCGAAGGCGTCCATGCCGGTGCCGGCGGTGATGGCGGGCGGCATGCTCACCGTCAGTTCCGGGTCGCAGATCACGACCTTCGGAAGCATGGCCGGGTGAAAGATGACCTTCTTGGCGTGGGTTTCCGAATTGGTCAGCACGGCGGCGCGGCCCACCTCGGAGCCGGTCCCGGCCGTGGTCGGTATGGCGACGATCGGGCCCATCGTCCTGGTCCAGGCCTTTTTCCAGTTGTCGCCGATATCCTCGAAGGCCCAGACCGGTTCGTCCTGCTCTTTCTGAAAGGCGATCAGCTTTCCGAGGTCGATGGCCGAGCCGCCCCCAAAGGCGACCACGCCGTCATGGTGATGATCGCGATATTGCTCGATCCCGGCCGCAAGATTCCGTTCAGTGGGATTGGGATCGACATCGCTGAAAAAGCTTGGCCAGAAATTTGCCTTCCTCAGTCGCTCCAGGACCGCTTGCGTCATCGGCAAGTCAGCGAGCCCTTTGTCGGTCACCATCAGCGGTCGCGACGTGCCGGCCGCGTAGCAGGCCTCGATCAGCTCGTCGATACGGCCGGCGCCGAGGCGGATGTTTGTCGGGTAGCTCCAATTGGCGGTCGGGCTCATCAGTGCAGGGCCTTTTTCAGGTGATAGGACTTCGCCCGGGTGACGCTGTGATAGCCGAGCACCGACAGGGCGGCGCCGCGGCCGGTGTCCTTGCAGCCGGTCCAGCACAGAGCGGGGTCGAGATAGTCGGCCCGGTTCATGTAGACGGTGCCGGTTTCAATGCGGGCGCCGACGGCGGCAGCCCGCTCGGCATCGCCCGTCCACAGCGAGGCGGTGAGGCCGTAGGGGCTGTCGTTCATCAGCGCCACCGCCTCCTCGTCACTCTCCACCTTCATGATGCCAACCACCGGGCCGAAGGTCTCGTCGCGCATCACCCGCATGGAATGGTCGACATTCGTCAGGATCTGCGGGGCGCAATAGGTGCCCTCGCCGTCGTCGGCGGGGAAGCGAGCCGGGTCGATCCGGGCGATGGCGCCGGCGCCGAGCGCGTCGGTGAGCTGCGACCGCACCTCGGCGGCGAAGCGGCGATGCGCCATCGGTCCCAGCGTCGTCGCCGGGTCGAGCGGGTCGCCGAGTTTATAGCCGGAGCCCAGCGCCACCGATTTCTCGACGAAATCGTCGTAGAGCGGCGCGGCGACATAGATCCGCTCGATGCCGCAGCAGCACTGGCCGCTATTGTACATCGCCGCATCCATCAGCGTGTCGACCGCGGCGTCGAGATCGGCGTCGGCCATGACATAGCCGGGGTCCTTGCCGCCGAGCTCCAGCCCCAGCCCGGTGAAGGTGCCGGCCGCGGCCCGCTCGATGGTCCGGCCGCCGGCCACCGAGCCGGTGAAATTGATGAAGTCGAAGCGTCCGGCGGCGATCAGCGCTTCGGTGCCCGCATGGTCGAGCGTCAGGCTGAAGAACACCTCCTCCGGCACCCCGGCCTCGACGAAGGCGCGGACCATGCGCTCGCCGGCCAGCAGGGTCTGGGTGGCGTGCTTGAGGGCGACGGCATTGCCGGCGATCAGCGCCGGGGCGACGGTGTTGATGGCGGTGAGATAGGGGTAGTTCCAGGGCGCGATGACGAAGACGAGACCCTGCGGCTCGCGCAGGATGCGGCGCTCGAACCGCTCGCTGGCCTCGACCACCATCGATGCCAGCGCCTCTTCGGCGATGTCGGCCATATAGGTCACCCGCTCGGTGACGCCGCCGAATTCGCCGCCATAACGCACCGGCCGGCCCATCATCCAGGCGAGCTCGGGCACCGCCTCCTCGGCCATGGCGACCAGCCGGGCGGTACCGGCCCGCACCAGACCGATCCGCTCGGCCAGCGGGCGGGCGGCCCAGTCCTTCTGCGCCGAGCGGGCCCGGGCAAGGGTTTCGGCGGCCAGCTCCGGCGCCATCACCGGCCGCTTGGCATAGATCGCGCCGTTGACCGGCGAGACCAGAGTCACTGTGTCGGGCATTGCCGCCTCACGCGCGTTCGAAGCCGCGCATCAGCTCCCAGTCCGTCACGCGGCGATCATATTCCAGCTGTTCCCAGCGGGCGGTGTGGACATAATGGTCCACCACGTCCTCCCCGAAAGCTTCGCGCATCATCGCCGAGCCGTCCAGCGCCGCGGCAGCCTCCCTGAGCGTTGTCGGGATATCGGGCAGGCCGGCGACGCCATAGGCATCGCCGTCGAAGGGCGGCGACAGGGCCAGCTCCTCCTCGATGCCCCTGATGCCGGCCGCGAGCAGGGCCGCGAAGGCGAGATAGGGGTTGAGGTCGGCACCGCCGATCCGGCACTCGTTGCGCACCGCCTTCGTCCCCTCGCCGCAGAGGCGGAAGCCGGCGGTGCGATTGTCGCGGCTCCAGACGATCTTGGTCGGGGCGAAGGTGGCGTTCTGGAAGCGCTTGTATGAGTTGATGTAGGGCGCGAGAAAATAGGTGTAGTCGGGGGCGTATTTCAGCTGGCCGGCCATGACCCGGCGCATCAGGGCCGACATGCCATGTTCCGCCGAGGGGTCGTGGAAGAGCGGCGTCTCCCCGCCCTTGTCGCGCATCGACATGTGGATGTGGCAGCTGCTGCCGGCGAGGTCGTAATCCCATTTCGCCATGAAGGTGACGGCCTTGCCCTGGTCGTGGGCGATCTCCTTCATCGCATTCTTCATCACCACATGCCGGTCGGCCATGGTCAGGGCGTCGGCATAGCGGATGTTGAGCTCCTCCTGTCCCGGCCCCCATTCGCCCTTCGAGTTCTCGACCGGGATGCCGGCCGCTTCCAGATGATTGCGCATGGCGCGCAGGACCGGCTCCTCTTTCGAGGTCTGGAAGATGTGGTAGTCCTCGATATAGCCGCCGGCGGTCTGCGGGTCGCGGTAGCGCCGCTGCTGCAGGCTGCGATAATCCTCGTCGAACAGGTAGAATTCCAGCTCCGAGGCGAAAAAGGCGCTGAGGCCCATCTCGGCCAGCCGGGCCAGCTGCGCCTTGAGGATGGCGCGCGGCGAATGGGCAAGCGGCCTGTGGTGATGGTGATCGAGCAGGTCGCAGAGCACCAGCGCCGTGCCCGGCAGCCAGGGGGTGAGCATCAGCGTGTCGAGGTCGGGCTTCATGACGAAATCGCCATAGCCCCTGGCCCAGTTGGCGGCGCGGTAGCCCGGCACCGGCTCCATGTCGATGTCGTTGGCCAGCAGATAGTCGCAGGCATGGGTCTCGTGCCCGCCTTCCCCGACGAAGAACTGCGCCTGGAAGCGCTTGCCCATCAGCCGGCCCTGCATGTCGGGAAAGGCGACGATCACCGTGTCGATGCGGCCGTCGTCGACGGCCGTCTTCAGCTCTTCGAATGTCAGCGGGCCTGCCATCGGGTCTGCCCTGTTTGTCAGAGTGTCGGGCGGTCTGCACCAACCCCTTCCGTCATCCCCGCGGAAGCGGGGATCCAGAAAATCGGGGCCGGAGGGTGGGTGCCCGCTGGGATCAGAGAAGTGTGGTTTGATGGGATGCCGATCCGGGGTGGCCACCCCGGATCGGCGCGGGCGAGATGCCGGGGCATCCGGCTTATTCGTAGCGATAGGGCGGGCCGGCGGCCTGCATGGTCGCGCGGTAGTCCTTGAGGATCTGGACGACCCGGGCGGTGCGCTCGCTGCGCTCGGCCACTTCGTCCCAGAACTCCAGCGCCGCGTCCTCGACCGTCGCCCATTCCGACTGCGGGATGGAGGTCAGCTCCAGCTTGCCGCCGGTGGTCCGGTAATGGGCTTCGCCCCACCAGTACCAGTGCTGGCGATAGTAGTGGGAGCTGTCCATGCACAGATTGAACAGCGTCTTCAGGTGCTCCGGCAGCTCGTTCCAGCGATCGGCGTTGGCGAAATAGGAGCCGGCCCAGGCGCCCGAGATCGGGTTGGTCAGGTAGTAGTCGGTGACCTCGGCCCAGCCCACCGTATAGACCTCGGTGATGCCCGACCAGGCGACGCCGTCCAGCTCGCCGGTCTGGATGGCGACCTCGACATCCTCATAGGGCAGGGCGACGGGCACGACGCCGAAGCGCGACATGAACCGGCCGCCGGTGGGGAACATGTACATGCGCAGGCCGTTCAGGTCGTCGAGCGAGCGGATCGGCCGAGTGGTGGCGAAATTGCACGGGTCCCAGGCGCCGGCGCCCAGCCATTTGACGCCCTCGATCTCGGCATAGGCCTCTTCCCAGATTTCCTTCAGCCCGTACCAGTTCCACAGCACCGGCACGTCGAGGCTGTAGCGCGAGGCGAAGGGGAAATAGGCGCCGAAGACCGAGACATCGACCGGCGCGGCGATGGAATCGTCGTCGCTCTGGGCCGCGTCGATGGTGCCGTTCTGCAGGGCGCGGAACAGCTCGCCATGCGGCACCAGCTGGTCGGCGTTGAAAAGCTCGATCACCATCTCGCCGTTGGCGGCCTGGTTGAAGGCGTCGATCGACGGCTTGATGACATGCTCGGCCAGGGCCGGGCCGGCATAGGTCTGCATGCGCCAGCGGATCGGGCTGCTCTGCGCCTTGACATAGGGGGCGGCGACCGCCGTCCCGGCGACGGCCCCGGCCGTCGTCAGCCCGGCCTTCTTCAGGAAATCGCGTCTGTGGTTCATGGATCCGTCTCCCGTCCTTGTTGGAGCCTCGTTGTTGGGGCCTAGCGGCCGTAATGCTGGTCCGGCAGCCACAGAGCGATCTGCGGGAAGGCCATGACGATCGCCAGGCCGACGATCATCACCAGCACGAAGGGGGCGATCGAACGATAGATGTCGGCCAGGCTGATCTCCGGCGGCGCCATCGCCCGCATCAGGAACAGGTTATACCCGAATGGCGGTGTCATGTAAGCAATTTGGCACGTAATGGTATAGAGTACCCCGTACCAGACGGGGTCGAAGCCCAGCGAGATGACCAGCGGCACATAAAGCGGTGCGACGATGACCAGCATGGCGGTATCGTCCAGGAACATCCCCAAAAGGATGTAGGACAGCTGCATCATAATGAGGATTTCCCACGGCCCCAGTCCCCATCCTTGCAGGAACAGCGACTCGATGGCGTGGGCGGCGCCCAGCCCGTCGAAGACCGCGCCGAAGCACAGGGCGGCGAGGATGATCCACAGGAACATGCAGCTGATGGCCAGCGTCTTGCGGATCGTCTCCTCGATCACCGCCCAGGTCAGGCGGCCGCGGACCAGCGCCGCCAGCGTCGCCGCCGCCGCGCCGACCGCCGCGCTCTCGACCAGGCTGGTGACGCCGAGCAGGAACAGCCCGGTCATGGAGAAGAAAATGGCGACGGGCAGCAGCCCGGCCCGCAGCAGCCGCAGCTTCTCGACCATGCCGATCTGCCGCTCCTCCTTCGGCAGGGGCGGGCCGAGCCGCGGCTGCAGGGCGCAGCGCACGGCGATATAGAGGATGAACAGCCCGGCCAGCAGCAGTCCGGGGAAGACGCCGGCCAGCCAGAGCTGCCCGACCGGCTGCCGGGCGATCATGCCGTAGAGGACCAGCACCACGCTGGGCGGCACCAGGATGCCGAGCGAGCTGCCGGCCTGGATGACGCCGGTGACCATCACCTTGTCATAGCCGCGGCGCAGCATCTCCGGCAGGGCGATGGAGGCACCGATGGCCATGCCGGCGACGCTCAGGCCGTTCATCGCCGAAATCGCCACCATCAGGCCGATGGTGCCGATCGCAAGGCCGCCGCGCACCGGCCCGGCCCAGACATGGAACATGCGGTAGAGGTCGCCGGCGATCCCCGACTCCGACAGCATGTAGCCCATGTAGATGAACAGCGGCAGGGTCAGCAGCGGGTACCAGTTCAGCAGCACGAAGCTGGCGTTGAACGGCATTTCCTGCGCGCCCTCGCCCCAGAGCAGCAGGGCGGAGGCCGTCGCCACGAAGCCGATCGCCCCGAACACCCGCTGCCCGGTCAGCAGCATCAGCAGCATCGAGGCGAACATGAAGAGCGCGATGAACTCGTAGCCCATGTCAGCGCGCTCCGTCCGGCGTCTCCAGCTCCAGCCTGTCCGTCCGGGCCTTCTCCAAATCCTTGAAGAAGGTGGCGATCGCCTGCAGCAGCATCAGAAAGATGCCGAGGGTCATGATGATCTTGATCGGCGCCAGCGGCGGCGCCCAGGAGGAGTAGTTCCGCTGGTCATACTCCAGCGCGTATTCGGTGCTGGAAATACCGCCCCACAGCAGGAACACCAGATAGAAGATCAAAAAGCCGGCCGTGATCAGATCGGCATAGGCCTTTTTCCGCGGCGACCAGCGGCCATAGAGCAGGTCCATGCGCACATGCGCGTCGAGCTGCAGGGAATAGGCGCCGCCCAGCAGGTAATAGGCGGCCAGCATGAACTGCGCCGTCTCGACGATCCAGATGTACGAGGTGCCGAAGGCCGTCCGCGAGATCGAGGAAAACAGCAGCAGGCCCATCATCGCGAAAATCAGGAACATCGCCGAGCGGCCGACCACCCGGTTCACGGCGTCGACCGCACGCACGAAGAGTCTCACGGGCTTGGGCATCAGCGGGTCCTGCTGCGGGCATGCCCCCGGCCGGACGGCGAGGGGCAACACGATGAGCGGAAAGCTTAGCAGGCTCCGTGCCGGGCACGCCGCCCGGTTCCATGGCCGCCCTGCGACGTTCTGGCACAGTGCCCGGCCCGGATCCTAGGCTCGATCCGGCAAATTCAGGCCGAGCCGGGCCAGCGCGCGGCAGAGGAGCAGGGACAGCAAGTCCGCCATACGGGAAATCGAGCCGTCGCCGGGACCATCATCGCGGAGGAGGTCGTTGCGGACCTCGATCATCGCATTGGGCAGCCCGCGCGGCAGGGCGTGTTTCACCAGCGTATGGGTGACGCCGTCGGCCGGGCCATAGGGCGTGTTGCGCCGGACGTCCAGCCCGCCCTCGGCTCGCGCCTCGTCGATCAGCGCATCGGCCAGACGTGCATCCGCATCGTGCAGAATGCCCAGTTCGACGGCGCGCGGCCGGCCGAGAAAGACCGGCGTGAAGCTGTGGAGGGTCACCAGGGCCGGCGGCCGGCCGCCGGCCGCGAGGCGGGCGTCGAGCAGCCCGGCGAGGGCGTCGTGGAAGGGCGTATAGACGGCGGCGACGCGGGCGGCACGCGCGGCCGGCGACAGGTCGCGATTGCCGGGGATGGCGATGTCCTCGCTCAGCACCGGCATGGCGCCCGGATGGTCGGGCGGACGGTTGCAGTCGTAGACGAGCCGGGAGATGCCGGCCATCACCAGCGGCGCGTCGAGCCGTTGGGACAGACCCTCGGCCAGCGCCGCCGCACCCGGATCCCAGGCGATATGACTGCCAAGCGCTGCCGCCGGCAGCCCCAGCGTCCCATACGCCGCCGGCACATGGTTCGCGGCATGCTCGCAGGCCAGCACCAGCGGCCCGCCCCCGCGCTCATTGACGATCCTTGTTGCTGCGTCCATTGGGCCTCAGCCACTCGGCGTCCGAAAGCCGGACGGACCGGCTTGAGACTGTGTGGGTCAGGTGCCGGAGTATCTCCCTGGCAATTCCGGCAGGCCATACCCGATTTGCAAGGCTGTGCCCGGTGATCGCCCGCCGCCGCGGCAGCGGCTGGCCGCGGCGCCGAAAGGGCGTCGACCGGGTGCATGTGGTGGTCGAGGAGACCGGCGCCCTCCCGCCGCTCGGCGAGCGGCCGCCGGCGGGCGATCCAGGCGGTGCTGCGGGCCTTCCGGGACGGGGCGCCGGGGGTGCTGATCCACGGCATGGGCGCGCTCGGCAAATCGAGCGTCGCGGCGCGGGTGGCCAACCGGACGGCGCTGAAGCCGGTGGTGGTCTTCGACCGCTATGACGCGCTGGCGATCTTCGACGAGGTGCTGGCGGCATTGCCGGCGTGCGAGCAGCGGGCCCGGAAGGAGGCTTGGCGCGAGTCGGTCAAGGAGGACGCCGCGGTGCTCGCCGGCGCCCTGGAGGACTGGCTGGAGGGGCCGTTCCATGACGCGCCGATCCTGCTGATCGTCGACGATCTGGAGCAGGCGCTGGAGACGCCCAGGCCGGGCGATGCGGCGACCGGCGTGGCGCCTGACTATGGCGACGCTCTCGGCGCGGTGCTGACCGTCTTCGCCCGGGCGCCGACGAACAGGCGCTGCTCGACCGGGCGCAGGCGGCGGCATCGGGCAATCCCGGGCTGCAGGCGGTGCTGACCACGCCGATCCTGGCCGGCGAGCATGAGGCGGCCGCGGCGGCGCTGCAGCAGATCGACGAATACCGGCAGACCGGGGCACCGCCGGCGGCCATCCAGGCGCTGATCGACAACAAGACGGCGAAGGATTCCGACAATGCCCTGATCGCCTTCTTGGCCCGGCTGTCTTTCACCACCTATCGGGCGGCCCTGACCGCCGACCAGGCGCGGCTGCTCTCGGCGGCGACGCTGTTTTCCGAAGGGGTGCCGATCCCGCTTGCGGCGCTCGCGGCCGCCGGCGCAGCCCATGGGGCGGAGTCGGCGGAACAGGGACTGACGCGGCTGCTCGGTCTCGGGCTGCTGGACGATTGGGGCCAAATGCGCGGCCACCTGCGGGTCGGGAGCGGCACTTCCGACCCGACCGTTTCTCCGACTGCGCCGCGGCCAAACGTTCCGGTCGCAGGTGCCACCTGCGACCGACCAGAGCCCTGCGGGTCGGGAGTTGCACTTCCGACCCGAACGTTTCTCCGACGGCGCCGGGGCCAAACGTTCCGGTCGCAGGTGCCACCTGCGACCGGCCAGAGCCTTGCGGGTCGGGAGTGGCACTTCCGACCCGAACGTTTCTCCGACGGCGCCGGGGCCAAACGTTCCGGTCGCAGGTGCCACCTGCGACCGGCGAGCCGGCCGGACCCTGCGGGTCGGGAGTGGCACTTCCGACCCGAACGTTTCTCCGACGGCGCCGGGGCCAAACGTTCCGGTCGCAGGTGCCACCTGCGACCGGCGAGCCGGCCGGACCCTGCGGGTCGGGAGTGGCACTCCCGACCCGAACGTTGTGTGCCAGGCATGGCGCTGATTTTGGAGGTGGAGGTCCTCTTCGGGCCCTGATGAC
>JAAAOG010000104.1 GCA_009909005.1 Alphaproteobacteria bacterium | reverse complement strand
GTCATCCAGAAAAACGCCCGGCCGCCCGCGTGGTTCCCGCCTGCGACAATCAGGGGTGGCGGTCGTCCGGCGCCTTCAGGACCAGGGGCAGGCCGGCGGCCATGAACACGACCGCCTGGGCGGCGGACGCCACCGCCTGGTTCATCCGCCCGGCGGCGTCCCGGAAGTCCCGGGCCAGAGCGTTGTCGGGCACGATGCCGAGCCCGACCTCGTTGGAGACGAAGATGACGTCGCCCTCCAGAACCGGCAGGGCGGTGACGAGGTGGCGGGTTTCGCTCTCGGGATCGCGCCCCGCCTCCATCAGATTGCCGAGCCAGAGGGTCAGGCAGTCGACCAGCACCACGCTGTCGGCGCGGGCGCAGCGGTGCAGCGCCCCGACCAGGTCCATCGGCTCCTCGACCGTCTGCCAGCGGCTGCCGCGGCGGGCGCGATGATGGGCGATCCGGGCCGCCATCTCGTCATCGCCGGCGGTGGCCGTCGCCAGATACAGGCACGGGCCGGCCCGGCTTTCGGCAAGGGCCTCGGCATAGCGGCTCTTGCCCGAGCGGGCGCCGCCCAGCACGAGCGTCAGGGGCACGGGCGTCTTGGAGATCGGCACGGGGGGCAACCCTTCAGCGGCACGGCCCTGCGGCCAGTTGCGAACCGCCCGCAGCCTAACCGGTTTTGCCGCGCCGCGCATCAGCCGGCAGGCGCCGCGGCGCCGCACCGGGCAGGACCGGAAAGGTGTCAAGTAGACCGACTCTGTCCTATGGGTAGAGCCGCGGTCGATAGGTGCGGGCGATCGGCCGGGATTGCCGGCGCCCGGGCGACAGCGGGCGGGTTCGCCATCGGCCGGGGGGATGTCCGTCGCTTTTTCGCTGAGTGACTTTCAAGGTTTCTCGCTTTCGGGCACCCGTCATGCCGGACAGGCGACATGGCGAGAGCGCGTCCTCGGCAATGACCGGGCCTAGCTTAGACAAGTATCAATAGATGTGCAGTCCTTGATGTCCAGCGTCCCAATAAAACCGGGGCGTTGCCGATACAGCGGCATTGCGAACGGTCGGTCGCACCTTCGCAGGAGTCGCTGTACTTTACGATTGGGTCCGCCGGCCGGAATGCCGCACTCCGGCGTTAACCGTAAAAGACTGGATTTTAGCGGATTTTTATGGGTGGCATAGGTATTGCTTGGTATATAGCGGGTGAGTTGGCGGTGATGGCCGTCGTGGGATGTCGATGCGGCTCACCGTTTCATACAGGAACCGCGGAAAAGCGTGAGAAGGGAGAAATATAATGTATCGCGAGCGCTTGAAAGCTCTTGCAGATATCAGGGTCTGGTCGCCCTGGCGGGTCGGGCTGGCCACTGTGGCTGTATCTGCTCTGGTCGGAGGCGCAGGGTCGGCAAGCGCTTTCGTTATCGACAGCTCAACGCAGGTGAATGACATGTTCACCGTGCCGTTCGAGCTACAGGTTGGGGAAACCGACGATGCCGGGAATACCCTGACACAAGGTTCAGATCCCTTGAGCGCAACAATCAAATATACAGCGACTTCAATCGATCTGAGCGCAAATGGTTCCGTTACTTTCTCGATAGACATCAGCAACACCACCTCCTTGGGGTTCAACGACACCATCCTGTCTTTCGGATTCTTTTCTGACCCTGATGTGTCGGTCAGCAATTTCACTGCCGGAACAACCTTCGATACATTGGTAGAAGACACAAACTTTCCGGGTTTTCAAACGATCGATGTGTGTATCCTTTCTGCAAACAATTGCTCAGGTGGCTCCATCAATGACGGGCTTGCGCCAGGGGCATCTGACACCGTCGAGGTCGTGCTTTCCGGCGATCTTTCCGGTGGAAGTCTGATTATTGATCCCAGTGTCGTGAAGTTTCAGGGCGATCGCGGAAGCTTTCAGTTTGATGGCGATAATGGCGACACCCCCTCAACCCCCGCGCCCGAACCAGCGACGCTGGCGCTGATCGGGACCGGTCTGGCCGGGCTCGGCTGGGCGTCCCGCCGGCGGCGGCTGCGGGCCTGATCCTCGGCCTGATCCTGCCGGATAAGACTGAAGACATGCCCGGCGCGCTCCAGCGTGCCGGGCTTTTTCATTTTGGGAATGTATCTCCCGCATACGGTTTCAAAATGCATATAAATTTATGATGATTCGGAGATTGTTTCCGTCGTTATTTGTCTCCCTGGTTGTATGCCTGGAGTTTCGTGATCGCCTTCTTGCCAAAATTTGGACACCTTGGGGGGCTACGATCTCGAATATATCGGTAGTCCGATCTATATTTTGGTTGGTGCCGCTGGTCTTGACGGCTCCCGGAACCGGCAATCCGGCACAAGCCGTGCGGCGGCGATCGGGCATCGCTAATCAGGATCCGTC
Source organism: Alphaproteobacteria bacterium (assembly GCA_009909005.1). Lineage (GTDB taxonomy): Bacteria > Pseudomonadota > Alphaproteobacteria > DSM-16000 > Inquilinaceae > JAAAOG01. The sequence continues at coordinate 10,918 of JAAAOG010000104.1, read as the reverse complement.
CATGTCGATGCACGCTCTCGAAAAGGCGCTGGTGATGGCCGAACGGGCCGCGGCCCGGCTGGAGCGGCTGGACATTGCCGCGGGCGACGCATCGGCCCGTCCGCGTGCCGCCAATGATCCGGGTCTTCCGACCCGCCCGGCGGTCCGCTCTTCGCGCCGGCTGATCATCGATCTTGCGCGCCTGGAGGGCCGCGGCCTGATTTCGCCGCGCCGGCCGGTCTCCCGTCTCAGCGAGGAACTGCGGCTGATCAAGCGCCAGGTGCTGGCCGCCGCCTTCCCGCCGGAGCCGTCCGCCGCGGCCGGACCGAATGGCGCGCCTGCCGGCAATGCCCTGGCCGTCACCAGCGCCGTCGACGGCGAAGGCAAGACCTTCATCGCCCTCAACCTCGCCATCAGCCTGGCGATCGACTGCGATACCCATGTGCTGCTGGTCGACGGCGACGTGCTGCGGCCGGCGCTCTTCGATCTCCTGGGGCTCGAATCCGGGCTCGGGCTCATCGACGTGCTGCAGGACCCGACCCTGGACCTGGGCACCGCCATTGCCGCGACGAACATCCCGAAGCTGTCGCTGCTCCCGGCCGGCCGCCAGACCGCCTTTTCCGCCGAACTGCTCGGCAGCCGGCGCATGCGCGGGCTGATGCGGGAAATGGCCGGCCGCTATCCCGACCGCATGATCATCTTCGACTCGCCGCCCCTGCTGGCCGCCAGCGACAGCGCCGTCCTGGCCCATGAGGCCGGACAGGTGCTGATCGTGGTCGAGGCGGGCCGCACCAGCGAGGCGACCCTGTCCTCGGCGCTGGCCATGGTCGACGACTGCCCGAACGTGGCGCTGCTGCTCAACAAGGTCAGTCCGGCCGTCTCCGACTGGGATTTCGGCCGCATCTATCGCGCCGCCCGCTACCGGAAGCCGCCTGGACGGTAACGCGATCGGCACGCCGCACCTCACCACCACCGCCGCTTGGGCTTCGGCATGCCGGCAAGCTTGACGTACATCATCGCCCCCAGCAGGGCGTCGCCGAAGGCGGTGTGGCGGGGGCGCTGCGGCAGGCCGAGGCCGCGGCGCATGCCCTCGAAGCTCAGATCGACATAGCCGTCCTTGGTCGTCGGCAGGGTCAGGTCGTAATAGAGGCCGGAGACGTCGATCACCCGGTTGGGCAGGCGGATGCCGAGGCGCGGCCCGATCAACCGGTTGATGATGGCGACGTCGAATTCGAGGTAGTAGCCGACCAGCGGCCGGCTGCCGATGAAGTGCAGCAGTTGGTCAAGCGCCTCGTCGACCGGCAGCCCCGCCGCCACGTCCATCGGCCGCAGCCAGTGAAAGGCGACATTGTCCGGGCGCAGACGGCCTTCCGGCCGGACCAGCAGGTCCAGCCGCTCGCTGGTGCGGATGCGGCCGCCGTCGATCCGGATCGCGGCGATCGACAGCAGCTCGGCGCGCTTGCGGTCGAGCCCGGTGGTCTCGCAGTCGAGGCTGATGACGGCGGTGTCGGGCGGCGGCTCGAACAGAAAGGCGAAGGCCGGGTCCTTCAGCCGCCGCCGGTCGATCGCCCTGCGCAACGCGTTCGGCATCGCTCAGATCGCCGCCAGGCGGAAATGATGGCGGACCAGCTCGCGGAAGCGCTTCACCACCGCCAGCGAGTCCTTCAGCACCTCGCGTTCCAGCGAGCCCAGCCGCTGCGGGTCGATGACCGTGTCGGCCATGGCGTCGTCAGGGCCCCCGGCGGCCGTGCCGCGCCCCAGCCGCGTCTTCAGCCGCAGCTCCTGAAAGACGGTGAAACTCTGCACCAGGTCCTCGGCAAAGGGCCGGTCGAAGATCGGCGTGTCCTGCAGCCGGCGAATGCGGTCGATGGTGTTGGTCTCGACCAGCCGCCGCTGCAGCGCCAGGCTGCGCACCCCGTGGACGATCGGGAAGAGTCCCGACTTCTTGATGTCCAGGGCCTGGCTTTCCGCCCGGCCGGCGATCAGCCGGGCGAGCGGCCCGCGCGGCACATCGAAGGCGTCGGCCGCCTGGGCGAAGCGATAGAGGAAGGCGTCATTGCCCGCCAGACTGTCGAACAGCGCCGTCCGGGCCTCGGCCAGCAGCCCCGGGTCGCCGGCGACGGCCGTCGCGTCGGCGAAGATGGCCGCCTTCATCACCGCCGCGCCGTCGGCCGAGGCGCTCCAGTGCCGGAAGTCGGCCCTATAGTCGTCCAGCGTCCGGGCCCAGTCGGGATTGGTGACCATGATGTCGCCGGGGCAGGGCGGATAGCCGAACTCCAGCAAGGCGTTGCGAAACTCGGTCGTCACCCGTTCGAGCCGCGCCGGATCGACGGGCGCGCGCAGGATCAGCCCGTTGTCCTGGTCGGTCTTGAGGATCTGTTCGCGCCGACCCTCACTGCCCATGACGATCAGGCAGGCATTCCGGGCGAAGTCCTCGCCGGCGATCAGCCCGAACAGCCGCGCCAGGATGCGCCCGGCCAGTTCCGACACCGTTTCGGCGATGAAGGGAATGCGCACGCCGGTGCCGTGCAGCACCTCGACCAGCCGCACCATATTGCGGCTGGCGGTCTTCAGATCCTCGCGCGTTTCGGCCCTGGCGACCTGCAGGGCGACGATGTGCGAGTGGTTTGACAGGAAGCTCAGGACGTCGACCTCCTCCAGGAGGCCGACGATCTCCCGGCCGTCGCGGACCACCAGCCGGCGGAGATTGTGCCGGGTCATCAGCACCAGGGCATTGAACAGGAAGTCATTGGCCTGGATGTCGACCAGCTCCCAGGTGGCGATCGGCCCGACCGGGCTTTCGGTCGGCTGGCCGCGCAGGATCACCGCATCGGACAGGCTGAGCGCGGTGACGATGCCCGCCTCCCGGCCGGACCGCACGAGCAGCGCGTTCAGCCGTCGCGCCTTCATCAGCGCCACCGCCTCATAGGCCGGTGAGGTCGCCGCGATGAATTCCGGCGGGTGGATGAAGGCCTGGCGCACCCGGGCGGTCATCAGCGACTGCAGCTCCTGGCTGTCGCGGCGGCCGGCCAGCGCATCGACCTTCTGGGCGATCGACTGGTGGAAATAGGTGGCGAAGCCCGGGTTCTCGCGAATGATCGCCAGCAGCAGATCGGTCGGGATGAGATAGCAGAGCGCCTCCTCGGCGACGATAAAGGCATTGCCGGCCGGCGCCCCGATCAGCCGCCGCGAATCGAACATGTCGCCGGGGCCGTAGACGGCGACGACATCCTCGCGATCGCGCTCCTCGACGAAGCCTTTGATCAGCACGAAAAAGCTCTCGGCCGGCGCGCCGGCGGCGAGCACCGTCTCTCCCGAACGGAAGAAGCCGATGTCGAGCGCTTTCCGAAGCCGCCGCTGCTCCGAATCGCTGAGGCGATCGAAGGGCGGCAAAGAAAAATCGAACGCGTCCGGCACCGGTTTCCCCTGTCGCTTTCGCGGCCGACCACCCGCTAGCGGCGGCGGCCATGCGCACGAAACCACTCTAAAGCCTTGGGAAAGCGGTGGCCACGGGTCACACGCGGCGGAAACCGGCCCCAACCTGCGGCGCCGCAGCACGGTCGGCCTTGTCCGTATACGCCTTAAGGATATAGCCTTGGTTTTGCGCTTATGGTTTTCGATGCAAACGGACTGGCGAATCGTGCACGGACTGGGACTGGCAAGCCGGATGCCTGCGATGGATACCGAGCGGCAATACCTCGACAGCCTGGCAGCCTGGGCGATGGGGCCGGGCCGGGAAGACGGGGCTGATCTGCGGCTGTTGTTCGAGGCCGCGCCGCTGGCGATTTTTCTGCACGACCGCCGGGGCCGCATTCTCGCCGTCAACCGGCGGGCCTGCAGCCATCTCGGTTATGACCGGGACACGCTGCTCTCGCTCCGTGTCGGCGACGTCAATCCGGATTTCGGCCCGGACCGGCTGGCGCAAATGGCCGACCTGCTGGCCGGCGGCGACCCGATGATCTTCGAGAGCCGGCATCGTTGCGCCGATGGTACGGTGCTGCCGGTCGAGGTCCACATCTGCGGCTTTCAAAGCGGCGGCGACCTGCTGCTGCTGTCCTATGTCCATGACGTCAGCGTGCGCAAGCAGACCGAAGAGGCCCTGCGGCAGGAGCACGACTTCATCAGCGCCGTTCTGGACACGGCCAGCGCGCTGATCATTGTGCTGGAGGAAAATGGCCGCATCCTGTCGTTCAATCGGGCCTGCGAGCGGGCGACCGGGTTCCGGGCGGCCGAGGTGGTCGGACGGCCGGTCTGGGATCGCCTGATCCCGCCCGAGCAGATCGACGCCGTCCGCTGCGTGTTCGAGAGCGGCGACGGCAAAGTGCCGGTCAGGGAGTACGAGAACGACTGGATGACCCGCACGGGTGACCGCCGGACCATCGCCTGGCGCAATTCCTGGCTGCCGGTGGTCGGCAGCCGCATCTACGGCATCGGCATCGGCATCGACGTCACCGAGCAGCGGCAAACAGAACAGGCGTTGCGAGACGCCAAGATCGCAGCCGAAAACGCCAATCGCGCCAAGTCGGAATTCCTGGCCACGGTCAGTCACGAATTGCGCACGCCGCTCAACGCCATTCTCGGCTTTTCCGAGATTATCCGGGAAAAGACCTTTGGTCCGGATGCGCTCGACCGCTATGCCGACTATGCGGCCGACATCCATGCCAGCGGCCTGCACCTGCTCGACGTCGTCAACGACATTCTCGACCTGTCGCGGGTCGAGGCAGGCCGGATGCAGCTGGACTGCGAAAGCTGCCGCGTCGACCAGCTCTTTGCCGAGGCCGTCCACCTTCTGCAGGACCGGGCGGCCCGCCGCAACCTGACCCTGTCGACGGAGATCGTCGGCGATGCGGTCGAGATCCGGGCCGACCGCCGGTCAATGCGCCGGGTGCTGTTCAATCTTCTCTCCAACGCGGTGAAATTCACCCCGTCGGGCGGCCGCATCACGCTGCGGGCCCGGCGCTCGGCCGGCCGGATGGAGATCGCGGTCAGCGATACCGGCATCGGGATCGCCGCCAAGGACCTCTCCCGCATCCGGGCACCGTTCGAGCAGGTACGCAGCTGCGTCGACACGACGCATGAGGGCACCGGGCTCGGCCTGCCGCTGGTTGACCGGCTGGTGCGGCTGCATGGCGGCGAGGTGGACATCGAGAGCACACCCATGATCGGGACGACCGTGCGGATCCAGCTGCCCGAGGAAAGAACCGCCGACAGCCGGCGTGCCGGATAGCCGGCGGTCGCGCGTCCGTCTCCCGTTTCCCCTTGTCAGCCGCTCCGGCCCCGCGTGATTTGGCAAGCCGCCCGCGGACGGCTACCATGCAGGCTGAAAATCGAGCCGGCACGATCGGCACGATCGACACGGCCGGCGGGACAGACAGGGGACATGGCGATCATGACGGACCTTCAGGACGAGCTGGCGGATCATCTTGTGAAATGCGCGCTCGCTTTGGCCGGCACCGAGGGATGGCGCAACGTCACCCTGCGGGCCGTTGCGGAACGCGGCGAAGTCACGCTTGACGCGGTCTACCGGCGCTTTCCGGACAAGATGGCGCTGCTGCAGGGGCTGGGGCGCATGGTCGATGCGGCGGTACTGGCAGGCGGCCAGGCGGACATGGACGAGCCGCCGCGCGACCGGCTGTTCGACGTGCTGATGCGGCGCTTCGACGTGCTGGCGGAGTACCGCGACGGGGTGCGGTCGGTGCTCGAGGATTTGCGCATGGACCCCCTGGCGGCGCTCGCCGAACTCCCGGGATTGACGCTGTCGATGCGCTGGATGCTGGAGGCGGCCGGCCTTCCCGCCGGCGGGGTGTTGGGGGCCGTCCGCGTCCGGGCGCTGGCCGTGCTGTATCTTCTCGTGCTGCGCGTCTGGGTCAATGACGACAGCCCCGACATGGCGCGGACCATGAAGGAGCTGGACAACCGCCTGCGCCAGGCCGAACAGCTGGCCAACACCTTCGACCGGTCTGCGCCCAAGCGCCGGCCCCCGGAGTCCGAGGCACCCCCGGAGGGCCCCGGCGCGCGGATGTCCGACCCCGATTTCGGCCCTGCCGGGCCCGGTTCCGGCCTCTGAACCCGATCAGGACCCCGAAAACCCCCGCGATGCCGCGAAAGGCCGGCCCTGGGCCGGCCTTTTACGGTTGCGACTCGGAACGAGCCGCGTTCGGATAGGCCGTCATCCGCCGGAAAGGCACTGTTGCAGCCGGGACGCAGGGGGCTGAAGATTATGCTGCACTGCACAATAGCCTTGACGCGCCCCGCCTTGATCGGCATGATGCCCGCGCAATTAAGGAACGTGGCGACGGCAATCCGATCCGCGTACGCAAAAGGAGCGCGAGTACAATGGCGAACCAACCCAATCCGTTCTGGGACATGGACATTTCCAAGGTCATGGGCGACATGAAGCTCCCCGGTGTCGACCTTGAGGCGCTGATGGCCTCTCAGCGCAAGAATATCGAGGCGCTGACGGCGGCCAATAAGCTGGCGTTCGAAGGCTTCCAGGCTGTTGCCACGCGGCAGACCGAGATCCTGCGTCAGACCATGGAAGAGCTGCAGAAGATGATGACCGAGGTCATGTCGGCCAGCTCGCCGGAAGACCGGGTCGCCAAGCAGGCCGACCTTGCCAAGACGGCCTTCGAAAAGGCGCTGTCGAACATGAAGGAAGTGGCCGAAATGGTCACCAAGTCGAACACCGAAGCAACCAACGTGATCAGCAACCGCATCACCGACAGCCTGGAAGAGCTGAAGGCGATGGCGGAGAAGAAGGGCTGAGGCTCGCCTCTTCGGCGCCCTCCCCCGGGGCGTCTTCGGCAAGGGCCGTCCTTTGTGGCGGCCCTTATGCTGTCCGGGACCGTGATCCGGGGCACCGACAATGAGCGACACGAAGCCCGAACCAGCCGTCCCCCTCAGTTTCGACGATTTCCTGCGGGTCGACGTCCGGGCCGGCACCATCATTGCCGCCGAGCCGTTTCCGGAGGCGCGCAAGCCTGCCTATCGGCTGACTGTCGATTTCGGGCCGGAGATCGGCACGAAGCAGTCCTCCGCTCAGATCACGGTGCACTACACACCGGAAAGCCTGGTCGGCCGGCAGGTGCTGGCGGTGGTCAATTTCCCGCCCAAGCGCATCGGCAAATTCGTCTCGGAGGTGCTGGTGCTCGGCCTGCCCGACGCCGATGGCGCGGTGGTGCTGATCACGCCGGAGCGCCCGGTGCCGAATGGCGGCCGCCTGTACTGACCGGGCTCAGCTCCGCGTCTTGTCCGTGCGGCCGCCGAGGAGAGCACGGCGCCCGCGCTTTTCCGGTTCGGGCTTCGCGCTTTCGGGAGCGCTCGGGGCATCCTCGGGCGGCGTGGCGAAAAGCGCCTCCAGCGCGCCCTCGGCCGCCTCGCGCGCCGTCTGCTGGTCGGCGAATTGCGGGATGGGCGAGAACAGGTGGCAGCTCCGGTAGCGCAGGCCCTCTCCGACCTCCCCCGCCTGGAAGGCATAGTCCCCGCTGGGGAAGCTCAGCACCGTCTTTTCCCCGAGCGGTTCGGTCGCGGCGGCCTGCGGGTCGCCCGGCAGCGCGATCAGGCTCATGAACCAGGGGGTGATCAGCACGCCGACGACGTCGTCGCCATAGGGGCCGAAACCCACCGCTTCGACGGCGAGGGCCGGGTTGTACACTGGCAGGGCACGCATCTCGGCGTCGACCTGCCGGAAGGCGGCGGCCAGCGCCGCGACCCGCTTCTCAGCGTCCGCCGTCATCGGCACGCCACCGGCGCCTCAGGACTCCGTGCCGGCTGCCGCCGGACCGGCCGCACCGTTCGCCGCCGGATCGGCCTCGACAGCCCCGGGTTCGACCTCGGTGGCCGTGACGGCCCAGGACAGCTCCGGCTCATAGCCGCGCATCCGGTTGTAAATATCGCGGTGATAGGCGATGTCGCCATCGTCGCCGACCGTGGCGGTCCAGTACGTCATGTAGACCGGCAGCGGGTTATCGAGCCGGAAGCCGCGCGTGTAGCCCGATGCCAGGGCGCGATCGAGCTCGGCAATGGTGTAGCCGTTCTCGGTCGCCAGATACTCGGCCAGTTCGCGCGCCTGGGAGACCCGGACGCAGCCGGAGGAGACCCAGCGGTTCGGCCTTTGGAAAACGCCGTGATAATTGGTGTCGTGAACGAAGATGTTCTGGCCGTTGGTCAGCGAGAACAGGTAGCGGCCCAGGGCATTGTGGTTGCCCGCCGACTGCCGGACGGTGATCTGCCAGGGCGAGACCTCGGACCAGTCGACCTCGGCCGGATCGACCACTTCGCCGTCGAGCATGACCGTGGAATAGGAGATGCCGGAGCTGCCCTCCGCCCGCAGCCGCGGCAGCACATCCTCCCGCATGATGGTCGGCGGAACCGTCCAGCGGGGGTTCAGCACCAGCGCGACGATCTCGTCGACCAGCAGCGGCGTGCGGCGCGACGGACGGCCGACCGCGGCCTCCATGTCCATGACGATCTCGCCGTCCCGCACCAGTTTCGCTTCGAGCGAGGGGATGTTGATCAGCAGCACGGTCTCCGGCAGCGCCGTGCGGAGCTCCTGCATCCGCTCGATGGTCCAGCTCAGGGACGCGATTGTATCGCGCGGCGTGCGGTTCAGCTCGGCCAGGGTCTGCGGTCCGACCAGCCCGTCGACGAACAGCCCGCGATCGCGCTGGAAGCGCTCGACGGTCTGCGCCAGGGCAGCGGTAAACCGGCGGGGATCGACCGCCGTCGCCTCGGCGCCGAGGTCTGCCGCCGTGTCGGCGCCCCTATCGGCACCCGCCTCATAGCCAAGTTCGGCGAGGCGCTGGCGCAGTTCCGCCACACGAGGCCCGAAAGCGCCCTGCCGCAGGGTATAGCCGGCGCTCACCAATGTCGCCGGCGCGGCCAGCTCTTCCGAGACCGACGCCGCTTCCTGCCGCAGCCGGTCGATCCAGCCGGCAACAAGCGGGTGCTCGCGCATCTCGGGCGCGGCCATCGCCTCGGCAGGTCCCGGGGCCGGCGCAATGTCGCCCGCCCGCACCGGGGCCGCATTCCGGCCGTCGCGCAAATCTGTGCTCTCGGCAAAGGCCGGCGCCGCACCGGCCAGCACCATCGCCGCAGTCACGGCCAGCACACACCGCTTCATCGGAGGCCCCTTTCAGTCATTCCAAGGATTTACATTGGGACGGGACGTGCGAAAATACAGGCTTGCGGCTTTCTGTACGAGCCGAAAGTTACAAATGCGTCAATACAGCGAGAATACGCGACAGATCGGCAACAGCAACCCGCAAAAACCACCGTACCGGGCCGGCGGCCGCCCGCAAGACCGGTCACCAGGGATCGAGTTCCGTGTCCCAATAAAGAAAATCCCGCCAACTCTTGTGAAGGTAGTTTGGCGGGAATGCACGTCCATTTTCCTGGAGCTGAAAAGTCGTTGGCTGCTCGGGCCGCTCCAATGGTCGCATGCCGCTTTGCGACGGCAGGCGGTTGCCCTTTCTGAGATTGCAGTCCGCGCAGGCAGTCACGACATTCTGCCAGGTTGTCTTGCCGCCGCGCGAGCGCGGGATGACGTGGTCGAAGGTCAGCTCCTGCGTCGGGAAACGGTCGCCGCAATACTGGCAGGTGAAACCGTCCCGCAGAAACACATTGAAGCGCGTGAAGGCCGGCCGCCGCGCCTGCGGCACATATTCCTTCAGCGCAATGACGCTGGGCAGCCGCATTTCGAAGCTGGGGCTGCGGACATAGCGGTCATATTCGGAAATGATATTGACCCGATTAAGGAAGACGGCGCGCACCGCATCCTGCCAGCCCCAAAGCGACAGCGGAAAATAGCTGAGCGGCCGGAAATCGGCATTCAGCACAAGCGCGGGGCACTGATCGGGAGACGGAACCGCACCGCCGGCTCTTCTGCCAAGCCTGCCAGGCCCGTGGTGTGCCATCCCGTTCATCATGTGCCGGGTGCCCGCAATCTCTCCCACTGCCCTTTGTGCATAGCGGCTGTCGGCCCTGGTTTCAACAGCTTGAAGCGGGCGGGCCGCAATTGTCACGCCGGTGTCATGTCTTTTCGTCGCCGCCCGTGCCCGCCATGTCGGCCTTGGCCGCCTTCTCCGCCTCGGCGAAGCGTTCGACCAGAAAGCGGCCGCCCAGCATCAGCCCGTCCGGATCGATGCCGTGCCCCATGCCCGGCCGGGCCGCCGTCCCGACCCGCACGCCCGCCGCCGACAGCGTCTCGGCCGCGGCCGCCATGGCCTGGAACGGCACCACCTCGTCCGCCTGGCCATGGATCAGCTGCACCGGCGGCTTCGAGAGAATCTGCTGCCGCAACAGCTCGTCGCCGACCAGCGCACCGGAATAGCCGAGCACCGCGGCCAGCGCCTGGGCCCGGCGCGGCGCCACATGCAGCGCCATCATCGTGCCCTGGCTGAACCCGACCAGCGCCGTCTGCCAGGGCGCCAGCCCGCGGCTGACCATGGCGTCGGTCAGGAAGGCATCGAGAATCGGCGCGGTCTGCCGGATGCCGGCCAGCAGCTTGCTCGGCGACCGGTCGAGAAGGCTGAACCATTGATAGCCGAAGGGCGCCATGTCGCAGGGATAGGGAGCATGCGGCGACAGGAACTCGGCATCGGGCAACAGCCGCGCCCAGTGCGGGGCCAGGCCGATCAGGTCGTCGCCATCGGCGCCGACCCCGTGCAGCAGCACCACCAGTTGCTTCGGCTCGCCGCCGCTGGCCGGCTTCTGCCCCGGCCCGGAGAGGGTTCGCACCTCGGTCATGATCATCCTTCGCAACGAATGATTCGTCCGGACGGCCGAACGCCGGCCGCGGCCCGGACCTTATCCGAGTACGCGAACTTCGGAAAGACCATGGATTCCGGACTGCCCTTGGCCGGGCGCTGTTGGTATAGGTGGCGGCATTCCTCAAGACCCTGTGATTGCCATGGCCGTCTATACCGAAATCTCCAATGAC
>JAAAOG010000039.1 GCA_009909005.1 Alphaproteobacteria bacterium | reverse complement strand
CGCCTTCCGCTTCGTGCTCAGCCGCAAGGAGTTCGTGGACATCTTCCTCGAAGACCTCGAACTGCCGGACCTGTTGAAAAAGAGCAACCGCCAGACCGAAAGCACCACGCCGGTCCGGGCAGGCTATTCGGTCTCCGGCTCGCCGTCCAACCTCAATGTCCGCCGCACCATGCGCAACAGCCTGTCGCGGCGGATCGCCCTGAAACGGCCGAAGCCGGACCTCATCCGCGAGCTGGAAGAGGAGATTGCCCGGCTGGAGGCGCTCGGCGGCAATGAACAGCGGGTCGCCCGGCTCTATGAGGAGCTGGAGGCGCTGAAGGCGCGCAGCCGGCTGATCCCGTTCATCGACCCGGTCGACGTGCGCTATAACCGCTTCGACCAGGTGCCGAAGCCGATCACCCAGGCGGTGATGTTCTGCCTGATGGACGTCTCCGGCTCGATGACCGAAGAGATGAAGGACCTCGCCAAGCGGTTCTTCATGCTGCTCTATCTGTTCATCCAGCGGCGCTACAAGCACGTCGACATCGTCTTCATCCGCCACACCTCCTTTGCCCAGGAGGTCGACGAGGACACCTTCTTCTACAGCACGGAGACGGGCGGCACGATCGTCTCGACCGCGCTGGCCGAGATGCAGAAGGTGGTCAAGGCCCGCTACCCCTCGTCGGAATGGAACATCTATGCCGCCCAGGCTTCCGACGGCGACAATCTGCCAAGCGACAACCCCCGGCTGATCGCACTTCTGGAGAGCGAGATCCTGCCGCTCTGCCAGTATTTCGCCTATGTCGAGGTCGGGGGCTCGCCGATCGGCTTCTCCGACCGCGAAACCGGGCTGTGGCGTACCTATCGCACGCTCAACCGTCCGGACTATCCCTTCGCCATGCGCCGGGTGAACAATCGCAACGAGATTTATCCGGTCTTCCGCGAGCTGTTCTCCCGCGACCGCACGAAAGTTCAAAAGGCGGTGTAATTGATGCCCGATATGCCGATCGATACGTCGCCGCTGTTCGAAGGCTCGGACTGGGACTATGCGCGCCTGCAGGTGGTGTACGACGCCATCGAGCGGGTGGCCTTCGACGAGCTGGGGCTGGACATCTATCCCAACCGCATCGAGGTGATCACCTTCGAGCAGATGCTCGATGCCTATGCCTCGATCGGCATGCCGCTGATGTACAATCACTGGTCGTTCGGCAAGCATTTCGCCCGCGACGAGCTGCTGTACCGCAAGGGCATGCGCGGCCTCGCCTATGAGATCGTCATCAACTCCGATCCCTGCCTCAGCTATGTCATGGAGGAAAACTCCATGACCATGCAGGCGCTGGTGCTGTCGCACGCCGCCTTCGGCCACAATCACTTCTTCAAGAACAACCATCTGTTCCGGCAGTGGACCGATGCCGAGGGCATCCTCGACTATCTGGAATTCGCCAAGAGCTTCATCGCCCATTGCGAAGAGCGCTATGGCGCCTTGCAGGTCGAGGCCGTGCTCGACGCCGCTCATGCGCTGATGAGCTTCGGCGTCCACCGCTATCCGAAGAAGCGGCCGCTGAACTTCAAGGAAGAGCGTCGGCGCGAGATGGAGCGCCTCGCCTATGAGGAGCAGATCTATAACGATCTGTGGCGCACCGTGCCGGGCCGCGCGCGGCGGCGCAAGCGCGAGGACCAGGACGCCGCCGGCCGCCGCAAAAAGCTGTTGCTGCCGGAAGAGAACATCCTGTATTTCCTGGAAAAATCGGCGCCGCGGCTGGAGCCGTGGCAGCGCGAGATACTGCGCATCGTCCGCTGCATCTCGCAGTACTTCTATCCGCAGAAGCAGACCAAGGTGATGAACGAGGGCTGCGCCACCGCGGTCCATTACTACATCATGAACCGGCTGCACGAGAGCGGTCAGCTGACCGACTCCGCGATGATGGAGTTCCTGGTCTCGCACACCAATGTCGTCACCCAGCCGGCCTTCGACGACCAGCGCTATTCCGGCATCAATCCCTATTATCTCGGCTTCGAGATGATGCAGGACATCCGCCGGATGTGCACCGAGCCGACGGAGGAGGACCGGCGCTGGTTCCCCGACATCGCCGGCAATGGCGACCCGAACGGCACGCTGCGGCATGCCTGGGCGAATTTCCGGGACGAAAGCTTCATCCTGCAGTTCCTCAGCCCGCACCTGATCCGCAAGATGCGGCTGTTCCAGCTGCGCGACGACGCGGCCGAGCCCAATCTGCTGGTCGACGCCATTCATGACGACCGCGGCTACGCCTCGATCCGCCGGGCGCTGGCCCGGCAGTACGATATCGCGCTGCTGGAGCCGGACATACAGGTGGTCGATGTCGACATGGCCGGCGACCGGCGGCTGATGCTGCAGCACAATGTGGTCGACGGCATCCTGCTCGACGAGCTCGACACCCGCGCCGTCCTCCGCCACATCGCCGAGCTCTGGGGCTATGAGGTCAAGCTGATCGAGGTCGACGCCGCCAGCGAGGCAATGCTGAACGAATACCCCAGCGTCGCCCCCCGCGGCCGCATCCTCGGCCGGTAAGGCCGGCCATGCGGTGGTGAAACCCCGGGGACTTTGAAGCCCATCTGCATAACTTTGAGGGCGCCAGCACCGACTCTCGCCTGGGTTCACATCCGGCGGGATTGCGCTCTTGCCGTGAGCCACACGGTGATCAGAGGCGCGTTCTCCTCCGGATCGGCCTTGCCGACCCCAATCTCGGTGATCAGCCGTAGCATCTTCTTGTCATCGGCTTTCCGCGCGCGCGCCGGCCAGCCTTCCGGATTCAGTTCGACGCCCTCGCTGAACCCACTGGCCCAGTCGGCGCGCTCCGCTGCCGATCCTGCGAACAAGGCTGCGCCCGGTCGGTTCGCATTCAGAACACTCGAATTTATTTCATTGTACGCCTGGAAAAACACCGACATGAACCGCTGTACGGCCTCGACATCATGGAAGGTACCATCTGGCACCGGGAGCCTGGACACCGCCTGGGCCACGCGCGGCATTGACGGTGCCACCACCAGGGCCGTCAGATAGCCTCGAAGCCAGGTCATCGAGAACGGCAGGCCCGCCTCGGCGATCAGCCTCTCCATTTCACCAGGCGTGATGGGGCTCTGGATATCAAGCTCGATCGCGGTCGGCGAATTGGGATCGCCGTCCAAGTCGTCGTCTTCGACAAAGTCCTCCTCGTCATCCTCGTCGGACAGCAGATGCTCGAACGGCTTTGACGGGGAAGCCTGATGGTCCTGCGCGAGGATCGTCATCTCCATGATCTGTTCCATGATCGGCATCTTCTTCAGATCCCGACCCTCGAGCAAGGCCCTTGCCGTCGCCAGAAATGTCGTCCACCCATCGTCCTGCTCGGCGGCCTGAAGAACAAGCGCCGATCGGAGCATGTGCGATGCCCATTTCTCGCGCTGGCTGTCAAGATAGCGCCGGACCGCGATCTCCCGCCCCCTCTGGAACGGCGAGCTCTCCCAGATCTGGCGAACATCGGCGTTGTCCTCGAACCAGCTGTCGACGGCCGGATAGTCCATGACCCAGGCTTCGCTGCGGTTGACCAGGCGGCCACGCTTGACCGCGGACAAGCCGGCAATTTCGCCCGCAGGATCGAGCCGCGCCATCCAATCCTGCAGCGTCATAGGCTGCGGCGTCAGACCGTCGAGACCGCAGACCTCTACGACTTCGGCAAGTCCGGGCGCCGGGGGGCTACCTTCGGCATGGCTTTCGGCGATAGCCGCCGCGATCGCGGTCCGGATGACCTCCTCGGTCACATCGTAAAGGCCGATCCGCTCGATCTCCGCCAAGATCCCTTTCTGCTCGTTCGCGCTGCGGCACGGCACCAGATACGCATCCTTGACACCAAATCCGCTTTTGAGCAGGACCATGGCGACATGGCGCTTCGATCCGTCGCGAACGGCGATGGCGAAGCTCTGCGCCCCCGCCCCGTCCGGCAGGCTGGCGCAGACCCGATGAAGGGTGGGGCGACGGGCCCGCTTCGCCACCTCCGGCGCCTGCCGCTTTGCCGCGCGGATCGCGGCGTCCACTGCCTGTCGGGCTGCATCATCCGGCAGCCAGCTACGCAGCATCACCAGCCGCGCCGCCCGGTCGTCGCCGAGCGTGCCGTTTCGGGCCCGGTCGCTCAACAGGCCCGCAACTGAGAGTTGTACCTCCGGCTCCGGATCCAGCAGCCAATAGAAAGCCAAAGCCTTGTCAATCGCCGAATTGGTCTCCAGCACATGCCGGATGAAGCCCGCCTGTGCGGTTGGCGGATAGGCGGCCAGCAGTTCCTTGAAGCCGGCATAGAGCGCTGAATTGTTGCCATCCGTCTCTCTAACAATGTCCTTCAACATTCGGTCAATGCCGCCCGGCGGCACGTCCGGGCCCGGATCAAGGCCTTCGACCATCGTGATCGTCGCGGATAGGATGATGTCGGGCACCCTGAGCCCCGCCCGGCTGTAAATGCTACTGAGCACGGGCAGCCCGTCAGGGCGCTCGGTGTTTCGGTCACACAGCGCCGCGACGCTCGCCTCCGCTGCTTCAAGGACGCGAGGCCCGGAGCGCCCGCCATTTTCGGCATCCATGCGGGCCTCCCACATCAGCTGATGAAGCAGTTCCGTTTCCGCATCCTGGGCTTGCCGTGGGCGGCTGCCGACGCTTTCCACAAGGTCGGCGATGACCTCCGGCGTCATCAGGGTTCGCCAGTGCGTCTGCACAAGGGCCTGCAGCACCTTTAGATCACCGGATTTCCCGAACCCCTCAAGGCATGCCTGCAATGCCCGATCCGCCATGGTCGCGACCTCCCATTCCGCCATTGGACTGCCGCCATTCATTACCACGACATCTCCCGAAACTGCCAGATTCGGACTTCAGCCACCCGGCAAACACAGTGTACGAAGCCGGGAAACGAAAGCCGACGCTTGGTTCACGATGCGGGGGCCCGGCAGCACGCCCGCCTCGAGCGCGAAGGGCCGGGAGATGCTCCCGGCCCCGCTCTTGCGGATGATGGATTGCTGAAGCGGCAGGTCGGCCGGGCTCTTAGAAGCCCATACCGCCCATGCCGCCCATACCGCCCATGCCGCCCATTCCACCCATGCCGCCCATATCGGGGGCACCGGCGCCTTCCTTCTTCTCCGGGATCTCGCCGACCATCGCCTCGGTGGTCACCAGCAGACCGGCGACCGACGCGGCGTCCTGCAGGGCGATGCGCACCACCTTGGTCGGGTCGATGACGCCGAACTTGTACATATCGCCGTATTGGTCGGTCTGGGCGTCGTAGCCGAAGGAGTGGTCGTTCTGGTCCATCAGCTTGCCGACGACGATGGAGCCGTCGACCCCGGCATTATAGGCGATCTGGCGAACCGGCGCCTGCAGGGCCCGGCGGACGATGTCGATGCCGACCCGCTGGTCTTCATTGGCCCCGGTCAAATGTTCGAGAGCGCGGCTGGCATAGAGCAGCGGGGTGCCGCCGCCGGCGACGATGCCCTCTTCCACCGCGGCGCGGGTGGCGTGGGTCGCGTCGTCGACGCGGTCCTTGCGCTCCTTCACCTCGATCTCGGTGGCACCGCCGACGCGGATGACGGCGACGCCGCCGGCCAGCTTGGCCAGCCGCTCCTGCAGCTTCTCCCGGTCATAATCGGAGGTCGTCTCCTCGGCCTGCGCCCGGATCTGGGTGCAGCGGGCCTCGATCTCCGCCTTGGCGCCGTCGCCGTCGATGACCGTCGTCGCGTCCTTGCTGATCTCGACCTTCTTGGCCGTCCCGAGCATGTCGAGCGTGACGTTCTCGAGCTTGATGCCGAGGTCGTCGGACACGACCTGGCCGCCGGTCAGGATCGCCATGTCCTCCAGCATCGCCTTGCGCCGGTCGCCGAAGCCGGGCGCCTTGACGGCAGCGACCTTCAGCCCGCCGCGCAGCTTGTTGACGACCAGCGTGGCCAGGGCCTCGCCCTCGACATCCTCGGCGATGATCAGCAGCGGCCGGTTCGATTGGACGACGGCCTCCAGCACCGGCAGCATGGCCTGCAGGTTCGACAGCTTCTTCTCGTGGAGAAGAATGTAGGGATTGTCGAGCTCGCAGAGCATCTTTTCGGCATTGGTGACGAAATACGGCGAGAGATAGCCCCGATCGAACTCCATGCCCTCGACGACCTCGAGTTCGGTCTCCAGCGACTTGGCCTCCTCGACCGTGATCACGCCCTCATTGCCGACCTTTTCCATGGCCTTGGCGATCATCTGGCCGATCGAGGAGTCGCCATTGGAGGAGATGGTGCCAATCTGGGCGATCTCCTGGCTGGTCTCGACCTTGCGGGCGTTCTTCTTGATCTCGGTGACCACGGTCTCGACCGCGAGGTCGATGCCGCGCTTGAGGTCCATGGGGCTCATGCCGGCGGCGACGGCCTTGATGCCCTCGCGCAGAATGGCCTGGGCCAGCACCGTGGCGGTGGTGGTACCGTCGCCCGCGATATCGGACGTCTTGGTCGCCACCTCGCGCACCATCTGCGCGCCCATATTCTCGAACTTGTCCTTGAACTCGATTTCCTTGGCGACGGTCACGCCGTCCTTGGTGACGCGCGGCGCGCCGAAGCTCTTGTCGAGCAGCACATTGCGGCCCTTGGGCCCGAGCGTGACCTTCACCGCATCGGCCAGCATGTCGACGCCGCGCAACATACGGTCGCGGGCGTCGAAGCCGAAGCGGACATCCTTGGCAGCCATGGTCGTTATCTCCTTTTCTTCGGTTCGTCGTTCCGAGCCGGTCTCGTTGTCGACGCCGGACGATCAGTCGATCAGCCCCATAACGTCGGACTCGCGCATGATCAGGAAGTCCTCGCCGTCGATCTTGACCTCCGTGCCCGACCATTTGCCGTAGAGCACGGTATCGCCGATCTTGACGTCGAGCGGATTCAGCTTCCCGTCCTCGCTGCGCGCCCCTGGGCCGACAGCAACCACTTCGCCCTTCATCGGCCGCTCCTTGGCCGTGTCCGGGATGATAATGCCGCCCGTGGTCTTTTCGTCCTGATGGATCGGTTTGACCAGAACGCGGTCGTGCAACGGCCGGAGACTCATCGGCTCCTCCTCCATCTCTTTCGCGGTCAGTGGCTTTGTCCCTGCCCTGATATCGGCAGGCCGGCAGATAACGCAACCCCGATAGTAGCACTCGATGAGCGTGAGTGCCAATGCGCCGGCCGCCCGTCGCGGCGATCCGGCACGCCTAGAGCGTCGCCGCGCCGTCGTCGGCGCCCATCCGCTCGTCGGGGGCTTCCAGGCGCACCCGGTCGCCCAGCCGCGCGGTCAGCCGGCCCTGGTCAACGGGGTGGAGGCTGACGCGGAGATGCGCGTGCTCCGCATCATCGTGCCGGTCCAGCACATCGCCATGACGGTAAAGCCAGGCGATCGACTCCCCGTCCGTCAGATCGACGGCGACGTCGAGAGTCGCCCGGTCCGCCCCCAGCCTCTCGGCCATGCGCGCCAGCAATGCATCACAGCCATCGCCGGTGAGCGCGGAGACCGGCACGCCGCCATCGGCCCGGCCGGCGCGGTCATGCACCGCTTCGGCCGCCTCGGCGTCGAGCAGATCGACCTTGTTGAGCACCTCCAGCACCCGCGGGTCGCTGCGCACGTCGATGCCCAGCTCCGCCAGCACCGCATTGACATCGCTGCGCTGGGTGGCGCTGTCGGGATGGGCGATGTCGCGAACATGCAGGATCAGATCGGCCGCCTGCACCTCTTCCAGCGTGGCGCGGAAGGCCTCGACCAGCATGGTCGGCAGGTCGGAGATGAAGCCGACCGTATCGGACAGGATGATCTTGCGGTGGCTGCCCGGCCCGCGGCCGAGATCGACCGCCCGCATCGCCGGGTCGAGGGTCGCGAAGAGCTGATCCTTGACGAGGGCGTCGGCCCGGGTCAGCCGGTTGAACAGGGTCGACTTGCCGGCATTGGTGTAGCCGACTAAGGCGACGACCGGGAAGGGCACCCGTTCGCGCGACTGCCGGTGCAGCGAGCGGGTGCGCCGCACTTCGGCCAGTTCGCGGCGGAGATGGGTAATGCGGTCTTCGATGATACGGCGATCGAGTTCGATCTGCCGCTCGCCCGGACCGCCCATGAACCCGGCGCCGCCGCGCTGGCGTTCCAGGTGGGTCCAGGAGCGGACGAGACGGGAGCGCTGATAGGAGAGATGGGCGAGTTCGACCTGCAGCTGGCCCTCGCGGGTGCGGGCGCGTTCGCCGAAGATCTCCAGGATCAGCCCGGTCCGGTCGATCACCTTGGCCTGCAATTTGCGCTCGAGATTGCGCTGCTGCACCGGTGTGAGCGGGCCGTCCACGACCACCACTTCCGGTGCCAGCGCCACGGCCGCGGCCATCAGGGCTTCCAGCGCCCCGCCGGCGAACAGGGTGGCGGGATGCGGCCGGTTGATGCGCAGGCATTCGGCCTGCACGACGTCGAGCGCAATAGCCTGAGCAAGGCCAACCGCCTCTTCCAGCGAGGCCTCGGGAGCCCGCTCGCGCGGCCCGGCATCGGGTCGCACCGGGTGGACGACGACGGCCGTGCCGGGCACCGGCGCGCGCCGTTCCGCGGCGTCGGCCGGTTCGGTCTCGATCAGCGAATTGACTGTTTCGATCACGCCTCGTCCTTCGTCGGCTCGAAAAGCTGAATCGGATGAGCCGGCATAACAGTGGAAATCGCGTGCTTATACACCAGTTGCGAATGCGCATCCCGGCGCAAAAGAACAGAGAAGTTATCGAACCAGGTCACGATGCCTTGCAGCTTGACCCCGTTCACAAGAAATATCGTCACCGGAGTCTTGTTTTTCCGGATATGATTCAAAAAGACGTCCTGGACGTTCTGGCTCTTCTCCGTCATTCTAATCGTCCCACTTTCTGTTTTTTTGGAGCCTTGGCAACCGGCTCGGCACTGACGCGGGCCTCATCCCTGAAGCGATATGGTATCGCGATCCCGGCCTACCAAGAGAACGATCGTGTGATTGCGTCCTCCGATAATGTCGGATCCGGCAAAAGGAAATTGCGCCAGGACGAGATTCCGGTCTCGACACCCGCCCGGGACATTGTCGCTGTTGCCCCGGCCCGGAATTGCAGCCAAAGGGCCGGCAAAAGCACTTCCTCAACAATGGGTATTCCCCGTCGAGACCGACCCGGAAGTTCGGGTTGGAGAAAACCGCCGGGCGACTTTGCGTTCCGTCCTATTCGATGTCCGGCTGTCCCGCTGCGAAGGCGACATAGAGATCGCGCAGGCGCCGGGTGAGCCGCCCGGGCCTGCCGTCCCCGACCGGCTTTCCGTCGATCCGGGACACCGGCATGACATAGTTGGAGGCGCTGGTCAGAAAAGCCTCCCGTGCCGCATAGGCCTCTTGCGCCGTGAAGGATCGTTCGGCAAAGCTGACGCCCTCCTCTCGGGCAATGCGGATAATCGCCTGGCGGGTGACGCCGCGCAGGATCGAGGTGGTGGCCTGCCGGGTCACCAGCTGGTTGTCCGCCGTGACGATCCAGGCATTCGAGGATGTGCCCTCAGTGACCAGCCCGTCCTCCTCGACCATCCAGGCCTCATAGGCCCCATCCTCGACTGCCTTCTGCTTGCCGAGCACCTGCGGAAGCAGCGCCACCGACTTGATGTCCCGGCGCTTCCAGCGGATGTCCGGCACGGTGATCACCGAAACTCCGGCTTCGATCAGGCGGGTGGGCGACAGATTCGCCCGGCGGACGGTCATCACGAGGGTCGGTCGGGCGCCCTTCGGGAACTTGAAATCGCGCGGCGCCACACCCCGGGTCACTTGCAGGTACAACAGTCCGTTGTGAACCTGGTTCCGGCGAATCAGTTCGCGCATCAGCAGGCCGAGAACCCGCCGGCTGGTCGGCCATGCCATGGCGAGTTCGCCGAGGGACCGCCCCAGCCGGTCGATATGCCCGGCCTCGTCCACCAGCCGGCCGCCATGCACGGTCACGACCTCATAGACGCCGTCGGCAAACTGGAACCCGCGATCCTCGATATGGACCGTGGCCCGGTTATGGGGAAGAAAGCGGCCGTTGACGTAAGCGGTGCGCGGCATTCGAGAAGCCTCGTCTTGTCGTTGTCGCGTGGCGCCGCCCCGGCCGGACCCCGGCGGGCGTCGGCATCAGAAGAATTCCAGCCGGACGGCGAAGAGCCGTTCGACCTTTTTCACGGCCGAGGCGGCCGCCAGCAGGATCACCCGGTCATGCGGTTTGATGATGGTGTTGGGCCGGCCGATAATCACCTCATTGCCGCGCACCAGCGCGCCGATCAGCACATGGGCCGGCAGCCGCACATCCTTGATCGGGGTGTTGAGCAGGGCGGAGGTCTCCATCGCCTCGGCCTCGATCACTTCGGCAAAGCCGTCCTTCAGCGAATGCACCGAGCGGATGCGCCCGCGCCGCACATGCTGCAGGACGGTCGACGCGGTGATCGCCCGCGGGTTGACCACGGCATCGATGCCGAGCGGCCCGACCAGGGGGGCATAGGTGGTCTTGTTGAGGAGCGTGACGGCGCGCTGGCAGCCGCGGCGCTTGGCCAGCAGCGAGACGAGGATGTTCACCTCGTCGACATTGGTGACGACGACGATCGTCTCGGCCGAGGAGACATTGGCCTCGTCGAGCATCTCCGGGTCCAGCCCGTCGCCATGCAGCACCGTCGCGCGGTTCAGCTGCCGGGCGATCTTGCGCGCCCGCTCGCCGTTCATTTCGATCACCCGGGTGCTGACGCCGGGATGGTTGGCCTCGATATCCTCTGCCAGGCAGAGCCCGATATGGCCGCCGCCGACGATGACGATGCGCCGCGCCGCCGGCTCCTCATGGCCGAAAGCGGCCATGGCGCGGCTCAAATGGCGGGAATCGGCGACGAAATAGACCTCGTCGCCCGGCAGCATGCGATCCTCGCTGTCGGGAATGATCTGCCGGTCATTGCGGATGATCGCCACGACCTCGATGTTGAGGTCCGGGAACAGGCCGGTCAGCTGCCGCAGCGGCGTGTTGATGATCGGGCAGTCCTCGGCACAGATGACGCCGATGACCCGCACCTTGCCGTCGGCAAGCGGGAACATGTCGAAGGCGCCGGGGACATCCAGCCGCCGTCCGATCGCCCGCGCCACCTCGATCTCCGGCGAGATGATGACATCGATCGGCAGGTTGTCCCGGCTGAACAGGTCGGCCCACATCGGGTTGAGATAGGTCTGGTGGCGGATGCGGGCGATCTTGGTCGGCACGTTGAACAGCGAGTGCGCAACCTGGCAGGCGACCATATTCACTTCGTCGGACTGGGTGACGGCGATGATCATATCGGCATCCGCCGCCCCGGCCTGCTCCAGGATCGGCGGGCTGGAGGCGTGGCCGACCATCGCCTGCACGTCCAGCCGGTCGGACAGGCGCTGGATCAGCTCCGGCGACTGGTCGATCATGGTGACGTGGTTGTTTTCGGTCGCCAGATAGCGGGCGATGTTGGATCCCACCTGGCCGGCGCCGCAGATAATGACTTTCATGGCCTCTTATCCGGCCCGGACTTCTATTCGGACTTCTGCGGCCGCTCGCCGCTGTGGACGCCGAGGCTCTTCAGCTTGCGGTGCAGGGCCGAGCGCTCCATACCGACGAACTCCGCGGTGCGGGAGATATTGCCGCCGAAACGCGTCACCTGCGCAAGAAGATACTCGCGCTCGAACAGCTCGCGCGCATCACGCAAGGGCAGCCCCATGATCTCCCCGCCCTTGTCCCATTTCAGCACCGCCGGGGCAATGGCCCCGATCTCCGGCGGCAGCATGTCGGCCCGGATCGGCTGGTCACCCTCGCCCCCGGCCATGATCAGCAGCCAGTCGACGACATTGCGCAGCTGGCGGACATTGCCCGGCCAGCTATAGGACTGCAGCGCTGCCATGGCATCATCGCCGATCTCGCGCCGGGCCAGGCCCTGGGCCTCGGCCGACCGGGCCATGAAATGCCGGGCGAGCGGCGGGATGTCCTCCAGCCTTTCGACCAGGGAGGGCACCCGGATCGGCACGACATTCAGCCGGTAATACAGGTCCTGGCGAAAGCGCCCCTGCTCGATCTCGGTCGGCAGGTCCCGGTTGGACGAGGCCAGCACCCGCACGTCGACCTCGACGACCCCCGTACCGCCGACCCGGGTAAAGCTCTGTTCCTGCAGCATGCGCAGAATCTTGCCCTGGGTGGGCAGCGGCATATCGCCGACTTCATCAAGCAGGAGGGTGCCGCCATGCGCCCGTTCGAGCGTGCCGATCTTGCCGCGGGACGGACCGTTGGCCGGCCCCGGCTCGATGCCGAACAACTCGTCCTCCAGCCGGTCGGGATGCATGGCCGCACAGCTGAGGATGACGAAGGGCCCCTCGGCCCGGCGCGACTGGGCGTGCAGCTGGCGGGCCACAACCTCCTTGCCCGTCCCCGGCGCACCGGTGATCAGCACCCGGCTGCCGGTCGGCGCCACACGTTCGATCTGCTGGCGCACATGCACCATGGCGGCGGACTGGCCGATCAGGACCGCATCGCCGCCGGCCCGCTGGCGGAGTTCCTCGTTCTCCTGCCGCAGCCGCGCCGCTTCGATCGCCCGCTCGATCATCAGCAGCAGGCGGTCGGCCTTGAACGGCTTTTCGATGAAGTCGTACGCCCCACGCTTGATCGCCGACACCGCCATTTCGATCGTGCCGTGGCCGCTGATCATGACGACGGGAACGCTGGGATAATCGCGCCGGATCTCATCCAGCAGCTGCAACCCGTCGAGATGGCTGCCCTGCAACCAGACGTCGAGAATGATCAGGTTGGGCTGCCGTTCGCGAAGGCCGGCCAGCGCGCCGGCCGCGTCGGCAGCCTCGCGCGTGCGGTATCCCTCGTCGCCGAGCAGACCGCAGATCAAAAGCCGGATATCCGCTTCGTCGTCGACGACAAGCACCTCATGCGCCATGGCGTTCCTCACCCGGACTTCCCGGTCCCGCTGGGACCGGACGACAGGCGGGACCAAACCGGCCATAGCCCGCGTGACAGTCCATTATTCCCTGATTGGAACAAGTTTAAGACGCGACAGGCAGGCGGACAATGCAGAGAGCCGTGCCGGCCACGCCATCGCCCGCGGCACCTGTCGATCCTGTTCCCTCGCATCAAAAAACGGCAAAAATGTTACGTCAAGCCGCCACATCATCCGGGCGATAACGGACCGGCACGCGGTGCGGCACCCGGTGCGATCCGGGGGCGTCGCCGCCTGACGGCGCGGCAGGCTATGCTGCCGTCCGCCGCTCCAGCGAACGCTGGCGCCGCTGCAAATACCAGAGAGCCGCTTGCGATGCCGCCGAGCACAGGGTCCCGTTCGGGCGCAGTCCGACCGCCTTGAAGATC
>JAAAOG010000090.1 GCA_009909005.1 Alphaproteobacteria bacterium | reverse complement strand
GAGGAGGTGTCGGCCGATTTCGAGGCCGACCGCATGGCCGAACGCCAGCGCACCCTCCTCGAAAAACACGGCCTCGGCGACGCGGTGGTGTAGGTTTTTCGGTGAACGGTAGCGCCCCTCAGGATCCGTCCGGGTTTCATGGAGTTCGAGTGGGATGAAAAAAAGCGGCTGCAGACAATTGCAGACCGCGAACTCGATTTTGAGGATGCGAAGTCCGTGTTCGAATCCTTTACCCTGGAATGGGATGCGCCCAGACAGGGAGAGGCTCGAAGAGCCGCCGTGGGCGTGCTTAAGGGACGATATATTACCATCATATACGTCGATCGGGGTGACCGGCGTCGGATTATCTCAATGAGGCCGGCGCGGAAAAACGAGGTCGAGGGTTATGAGCGAGCCAGAGCGGCTGACGATTGCTAAGGTTGTCGACGGGATTCTTTATGTGAATCGCGGTGACGGTGTCTGGCGAAAGTCTGAAAGCCGGACAGACTTGAATGCGATCGATCGATTCACGGAAGATGAGATTGAGGCCATGGCTGTGGAGGACGGCACGAACACCGACATTCCGGACAATGCGCGTGTGGTCATTCCGCGTCAGCATAAGAACTTAAAGACCGGGACTGATGGCGCCTAACCCGGCCGGCCCTGACATGGCGGGCTCCCGGGCGATGGTGCTGGCGGCGGCCGGGCGGCCGTTGCGTCTCGAGCACCATGCGGTGCCGGAGCCCGGGGCAGGCGAGATCATCGTCAAGGTGAGTGCGTGCGGCGTCTGCCGCACCGACTTGCATGTTGTCGACGGCGAGCTGACCGAGCCCCGCCTGCCGATAGTGCCGGGGCACGAGGTGGTCGGGCGGGTGGCGGCGCTGGGCTCGGAGGTCGATCGCTTCGCACCGGGCGAGCGGGTCGGGGTGCCCTGGCTGGGCTGGACCTGCGGCGACTGCTTGTATTGCCGGTCCGGCCGAGAGAACCTTTGTCCAGATGCCCGCTTCACCGGCTACCAGATCGACGGCGGTTATGCCGACCATGTCCGGGTCGACCAGCGCTACGCCTTTCCGATCCACGGCGACTATACGGACATCGAGGCGGCACCGCTGCTCTGCGCCGGCCTGATCGGCTATCGCGCGCTCCGCAAGGCGGGCGAGGCGGCGCGGCTGGGGCTCTATGGGTTCGGTGCGGCGGCGCATATCGTCGCCCAGGTCGCCGCCTGGCAGGGCCGGGCGCTCTATGCCTTCACCCGGCCCGGCGACACGGCAGCGCAGGATTTCGCCCGCAGCCTCGGCGCCGTCTGGGCCGGGCCGTCGGACGCATCGCCGCCCGAGCCGCTGGATGCGGCCATCCTTTTCGCCCCGGTGGGCGCTTTGGTGCCGGCGGCGCTGCGCGCGGTCCGGCCGGCCGGGCGGGTCGTCTGCGCCGGCATCCACATGAGCGACATCCCCAGCTTCCCCTACGACATCCTCTGGATGGAGCGGGAGATCGTCTCGGTCGCCAATCTCACCCGCGCGGACGGGGAGGAGTTCCTCGCCCTTGCCCCAAAGGTGCCCGTACGCACCACGGTCGAGCCCTGGCCGCTGGAAAAGGCCAATGAGGCGCTGTCAGCCCTACGCGACGGCCGCGTTCATGGTGCAGCGGTGCTGAAAACAGCTTAGCTACTGGTACAGCGCCCGTCGTGACGGGTCAGTATCTTGCGGTAGGTTGGCGGTGAGCGAAGCGAACCCCAACATCCGGACATGGTTAAGTACGGGTGCAGCGCCCGTCGTGACGGGCCAGTATCTTGCGGTAGGTTGGCGGTGAGCGAAGCGAACCCCAACATCCCGACATGCGACCAGAATCATGCGTTACAGACGCGACCGCACACCGGGCGGCTGCTTTTTCTTCACCGCCGTGACGCATCAGCGTCGCCGGGTTTTTGCTCAGACCGGAGCCGTCGATCTGCTCCGCCAAGTCGTCCGGCAAGTCCGCGGGGCTTATCCCTTCCAAATAGAGGCCTGGGTGAGTTTGCCGGATCACATGCACGCCATTTGGACCATGCCGGAGGGCGATGCGGACTATTCAGTCCGCTGGTCGCTCATCAAGTCGGGTTTCAGCCGTGGGTTCCACTTTTCTGGCGAGCCTTGCCAGACGTCGTCTCGCCTGTCCAAGGGCGAGCGCTCCATTTGGCAGAGACGCTTTTGGGAACATCGGCTCCGAGACGAGGAGGATTTCGCCCGCCACTTCGATTACATCCACTTCAATCCGGTAAAGCACGGGCTCGTCTCGGAGGTCTGGGAATGGCCACATTCGACCTTCCATCATCATGCCCGGATCGGGACCTATCCGGCCGCCTGGGCGGGCGGCAGGGACCCCTCAGCCCTTGAAACCGTGGTCGGCGAATGAAGCAGTATGTTGGGATTCAAAAGCTGCAAAGCGGACAGTGAAAACAGTTGTGGTAGGTTGGCGGTGAGCGAAGCGAACCCCAACATAATTTCGTGCTGATGTGGCCAAAAGTTGGGGTTCGCAAAGCTCACCCCAACCTACGATGCCTTGCAGTGAAAACAGTTGTGGTAGGTTGGCGGTGAGCGAAGCGAACCCCAACATAATTTCGTGCTGATGTGGCCAAAGTTGGGGTTCGCAAAGCTCACCCCAACCTACGATGTCTTGCAGTGAAAACAGTTGTGGTAGGTTGGCGGTGAGCGAAGCGAACCCCAACATAATTTCGTTCTGATGTGGCCAAAGTTGGGGTTCGCAAAGCTCACCCTACGATGCCTAAGACACCAAACCACATATTTTGTCCTCAGCTGGCTTGTCAAACACAAATTGTTTTGTGTTTTTGTGATTTGGTGGTGAAATTTTTTTGTTTGGACGTGCGAATATCCAACTGGGCGCGGTGGTCCGGTCCTCTTGACCTTCCAGTTGCTGGAAACCCCATATCGGCGGATATGGGACAACCGGGAATGCGGAGGGCATCATGGATGATGCGGCGGTCCTGACGGCGGACGAGGCGCAGGGCGGGTCGCGGTCGCCCGACACCACGACACATCGCTTTGCGGTGAGCGGGATGGTCTGCGGGTCCTGCGCCAGCCGGCTGCAGGCGCAGCTGGCGCGGGTGCCCGGCGTCCGCGACGCCAGGGTGAACCTTGCGACCGAGCGTGCTGAGGTGGTGGCCGATCCCGATTCCGTCGATCCCGGCGCATTGGGCGCGGCGGTCGACCGCGCCGGCTTCACCGCGCATTTCCCCGACGAGACCGGTTCGGCCGCCGCCGGCGAGGACTCCGATGCGGCCGGCCAGCCGGTGGGGCAGCGCGAGCGGCGGCACATGGCCATTGCCGCCGTCCTGGCCCTGCCGTTTCTGGCGCAGATGCTGGCCATGGCGCTGGGCCTGGGCTGGCACATGCCGGTCTGGGCCGAGCTCGCCTTGGCGGCGCCGGTGCAGTTCTGGCTCGGCTGGCGGTTCTATCAGGGCGCCTGGCAGGCGGCGAAACAGGGCACCGGCACCATGGACACGCTGGTGGCGCTCGGCACCAGCGCCGCGTTCCTGTACAGCCTCGTTCTGGTGCTGAGCCAGGGCCATGCCGCGGCCGGGCAGCTGTATTTCGAGGCCTCGGTGATGGTGATCACTCTGGTCCTCCTCGGCAAATGGCTGGAGGCGCGGGCCAAGCAGGGCACCACGGCGGCGCTGCGGGCGCTGATGGCGCTCCGGCCCGACGAGGCCACGGTGCTGCGCGACGGCGAAGAGCGGCGGGTGCCGGTCGGGCAGGTCCAGGGCGGTGAGACGGTGCTGGTGCGCCCGGGCGAACGCATCCCCGTCGACGGCCGGATTCTGGAGGGCGAAAGCGATATCGACGAGTCGCTGATCACCGGCGAGAGCCTGCCGGTCACGCGGCGGCCCGGCGAGGCCGTCACCGGCGGCGCCGTCAACGGTCCCGGCTTTTTGCGGGTCGAGGCGACGGCAGTCGGCGCCGACTCCACCCTGTCGCGCATCGTGGCGTTGGTCGAGGCCGCGCAGGCGGGCCAGGCGCCGGTGCAGCGGCTGGTCGACCGGGTCAGTGCGATCTTCGTGCCGACGGTCCTGGCCATCGCCGCTGTGGCGGCGCTCGCCTGGCTGCTGGCCGGCTTTGGGGTGGAAACGGCGCTGGTTGCCGGCGTCTCGGTGCTGGTCATCGCCTGCCCCTGTGCGCTCGGCCTGGCGACTCCCTCCGCCCTGGTCGCCGGCACCGGCGCGGCGGCGCGCGCCGGCATTCTTATCCGCGATATCGAGACGCTGGAGCGTGCCCACCGCGTCGACACGGTCGTCTTCGACAAGACCGGCACCCTGACCGAGGGCCGGCCGCGGCTGGTCGACAGCCATGCCGTCGTCGGCGACGAGACGGCGCTGCTGCGGCTGGCCGCCTCCGCCCAGCAGGCGAGCGAGCATCCGCTGGCCCGGGCCGTGGTCGCGGCGGCGCGCGAGCGCGACCTCGCCCTGCAGCCGGTCGACGGATTCCGCGCCGTCACCGGCCTCGGCGTGACCGGGACGGTGGACGGCCGGCCGGTGGCGATCGGCAGCGCCGATTTCATGGCCGAGGAGGGCGTCGACAGCGGGTCGGTGGAGCCGGTGGCGGCCGACTGGCAGGACCGCGGCCTGGCGGTGATGTGGGTGGCCGTCGACGGCCGCATCGCCGGCTTGATCGCCGTCGCCGATCCGGTGCGTCCGGCCTCGGCCTCGGCGGTGGCGGCCCTGCGCGCCCGCGGCATCGAGACGGTGCTGCTCTCCGGCGATACAGAAGCCATGGCCCGGACCATCGCCGACCAGGTCGGCATAGCGACGGTCATGGCGCCGGTCAGGCCGGAGGGGAAGGCGGACGCGATCGCCCGTCTGCAGGACGAGGGCCGGGTCGTTGCCATGGTCGGCGACGGCATCAACGACGCGCCCGCCCTGGCGGCGGCCGATGTCGGCATGGCCATGGGTTCGGGCACCGACGTGGCCATGGAGACGGCCAAGATCACGCTGATGCGGCCCGACCCGCGCCTGACCGGGGAGGCGCTGAACGTCGCCCGGGCGACCTGGACGAAGATCTGGCAGAACCTGTTCTGGGCCTTCGCCTACAACGTCATCGCCCTGCCGGTGGCGGCGCTCGGCCTGCTCAACCCGGCGGTGGCCGGGGCCGCCATGGCGCTCAGCAGCGTCAGCGTGGTGAGCAATGCGCTTTTGCTGCGGCGCTGGCGCCCCCAAATCGAACGGGCGGCAGGCGTCAGGGACCGCGGACAGCAGGAACAGCCGGAACGGGCGATCGCATGAATATCGGCCAGGCGGCGGCACAATCGGGCGTGCCGGCCAAGACCATCCGCTATTACGAGGATATCGGGCTGGTCGCCCCGGCCAGCCGGCGCGGCAACAATTACCGCGACTATGCGGAGGAGGACGTGGCGGTGCTGCGCTTCCTCAAGCGGGCCCGCAGCCTTGGCTTCTCGGTCGAGGATTGCCGCGGCCTGCTGTCGCTCTATCGCGACCGGCAGCGCGCCAGTGCCGACGTCAAGGCCCTGGCGCGCTCCCGCGTCGCCGAGATCGACCGCAAGATCGCCGAGCTGGAGAGCATGCGGGCGACCCTGCTCGACCTCATCGAGCGCTGCCACGGCGACGCCCGCCCGGACTGCCCGATCCTCGAGGATCTGGCGGGCTCGGCCGCATCTTGACGGACGGGGCACTGTCGGCCGGCATAAAGCCACCGCCTGGCGCCGGGCTGGCGGCGCGGCAGGCGGCGCTGGACGTGTTGCGGGCCGTGCTGGCGCGCAAGCGGCCGCTCGACGAGGCGCTGGAGGACCCGGCTTTCGGGATCCTCGACCCGCGCGACCGGGCCTTCGCCCGGCTGCTGGCGGCCACCGTGCTGCGGCGGCTGGGCCAGCTCGACGCGGTCATCCGCACCCGGCTCAGCCGCGGCCTGCCGCGCCGCGCGACCACCGTGCGCGATATCCTGCGCCTCGGCCTCGCGCAAATCCTGTTCCTTGGAACCCCGGCGCACGCTGCCGTCGACACCATGGTGGCGCTGACCGGCGCGGTCGGGCAGGGGGCCTACAAGAAGCTCGTCAATGCCGTGCTGCGGCGGGTGGCGGCCGACGGTGCGACGGTGCTCGAGGGACAGGACGCTCCGCGCCTCAACACGCCGGACTGGCTCTGGCAAGGCTGGGCCGGGGCCTATGGCGAGGACACGGCGCGGGCGATCGCCGCGGCCCATCTCGACGAGCCGCCGCTCGACATCAGCGTCCGCGCCGATCCGGAGGGCTGGGCGGCGCGCCTGGGCGCGACGGTCCTGCCCACCGGCTCCCTGCGGCGGCCGGTCGGCGGACCGGTCTCGGCGCTGCCGGGCTATGACGAGGGGGCCTGGTGGGTGCAGGATGCCGCCTCCGCCCTGCCGGCCCGGCTGCTGGGCGATGTTCATGGCCGGCGGGTCGCGGATCTCTGCGCTGCGCCGGGCGGCAAGACGGCCCAACTGGCGGCGTCCGGGGCGCTGGTGACGGCGGTCGACCGCTCGCCGCGGCGTTGCGACCGGCTGCGCGAGAATCTCGAGCGCCTCCATCTGTCCGTGGACGTGGTCGCCGCCGATGTCGAGGCGTGGGAGCCGGGCGAACGCTTTGCGGCGGTGCTGCTGGATGCGCCCTGCACCGCCACCGGCACGATCCGCCGCCATCCGGACATCCAGCGCCTCAAGGGCCCGGCCGACGTCGCCCGCATGGCCGATCTGCAGGGCCGGCTGCTGGCCCGGGCGCTGGACCTGCTCGCCCCGGGCGGCGTGCTGGTCTGGTGCACCTGCTCGCTGCAGCCGGAAGAGGGCGAGGCGCAGATTGCCCATGCCCTGGCCGCGGCGCCGGATGTCCGGCGCGCGCCGGTCCGGCCGGACGAGGTCGGGGGCTTCGACGACATTCTCACCCCCGCCGGCGATATCCGCAGCCTCCCCTGCCACGCCGCCGCCTGGGGCGGCCTGGATGGCTTCCATATCAGTCGGTTGCGGCGATCGTCCTGACTTGCTAAGCCGGCTCAGGAAACGGGGCCGGTCGGGCACGGTCGATCATGCGGCGCACTGTCTTTCACGATTGGATGGGCGGCATCCTCACGCCCTCCCGGATTGCGGGAGGCTGACGGCATGGGCGACCGTGCTTTTGCGGTTCCGACTCTGGGCGCCCGCCTGCGTCGCGCCTTGTTTGCCAGCGGGCTCTATGGCTGGACGCTGCGGACCCCGCGCATCCGGGCGCTGCGGCTGGTGCCGCCCGATCCCTGGCCGGGCGATGCCGGGCATGGCGCGGAGATCGTGGCCGGGCGGTTCGGCGGCGTGGTCGAGCCGCGCGGACCCGAGGCCCCGGTCTTCGGCGACCCGGCGCTTGGCGCGGACGCGCAGGCGGACCTCGGAGGTTTCGCCTGGCTGCGCGATCTGCGGGCGGCGGGCGGCGATGACGCTAGGCGCACGGCGCGGCAGCGCGTCGACGAGTGGCTGGAGACCTGCGACCGCTGGCACCCGGTCTATTGGCGGCCCGACGTGCTGGGGCGGCGGATCGCCAATTGGATTGCGCTGCACGATTTCTTCTGCCTCAGCGCCGATGACGGTTTTCGCGAGGACGTGTTTGCCAGCCTGTCCCGCCAGACCCGACACTTGTCGCGGACCCTTGCCGATGCACGGCCGGGACCGGAGCTGATCGCGGCGGTGAAAGGGCTGGTCGTCGGCGCCCTGGCGCTGCCGGGGCACGAGGACCGGCTGAGCGCCGGCCTCGCCCGGCTGCGGCGCGACCTGCCCGAGCAGCTGTCCGGCGATGGCGGCGCCTTCGGCCGCAACCCGGCAATGCTGCTGCTGGTGCTGCGCGATCTTGCCGATCTGCGCGCGGCCTTGAACATGGCGCAGTCGGCGATCGGGGTCGAAGACGAGGCGGTGTCGCCCGCCATGGACCTGCTGCGCGACGGCATCGACCGCCTGGTGCCCGGTCTGCGCCTGCTGCGCCATGGCGATGGCCGGCTGGCCCTGTTCAACGGCAGCCAGGAAGGCGATCCGGCGCTGATCGAGGCGGTCCTGTCGCAGACCGGTGCCGGAGGAAAACCGCTGAAATCGGCCGGGCGGCTCGGTTATCAGCGGGTGCTGGCCGGCCGGACGCTGCTGCTGATGGATGTCGGCGCACCGCCGCCGCTCGGCCACGACCGTGACGGCCATGCCGGGCCGCTGAGCCTGGAGATGTCGGACGGCCGCGAGCGGCTGGTCGTCAATTGCGGCGCCTGGCCCTATCCCGACGGCGCCGAGGCGGACGGCACCGGATCCTGGCACGCCGCCCTGCGCGGCACGGCGGCGCATTCGACGGTGACCGTCGGTGAGACCAATGCCCTGCCCATCCGGCCGGAAGGCGGCTTTGCCGGGCGGCCCGGCCGCGTCACCATCTCCCGCGTCGCCGAGGCCGACGGCGTGCATATCGAGGCCAGCCATGATTTCTACGGCCGTCTCTTCGGCCTGCGGCACGAGCGCAGCCTGTGGATCAGCCAGGACGGCGGCGAGATCCGGGGGGAGGATCTGCTGATCCCGACGGGGCGGCCGGATGGCGAGACGGTCGGCTTTGCGGCCCGCTTTCACCTCCACCCCGATGTGACGGCGACGCCGGATGCGCAAGGGACAGCCGTCGGCCTGCGCCTGGCCAGCGGCGGTGGCTGGGTCTTCCGCTCGGAAAGCGGTCCGGTCGCCGTCGCGGAGAGCGTCTATGTCGGCAGCGGCACGCAGCACCGCCGGACGGCGCAACTGGTCCTCTCCGGCGCGTCGGACCGGCAGGAGACCGCACGACTGACCTGGTCGCTGAAACGCGGGTTCCTTGGATCCGCCCTCGGCCTCGGCCCCGAAGCCGGCAGTGAGGGCTGAGCGACCGGTTTTCTTTGCCAAAACCGCCGCCACAGCCGAAATTGACGGGGAAAGGGGGGAAAGGGAAAGACGCCCATGGCCGCCGTCGATACCGAAAGCCGTCTGGAAAGCCTGATCCGCGATCAGCTGCTGCCGCAGCTCGCGCGCATGGACGAGCGCCAGGCGGCGTTCGAAAAGCGCGTCGACCAGCGCTTCGAAGAAATCGGCAAGCGCCTTGAGCTTCGGATGGAGGAGACCGAGAAGCAGCTGGAGCAGACATTAGCGGAGACCGAGAAGCGCCTGGACCAGAAGATCGAGGAGACCGAGAAGCGGTTTGCACAGCACCTCGCGCAGACCGAGAAGCGCCTTGACCAGAAGATCGAGGAGACCGAGAAGCGGTCTACACAGCAGCTTGCGGAGACCGAGAAGCGTCTTAACCAGAAGATCGAGGAGACGGAAAAGCGCCTTTATCAGCAGATCAAGGGCACTGAAAAGGGCTCTGAAGATCGTGACAACGCAATGGACAGGCGCCTTGCCGTTGTCGAAACGAATATGGCTGAGCTGGCCAAGGCTGTCACGACCTTGACCGTTCAGATGGGCGAGCGGCCCCGGACGGCGACGGTGGTCGGCATCGTCGTCAGCACGGTCATCGGCGTGGTCGGCCTGGTGATCGGCAGCATCGCCCTGGCCCCCTATCTCCAGCCCTGATCCCGGCGCGTGTCATAGCGCCGGGCCGGCCGCTCCCGGCGGCTTTGGCCCGGAAGCCGGCAGTGAGGACTGAGGGACCGGTTTTCTTTGCCAAAACCGCCGCAACAGCCGAAATTGACGGGAGAAGGGAAAGACGCCCATGGCCGCCGTCGATACCGAAAGCCGCCTGGAAAGCCTGATCCGCGATCAGCTGCTGCCGCAGATCGCGCGTATGGACGAGCGGCTGACGGGTTTGGAAAAGCGAATTGACCAGCGCTTCGAGGAAATGGAGAAGCGCCTCGAGCTGCGCATTGAAGAGACGGAGAAGCGGCTCGACAGGCGCCTTCTGTTCGTGGAGCACAATGTGTCGGAACTGGCCAAGGGTGTGACGACGTTGACTGTTCAGATGGGCGAGCGGCCCCGGACGGCGACGGTGGTCGGCATCGTCGTCAGCACGGTCATCGGCGTGGTCGGCCTGGTGATCGGCAGCATCGCCCTGGCCCCCTATCTCCAGCCCTGATCTCTCCAGCCCTGATCCCGGCCCGTCTCGTTCGGCCGGTGCGGCTGTCCGGGTTCGACAAGCCCGGACAAAGGCCGTTAAATGGCGGCCGGCAATCCGCCTGCGTCCATCGCCAAACACCAAGCCGAAAAGAGGAGCCGCCGCCATGCCGACCGCCGCCACGCCTATCCGACGCGCCCTGATCTCCGTGGCCGACAAGACCGGGATCGTCGAATTCGGCCGGTTCCTGGGGGAGCGCGGCGTCGAAATCCTGTCGACCGGCGGCTCGGCCCGCGCGCTGGCGGAGGCCGGCGTCGCGGTGCGCGAGGTCTCCGACTATACGGGCTTTCCGGAGATCATGGACGGCCGGGTCAAGACGCTGCACCCGAAGATCCATGGCGGCCTGCTGGCGCGGCGCGACAGCGACGAGCATCGCGAGGCGATGACCGATTATTCCATCGCGCCGATCGACCTGCTGGTCGGCAGCCTCTATCCCTTCGAAGACGTGGTGGCGGGCGGTGCCGATCCGGTCACGGCGATCGAGAACATCGATATCGGCGGCGTGGCGATGATCCGCGCCGCGGCCAAGAACCATGCCTTCGTCACCGTGGTGACGGCGCCGGGCCAGTACGACGCGGTTGTCGCCGACATGACGGCGCATGACGGCGCCACCTCTGCGGCATTGCGGGAGCGGCTGGCGGCGGCGGCCTTCGCCCGTACGGCGGCCTACGACTCCGCCATAGCGGGCTGGTTCGCCGGCCAGGCGGGCGAGACCTTCCCCGATACGCTGTCTCTCTCCGGCCGGCGGCTGTTCACCCTGCGCTATGGCGAGAACCCGCACCAGCAGGCGGCGCTCTACCGCACGCCGGAGGTGCGGCCGGGCGTCGTCAGTGCCCGGCAGCTGCAGGGCAAGGAGCTGAGCTACAACAATATCGGCGATGCCGATGCGGCCTTCGAACTGGTGGCCGAGTTCGCCGCGCCGGCCGTGGTCATCGTCAAGCACGCCAATCCCTGCGGCGTCGCCGTGGCCGACAGCCTGGCCGAGGCCTATCACAAGGCTCTGGCCTGCGACCCGGTGAGCGCCTTTGGCGGCATCGTCGCGGTCAACCGGCCGCTCGATGCGGCCACCGCGCATGCCGTCGCCGAGATTTTCTGCGAAGTGGTGATCGCGCCCGAGGCCGACGAGGCCGCCTGTGCGGCGCTGGCCGGGCGCAAGGGACTGCGGGTGCTGCTGACCGGCGGGCTGCCCGACCCGGTGCAGGCGGGAATGACCCTGCGCTCGGTCGCCGGAGGCCTGCTGCTGCAGTCGCGCGATGCCGGCCGGGCCACCGCCGACACGCTGCAGGTGGTCACCCGGCGGGAGCCCGATGCGCGGGAAATGGCCGACCTGCTCTTCGGCTTCACCGTCTGCAAGTACGTCAAGTCCAACGCCATCGTCTATGCGAAGGACGGGGCCACGGTCGGCGTGGGGGCGGGTCAGATGAGCCGGGTCGACAGCGCCCGACTCGCCGCCCGCAAGGCGGCGGAGATCGGGGCGGAGGCCGGCGAGACCGCCCCGCGCACGGCCGGGTCTGTCGTCGCGTCCGACGCCTTCTTTCCCTTTGCCGACGGGCTGCTCGCCGCTGTCGAGGCCGGCGCCACCGCAGTCATCCAGCCCGGCGGCTCGGTCCGCGACAATGAGGTGATCGAGGCGGCGAACGCACACAATATCGCGATGGTCTTTACCGGCATGCGGCATTTCCGGCATTGAAGACCGGCATGACGCGCCGCACGCTGCCGGCGCAGTGCTATGCTGCGGCGCGCAAGGTTGACAGCAACGGGCGACGTGCAAGAGTGTATCGCCGCTGCCCCCGGTGTATGGAACCCGGCAGCCGGTTCCCGGTTGGCCGGAGCATGGGTATTTTCACCATCCCGAAACGGACATGACGCGATCCACCATGGCTTTGCCCCGCTTTCTCGCCGCCGTCGTGCTGCTCGCCTTTCTGCTGGTCGCCGGCCCGCATCCGCCGGCTCTGGCCCAGCAGCCGCCGGAATTCTCGATCCAGCACAGGGGCTGGGAAGGCGGCGCCTTCGCCAATGAGGAAGGGCAGTTCAGCCATTGCGGGGTCGAGAGGACGTTCGACGAGGAGGGCGTGCGCTTCATCCTGTCGATGGATGTTGCCTATCAGATGAATATCGCGCTGGTGAACGAGGGGTGGACCCTGGAGCCGGACCAGCGCTCGGTTGTCCAATTGTCGGTGGATGAGGAGTACCGGGCCCAGTTCCCGGCCGTCCCTGTCGAGCAGACGGTGATGGTGATTCCCGTCGGCGACAATGAGGAGCTGTTCCGGCTGCTGCGCCAGGGCCGCGAATTGACGGTGCAAACGCGGACGGACTCCTTCGTCTTTCCGCTGTCCGGGACTTCCGTGGCCTTCGGCACGGTGCGGCAGTGCATCGAGACGGCCAATCGTCTGATCGAACAGAACCCGGACCTGACGGCGGCACCGCCAAGTGCCATGCCGAGCGACTCGCGGCTGTCGCTGCGGGCCTTGGCGGAAATCCTGAACCGCGCCGGGCTGGAAGACCTCGCTTTCATGCGGCCGGAAGATGTGCCCGACAATGAACTCGACCTGCACCATATCTGGCGCATCGGCGAGGCCATGGTCGGTGGCCTGCACCAGCAGCCGCGCGGTGAAGAGATCCGGATCGATGAATTCGCGCTCGACTATGTCAGCCGGTTCGAAGAACTGTGCTCCGCGGATTTCGAAGCGGATTTGGGGGGCACCACTGTCCTGCGCGAGATCTACGCCCTGAAATCGGCAACCGTGCGGTGCGGTGATGGAGAGGACGCGGATTTCGTCTCTCTCCTCTTCGCGCTGGACGACCTCAATTATTCCGTGTTCTTCCACCAGACCCGCGCCGCCAACCAGCAGCAGGCCATCGACGCGACGGAAGGCGTGCGGCAGGTCGTCCGCAGCTTGGCCGAGGAGTCTGCCGACGGAACGGCGGCCGGCGACGGCACGCCGGGCGGTGAGGGGACCGGTGAGGGCAATGGCGACGCTGCCGGCGGCGAGACCCCGGCGGCCGGCGCGGGCCGGGAGGAGGGGGACCCTGCCGAAGAGGCGCCGGCCGACCCGCCAAGTGCGGATGATGACGGCACCGCGGAGCCCTCTGACCCGCCAGACGGAGATCAGTGACACCGTCGCGACTGAACCCGGGGCTCGGCGTCTGGCCGCCCAGGCCCCGGCATCATCACACGGTGACCGCGTTACGCTCGCGGATGTGCCCGGGCGGCGCTTGCGATGACGGATTTCGGAGAAAGACGCATGAGCACGGCTCCAACCAAAACGGGCAAGACCGGCGAAACCGGCAAGACCGCCGACACGGCAAAATCGTCGGAGGCGGCAAAGCCTGCACCGGCGGGCAAGGCCGGCGAAGCACCGGCGGCCGCGACCAGGCCCGCGGATAAAGGTCCGGCCGAAACCGGAACGGCTCAGGCCAAGACGTCCGGAACCAGAGGGTCCGAAGCCAGGGCGCCCGAAGCCAGGGCGCCCGAAGACAAGACCGCCGGGACGAAGCCCGCGCCTGCTGCCAAAACCGAGGCTCCGGCCGGTCCGGCGAAACCCGCCCCGCGGGCTTTGACCCCGGAATCGGAAGCGCGCCTCAAGGCGCTGGCGCCGCATCGCTTCGTCATCACCGGCGTGACGCCGGAACTCGACGGCGGGCGGCATCCGATCAAGCGCGAAGTCGGCGACGAAATCACCGTCAGCGCCGATATCGTCTTCCAGGGGCATGGCCAGATCATCGCCTCGGTGCTCTATCATGCCGAGGACGAAGGGACCTGGCATGAGGTCCCGATGCGCTTCGTCGAGAACGACCGCTATTCTGGTTCGTTCACCGTGGAGCGCAACACGCGCTACCGCTACACGGTCGAGGCCTATTTCGATGCCTTCGGCACTCTGATGGCCGACACCGTCAAGAAAGCCGAGGCGCACCAGAATGTCGAAGTCGACCTGATCGAGGTCCGCTCGCTGGTCGAGCAGGCGCTGGGCAATGCCCGTGGCCCCGATCGCCAGACCCTCACCAAACTCCTGGAGGCGCTGGACGAGGCCGGGACCGACACCGTCACCAAGATGGACCTGCTGCTGGCCAAATCGACGGTTTCAGCCATGCGGCGCTGCCAGGTCCGGGCCGGCCAGACTCATTACAAAGAGCTGGAGGTCACTGTCGATCGCATCGCGGCGCGCTTCGCTTCTTGGTACGAAATGTTCTGGCGCTCGCAGGGCACCAATCCCATGCGCGGCGCGACCATCGACGAGTGCATCGATCGGCTCCCGTATATCAAAGACCTCGGCTTCGATGTCGTCTACCTGGTGCCTCACCACCCGATCGGCAAAACCAACCGCAAGGGCCGCAACAATTCCCTGCGGGCGGCGCCGGAGGACCCCGGCAGCCCCTATGCCATCGGTTCCGAGGAGGGCGGGCACAAGGCAGTGCATCCGGAATGGGGCACGCTGGAAGACTTCCGCCGCTTCGTCAAAGAGACGGAAAAGCACGGCATGGAGGTGGCGATCGACTTCGCCATCCAGTGCTCGCCCGATCATCCCTGGGTGAAGGAGCATCCGGAGTGGTTCAAATGGCGGCCCGACGGGTCCATCCGTTTCGCCGAGAACCCGCCGAAGAAGTACGAAGACATCGTCAATGTCGAGTTTTACGAGGCCGACGGCGTGACGCCGAAGCGGGATTTGTGGATCGAACTGCGGGACGTGGTGCAGTTCTGGATCGATCAGGGCGTCAAGATCTTCCGCGTCGACAATCCCCACACAAAGCCCTACCCGTTCTGGGAGTGGATGATCCGCGACATCCAGGACCGCCATCCCGATGCGCTCTTCCTGTCCGAGGCCTTCACGCGACCCAAACTGATGAAGGGCTTGGCCAAGGTCGGGTTCACGCAGAGCTACAGCTATTTCACCTGGCGGACCGGCAAGGCCGAGTTCACGGAATATCTGCAGGAGCTCTGCCAGGGCGAGGCGAAGGAATATATGCGGGCGAATTTCTTCGTGAATACCCCGGATATCCTGCCCTTCCATTTGCAGGAGGGCGGCCGGCCGGCCTTCCTCATTCGCTCGGCGCTGGCGACCACCTTGAACAGCCTGTGGGGCATGTATAACGGCTTCGAGCTTTGCGAGAACGCCGGCGTGCCCGGCAAGGAAGAATACATCAATTCGGAGAAGTACGAGTACAAGGTCTGGGACTGGGACCGGCCCGGCAATATCCGCGACTGGATCAAGAAGCTCAACATGATCCGGCGCAACAATCCCGCCCTGCAGGAATACGATAATCTCAAGTTCTACAGCTGTGGGAACGAAAACATCCTGCTTTACGGCAAGATGACCAAAGACAAGTCCAATTTTGTCCTGGTCGCCGTCAATCTCGACCCGTACCACCCGCAGGAAGGGCCGCTCGAACTGCCGCTGTGGGAATTCAACCTCCCGGATTGGGCCCCCGCCCATATGGAGGATCTGATGAGCGGCGTCGAGTTCACCTGGACCGGCAAGAATCAGCAGATCTGGATCGACAACAATCTTCCGGCCTTCTTCTGGCGGGTCAAGCCGGCCTGATCCTGAGGGGGAGCCGGCAGGCTAAAGCGGAGACGGCCGCCGGGCGGAAGGCGAGGGGCTTTCCGGCGCCCGGCCGGCCGTGCCGTACCCCGCGTTCCGGGCATGGGAGGAATGCACGCGGTAATCGGGCAGCGTACCCCGCAAAGCCTTGACAGGCCGGGACGGGCTTGATTGGCTGCTTTCACCTCGCTGCTTCAGCGCAAAACGAAGAAGGAACCGGCCGGCGATCGTCCTGCCGTCCGTCCCCGTGTCTTCCGCCCGAGAGCTTCAAGATGCGCGCCAGCACGACCATCGACCGGTCCGACCCGCTTTGGTACAAGGACGCGATCATCTATCAGCTTCATGTCAAGGCGTTCTTCGATTCGAATAATGACGGGATCGGCGACTTCCGCGGGCTGACGGAAAAACTGGATTATTTGAAGGATCTCGGCATCAGCGCGGTCTGGATTCTGCCATTCTACCCGTCGCCGCTGCG
This sequence comes from Alphaproteobacteria bacterium, assembly GCA_009909005.1. Classification (GTDB taxonomy): domain Bacteria; phylum Pseudomonadota; class Alphaproteobacteria; order DSM-16000; family Inquilinaceae; genus JAAAOG01. The sequence continues at coordinate 28,157 of JAAAOG010000090.1, read as the reverse complement.
AGACGACGGCTATGACATTTCGGACTACAAGAATATCAACAGCAGTTACGGGACGATGGGGGAGTTCCGGCGCTTTGTGAAAGCGGCGCATGCCCGCGGTATCCGGGTCATTACCGAGCTCGTCATCAATCACACCTCGGACCAGCACCCCTGGTTCCAGAGGGCGCGGAAGGCCCGCAAGGGCTCGAAACACCGGGACTGGTACGTCTGGTCGGACGATGACCGCCGCTGGCCGGAGACCCGGATCATCTTCACCGATACCGAAGTCTCGAACTGGGCCTGGGACCCGGTGGCACAGCAATATTACTGGCACCGTTTTTTCAGCCACCAGCCGGACCTCAATTTCGACAATCCGCGCGTGGTGGAGGCGGTCACCGAGGTCATGCGCTTCTGGCTCGACAGCGGCGTCGACGGGCTGCGGCTGGATGCCATCCCCTATCTGGTCGAGCGCGACGGCACCTCGAACGAAAACCTGCCGGAGAGCCATCACGTTCTGAAGCAGCTGCGCAGCGCGCTCGACGAGACGCACGCGCATGCCTTTTTCCTGGCCGAGGCCAATCAATGGCCGGAGGACACGGCCCCCTATTTCGGCGATGGCGACGAATGCCACATGGCGTTCCACTTCCCGCTGATGCCGCGCATGTACATGGCCATCGCCATGGAGGACCGCTTTCCGATCACCGACATCATGCGGCAGACCCCGGACATTCCCTCGACCTGCCAATGGGCGATCTTTCTGCGGAATCACGATGAACTGACGCTGGAAATGGTCACGGACCGGGAGCGGGATTACCTGTGGCGGTTCTACGCGGCGGAACCGCGGGCGCGCCTCAATCTCGGGATCCGCCGCCGCCTCGCGCCGCTGATGGAAAACGACCGCCGCAAGATCGAGCTGATGAACAGCCTGCTGTTCTCCATGCCGGGCACGCCGATCATCTATTACGGCGACGAGATCGGCATGGGGGACAATATTTTCCTGGGCGACCGCGACAGCGTGCGGACGCCGATGCAATGGTCGCCGGACCGCAATGGCGGCTTCTCGCGGGCCGACCCGGCCCGGGTCTACCTGCCGCCGATCATGAACCAGATCTACGGCTTCGACGCGGTGAATGTCGAAGCGCAGCAGCGCAGCTCCTCCTCCCAGCTCAACTGGATGAAGCGCCTGATCGCGGTGCGCCAGCAGCACCGCGCCTTTGGCCGCGGCAGCCAGACCTTCCTCTATCCCGGCAACCGCAAGATCCTGGCCTATCTGCGCGAGCTGGAGGACGAGATCATCCTCTGTGTGGCCAATCTGTCGCGCCAGGCGCAGGCGGTGGAGCTCGACCTGTCGCGCTTCAAGGGACGGGTGCCGGTGGAATTGCTGGGACGCAGCACCTTTCCGCCGATCGGCGATTTGCCGTATCTTCTGACGGCCCCGCCCTACGCCTTCTACTGGTTCCTCCTGGAGGCGGAAGCCGAACTGCCGCGCTGGCACGAACCGATCCCGGAGCCGATGCCCGATCTCATCACACTCGTCATGTCCGAGGGTTGGAACAGCCTGACGAAAGGACGGATGGGCCAACAGCTCGTGCGCGAGGTCCTTCCGCCCTATGTCGCAAATCAGCGCTGGTTTGCGGCGAAGGACGCGGGCATCGCCGGCATCCGCGTGATCGACGGGGCACGCATCCCCGGTGCCGGCCAGCATCTTTTCTCGCTGATTGTCGAGACCGACCTGCGCGGTTACGGAAAATCGCAGCGCTATTTCCTGCCCGTGGCCTCGCGCTGGGACGAGACGGCTGCCACCACCGTCTCCGCCCTGCTGCCCTATACGCTCGCCAAGATCCGCCGCGGCCCCTCACTCGGCGCCCTGATCGATGCGGCGGCGGATCCCAGCTTCGCGCCCGCTATGGTGCAGGCGATCCGCGCCGGGGCCGAGGTCGACGGCCAGACCGGCCGCTGGCGTTTCGAGCCGGGGTCGGAGCTGGAAACCGTCACCGTGGAGGATGCCGACGAGGTGCGCCGACTCGGCGCCGAGCAGAGCAACACCTCGATCATCGTCGGCGAAAAGATGATCCTCAAGGCCTATCGCCGCCTGTCGCCGGGCATCCATCCGGAAGTCGAAATGGGCCGTTTCCTCACCGAAGTGGCCGGTTACGCCAATACGCCGGCGCTGCTGGGGTCGGTGGTGCATGTGTCAGGGGACGGCACGCCGACCGCGCTCGCCATCCTGCAGCGCTTCGAGCGCAGCCAGGGCAATGGCTGGGACTACACGCTCGAATATCTCCAGCGCCACCTGGAGGAGATGCGCCTTGGCATCGGCGGCCCGGACATGTCGATGGAGGAGCGGCACGCCGTCTATCTGCAGCAGGCGGCGACGCTCGGCCGGCGCACGGCGGAACTGCATCGCGCCCTGGCCCTGGACACCGGCAACCCGAATTTCGATCCCGAGCCGATGACCGCCGACGACATGGCGGGAATCGAGACCGACGTGCTGGAGCAGGCGAACCACGCCTTCTCGACCCTGGAACAGGTCCGGCCGACGCTGTCTGCCGGCGTCGGTGCCCTGGTCTCGCGGCTGATCGAGCGGCGGGATGACTGCCAGGCATTGATCCGGAAACTCGTTTCCGTGGTCCCCGAGGCGGCGAAGACGCGCCATCATGGCGACTATCATCTGGGCCAGGTCCTGGTCGCCGGCGACGATTTCATCCTGGTCGACTTCGAGGGGGAACCGCGGCGGGGCCTGGCCGAACGGCGCGCCAAGAAAAGCCCCATGCGCGACGTGGCCGGGATGGTCCGCTCCTTCGACTACGCCGCCTGGGCGGGTGCCAAATCGGCTGCCGAAACCAGCCCGGACTGGTATGATGAGCTTCTGGGTCAGGCCATGACGTGGCGGCGTCTGGCGACGGAGGCGTTCCTGGGCGCGTATCGTGCCTTCATCGGCGACTGCGTCAGTTTTCCCCCGGATGCCGCCGTGGCACAGCAGCTGCTTGACTTGCTGATTCTCGAAAAGGCGCTCTACGAAATCAACTATGAAGCCGCAAACCGACCGGGCTGGCTTTCGATCCCGACCGCGGGTGTCATCGCACTGCTTGATGCGCCCCAGGGCGAAGCCGTATTCCCGGCCGGATGAACGGCGGTCGGTGCGGGCTTCCGGCGAGGTGCCGCGACAGGGCTGACCGCCCCGCTCCTGGTGACCTTTGAGGAACTGGAGGTCCCAAGCCCCCAACGGAGTAAACAAGAATGGGACCTGTAACGGACAAGTCTGACATCGAGGCCATCGTTCAGGCGCGGCACAACGATCCCTTCCGGGTCCTGGGCCTGCACCTGCGCGTCGATGGCGAAGATGCGCCGCAGGCGACCGAAGGCGAGGTCGTCGTGCGGACCATCCAGCCCCAGGCCAATCGGGTCACCGTGGTCGAGACGGCGAGCGGCCGCGAGCTGTGCGATCTGGAACGGGCGCACGAGCAGGGCTTCTTCCACGGCGTCATACCGGAGAAGCGGCAGCGATTCGCCTACAGGCTGAGACTCGAGTTTCCGGAGACGGTGTCGGTCATCGAGGACGCCTACCGGTTCCCGACCGCGCTTGGCGAGCTGGACCTGCATCTGTTCGGCGAGGGGCTGCACCTGCGCGCCTTCGAACGACTCGGCGCCCATCCCATCCGCCTGGAGGGCGTGCCGGGCACCTGCTTCACCGTCTGGGCGCCCAATGCCCAGCGGGTCTCCGTCGTCGGCGACTTCAACAATTGGGATGGCCGCGTCAACCCGATGCGCCTGCATATGGGCAACGGCATCTGGGAGCTGTTCCTCCCCGGCGTCCAGGAGGGGGCACGCTACAAGTTCGAGCTTCGGGGCGCCCGCGGCCAGCTGATGCCGCTGAAGGCCGACCCCTATGCCTTCTATTCCGAGCAGCCGCCGAAAACCGCCTCCGTCGTCCATGGCATTCCGAAATATGACTGGACCGACAAGGAGTGGATGGACACCCGCTGGCAGGCGCATGCCCGTGGCGCCCCGATTTCCATCTACGAGGTCCATCTCGGCTCCTGGCAACGGGTGCCGGAAGAGCAGGGCCGCTATCTGACCTATCGCGAGCTGGCTGACCGGCTGGTGACCTATGTCGCCGACATGGGCTTTACCCATATCGAGCTGATGCCGGTCTGCGAGTTTCCGTTCGACGGCTCCTGGGGCTATCAGCCGATCGGTCTCTACGCCTCCACCAGCCGCTTCGGGCCGCCGGAGGATTTCCAGTACTTCATCGACACGTGCCACAAGCACAATATCGGCGTGCTGGTCGACTGGGTGCCGGGCCATTTCCCAACCGACCAGCACGGGCTCGGCATGTTCGACGGCACGCACCTTTATGAGCATGCCGATCCGCGCAAGGGGTTCCACATGGACTGGAACACCCTGATCTACAATTACGGCCGCAATGAGGTGCGGAATTTCCTTTTGGGCAACGCGCTTTACTGGTTCGAGACCTTCCATATCGACGGCATCCGCGTCGATGCCGTGGCCTCGATGCTCTATCTCGATTACAGCCGCAAGCACGGGGAATGGATCCCGAACCAGTATGGCGGCAATGAGAACCTCGAAGCGATCGATTTCATCAAGCGCATGAATACCGAGGTCTACGGCCTGTTCCCCGGCGCCATCACCGTGGCCGAGGAATCGACCGCCTGGCCGGCCGTGTCGCGTCCGATCTATGCGGGCGGCCTCGGTTTCGGTTACAAGTGGAACATGGGCTGGATGAACGATACACTCCGTTATATGCAGAAGGACCCCGTCCATCGCCATTGGCACCACAACGACCTGACCTTCGGGCTGCTCTACGCTTTCACGGAGAATTTCATCCTGCCGCTCAGCCATGATGAGGTCGTGCATGGCAAGGGGTCGCTGCTCGACAAGATGTCGGGCGACGAATGGCAGCGATTTGCCAATCTGCGGTCCTATTACGCCTTCATGTGGACCATGCCCGGCAAGAAACTGCTGTTCATGGGTGGCGAGATCGGACAATGGCGGGAATGGCAGTACGACGAGAGCCTGGACTGGCACCTGCTGGAGTATGACCGGCATCGCGGCCTGCAGAGCCTCGTGCGCGATCTCAACGCGCTGTACAAGAAGCTTCCGGCTCTGCATCGGGTGGACTGCGAACATACCGGCTTCGAGTGGATCGAGGCCAATGACGTCGGCAATTCCGTCATCGCCTATATCCGCAAGAGCGACGACGAGACGCCGCCGGTGCTGATCGTCTGCAATTTCACGCCCGTCGTGCGCGAAGGCTATCGCACCGGCGTCCCCGAGGGCGGCTTCTGGGTCGAGATCCTCAACACCGACGCCGAGCTCTATGGCGGCAGCAATGCCGGCAATGGCGGAGGTCTCATGGCCGAGGAAATCGCCAGTCAGGCACGGCCTTATTCGCTGAACCTCACGCTGCCGCCGCTGGGCACCATCGTCCTGGCGCCCCAGGCCTTGCTGGACGAGCTGGAGCGCCGCGAGGACGAGGCGACGGAGGCGGAGATCGCCGCAACCGCCGTGGTCGAGCCAACGCCGGTCGAGCCGCAGACGCCGCCCAAGGACGTCCTTAAGGTCGAACACGAGGCGCAAGCCGAGCGGGCGGCGGTCGAGGAGACCAAACCGACCGGGACTGCCGCGACGATCGAAGGCACAACCGCCGGTCTGAAGCCCGGCGAGGCCGCGGAGGCGGATACCGTCAAGGGGACTGCCGCGCCGGCTCCCGAAACGAAACCCGCCGGCAAGACGGCCCCCGGGACGGCGCCGTCCGAACCGTCGAAAACGAGCCCCTCCGGGCGGTCGTCCGGGAAGACGGCTGGGGACGATTCCGGTTCGGGGCGGTCGTCCGGGAAGACGGCTGGGGACGATTCGGGGAACGGTTCGGGGAAAGATTCGGGTCCGGGGCGGTCCGGCTCCGGGGCCGGTAGTGCGGGGCGCAACACCAAGCCGGGCGGGACGAAGCGCTGATGGAGCTGTCGAAAGGCGCGGTGCTGCCCGGTCGACCCTATCCTTTGGGGGCGACATGGGACGGGGAGGGCGTGAACTTTGCGCTCTTCTCGGCCCATGCCGAGAAGGTCGAGCTCTGCCTGTTCGACGTCACCGGGCAGATCGAGGTCCGCCGGGTCGCCTTGCCCGAACGGACCGATCAGGTCTGGCACGGCTATATGGCCGATGTCCGGCCGGGGGTGCTTTACGGCTACCGGGTTTATGGGCCCTATGATCCGGTCCGCGGGCACCGCTTCAATCCGAACAAGCTGCTGCTCGATCCCTATGCGCGGGAGATCGTCGGCGAGATCGCCTGGTCGGAGGCCCATAAGGGCTATGAGGGCAATTCCCACCGCCAGGATCTGTCCTTCGACGGCCAGGACAGCGCGCCGGTGATGCCGAAGGGCCGGGTCGTCGCGTCGACCTTCGACTGGGGCGACGACACGCCGCCGCGCGTCCCGTGGCAGGACACGATCGTCTACGAGGCGCATGTCCGCGGCCTGACCATGCTGCACCCGGATATTCCGGCGCATGAGCGGGGGACGTTCCTTGCGGTCGCCTCCGAGCCCGTGATCGCCTATCTGACCCGGCTCGGGGTGACGGCGATCGAACTGATGCCGGTGCATGCCTTCGTCGACGACAAGTTCCTCGTCGACCGCAGCCTGCGGAACTATTGGGGCTATTCGACTCTCGGCTTTTTTGCGCCGGAGCAGCGCTATCTCGGCAAAAGCGAAGGCGGGGTCGAAGAGTTCAAGACCATGGTCAAACGGCTGCACGCAGCCGGGATAGAGGTCATCCTCGACGTGGTCTACAACCATACCTGCGAAGGCGAGGAGGTGGGGCCGACCCTCAGCTTCCGCGGTATCGACAATGCCTCCTATTACCGCCTCGACCCGGGCAATCCGCGCTACTACCTAAACGAGACGGGGTGCGGAAACGCGCTCAACCTGTCTCATCCTCGCGTCCTCCAGATGGTCATGGACAGTCTCCGTTATTGGGTGACGGAGATGCATGTCGACGGCTTCCGCTTCGACCTGGCGACGACTCTGGGCCGGGAGGTGCAGGGATTCGATACCGGCTCGGGCTTTTTCGATGCCGTCCGTCAGGACCCGGTGCTGGCGACGGTGAAGCTGATCGCCGAGCCGTGGGACATCGGCCCCGGCGGCTACCGCCTCGGCCAGTTTCCGGGCGGATGGGCCGAATGGAATGACCGCTATCGCGATACGGTGCGCCGCTTCTGGCGCGGCGATCACGGCATGCTGCCGGAACTCGCCCGGGCGCTGAGCGGGTCGGCGGACCTGTTCGAGCACAATGGAAGGCGTCCCTGGTGCGGTATCAATTTCGCCGCCTGCCATGACGGCTTCACCCTGTTCGACACGGTCGCCTACAACACCAAGCACAATGAGGCGAACAAAGAAGGCGGCCGTGACGGTCATAACGACAATTGCAGCGACAATTACGGTCATGAGGGGCTGACCGACGACGTGCACATCGATTCGATCCGGGTCCGCCAGATCAGCAATATGCTCGCCACCATCCTGTTCTCCCAGGGAACGCCGATGATCTGGGCGGGCGACGAGTTCGGCCGGACCCAGAACGGCAACAACAATGCCTATTGCCAGGACAATGAGGTCGGCTGGGTCGACTGGCGGCTGCGCTCGCCCCGCTACGCGGATTTGCAGACCTTGACCGCCCGGATGATCGCGTTCCGCCGCGCGCAGCCCGTTCTGCGCCGCGGCCGGCATCTGCACGGCGTGGTCAAGGCGCCGGACGGCACTCCCGACATCAGCTGGTATTCGCCGCACGGCGCGCCGGTCACGATGGAGCAGTGGCAGGATTTCTACGCCCGCTGCCTCGGCGTGCTGCTTGCCGGCGATGCCGGCTCGGAACTTCAGCCGGACGGGACGCCTGTCGAAGCCGATTCCCTGTTCCTGATCTTCAACGCGCATATCGGTGACGTGCCGTTCCGTATCCCCCGCCTGTCGACCGGGCGCCGCTGGTCGCTGGAAATCGACACCGCGAAGGTCGATCGGGAGCCGGGCTCGTCCGTCGCAGAGTTCGAAGAGGTCGTGCCCGTGGATGCCCGATCCGTCCGTGTCTACCGCCTTGTTCGGGAGTCTTAAGTCTTATGGAAATGTTGGATCGCCTCGCGGACCTCGCCGGCATCGAGCCCTCCTATTACTCGATCTGGGGCGACCGGGTTTCCGTGCCGGACCCGACGAAGATCGCCATCCTCGAGGCGCTCGGCCACCCGGCCGGCACCGAGGCGCAGCAGGAAGCGAGCCTTCAGGCGCTGGAGCATCGGCCCTGGCGGGCCATGATCGATCCGGTCAGCGTGATCAAGGCGGAGGACCAGCCGGGAAGCATCATCGTCCGCACCGTCGCCGGCCAGGCCGGCCGGCCGCTGCCCTGGACGATTATCGAGGAAAGCGGCGCCGTCCATGAGGGCGAGGTCGAGCTGGACTCCCTGCCGGTCGTCGAGAGCCGCGACGTCGATGGCCGTCTGATGGAGGCGCGGGATGTGCCGCTGCCGCTGGCCCTGCCGGAAGGCTATCACGAACTGCGCTTCGGCCGTTTGAGCCCGGGCGCCGATCCCCTCGCGGCCGGACAGGCGGCGACCCTGATCGTGGCCCCGCCGCGCTGCTGGACGACGGACGACATCGGGACGAATGCCAGCTTCTGGGGCATCTCGTGCCAGCTTTATTCCCTGCGGTCGGAGCGCAATTGGGGAATCGGCAATTACGGCGATCTGCTGACCCTGGTCGATTATGCCCGCCGGGATGGGGCTCATCTGGTGGGGCTCAACCCGCTGCACGCGCTCTACCCGGCCCAGCCGGAAGACGCCAGCCCCTATTCGCCGGCCAGCCGCGACTATCTCAATGTCCTGGCCATCGATGTCGAGGCGGTTCCGGATTTCGCCGAATCGCCGGACGCGCAACGCATGATCGGCGAGCCGCTGTTCAGGAAACGGCTCGAAAAGGCGCGGAGCACCGAGCTGGTCGATTACGCGACGGTGGCGGAGATCGTGTTTCCGGTGCTCCGGGTGCTGCACGACAGCTTCCAGAAGAAACATGCTGCCAAGCGGACCGAGCGGGCCCGGGCCTTCGAGACCTTCTGTGCCGAACGCCAGCCCTCGCTGGTCCGCTTCGCCACTTTTCTCGCGCTGCAGGGCCATCTGGCCAAGGACGACCCGGCCTGTCTCGACTGGCGGAAATGGCCGGAAGAGTTTCACCGGCCGGATTCGCCCGCGGTCGCCGCCTTCGCCCGCGAGAACGAAGCCGAGATCGGCTTCCATACCTATCTGCAATGGATCAGCGACGAGCAGGTGAAGGCCGCCGCGGCGAAGGCCGAGGACAGCGGCATGAGCATCGGGCTCTATCGCGACCTGGCGATCGGCGTCAGTCCGGCCAGTGCCATGGCCTGGAGCGAGCCGGATTCCCTGGTGCGCGGCGTCTCGGTGGGGGCGCCGCCCGATCCCTTCAACCAGCTGGGCCAGAACTGGGGCTTGAGCCCGCTGGACCCGCTGATGCTGCGCCAGCTTGCCTTTGGACCCTATATCGCCGCGATCCGGGCCAATATGCGCCATTCGGGGGCGCTGCGGATCGACCACGTCATGGGGCTGATGCACCTGTATTGGGTGGTCGAGGGCGATTCGGCAGCCGCCGGGTCCTATGTGAAATATCCGTTCGAGGAGATGGTCCGCATCCTGGCGCTGGAATCGCGCCGTCAGCGCTGCATCGTCATTGGCGAAGATTTGGGCACCGTGCCCGAGGGATTCCGGCCGGCGATGAGCAGCGCCGGTATCCTCTCCTACAAAGTGTTGCTGTTCGAACGCCTCGACGGCGGCCTGTTCAAGCAGCCGGACGAGTATCCGCGCGACGCGCTGGTCACCGCCGGGACGCATGATCTCTCGCCGCTGGCCGGCTACTGGGTCGGGCGGGATCTGGAATGGCGCCAGGAAATCAATCTCTATCCGTCCGCCGAGGCCAGGGACCAGGATGTCGAGAACCGCCGCGTCGACCGCCGCCGCCTGCTGGATGCGCTGATATACGGCCAGGAATGGGCGAAGGAGCCCTGGCTCGATACCGACACACTGCCCTTTGAAGAGGCCATGGCGGAGGCGATCTACCGTTTTCTGGCGCGCACGCCCTGCTCGGTGATGCTGGTCGCCATCGAAGACCTTCTTGGGCAGGTCGAGCAGATGAACCTGCCCGGCACCGTGCTCGAACACCCCAATTGGCGGCGCAAGCTCAGCAAGCCCGTCGACAAGGTGTTTGCCGAGCCTCTGGCGCGCCGCATCCTGGCGGCCGTGCGGGAAATCCGCGGCTCCTGAGCGGGCGAGCGGGGGGCCGGGCCGCGGGTTCTCCGAGGCCGCTTCCAACGACGGCCCGGTCTTTGCGTTCCGACGCTTTCCGGGACCGCGTCCGGAGCCACATCACTGTATAACGCACGCCCAGCCGCAGGAGGACCCAGCGATGCAAGGTGACAAGACCGTTCTTCAGCACCTGAATACGATTCTGAAGAATGAGCTGACGGCCATCAATCAATACTTTCTTCACGCCCGCATTCTGAAGGACTGGGGGCTGTTGCGGTTGGCCGACAAAGTGTACCACGAGTCGATCGGCGAAATGAAACACGCCGATATGCTGATCGAGCGCATCCTGATGCTCGACGGCCTGCCGAATCTTCAGGATCTGCACAAGCTGAGCATCGGCGAGTCGGTGCCGGAGATGTTCACCGCCGATCTCGGTGTGGAGACGCTCAATCAGAGCTGCCTGAAGGAAGCCATCACCGCCTGCGAAACCGCCTCCGACTATGTCTCCCGGGATATTCTGAAAAAGATCCTGGAGGATACGGAGGAGCACATCGACTGGCTGGAAACCCAGCAGGACCTTCTCAACCGCGTCGGCCTTGCCAACTATCAGCAGGAGCAGATGTTCGGCGGTGAGGAGGAGGAAGGCTGATCGACTAACCGCCTGACCACCATCCTGTTCCGGTGTGCACCGATGGCACACCGGGGCGGCGATGGCGGGAGCCGTTCCACCGTGCGCGGCTGGCCTTACGCGTCCCGCCTTAAGCGGCCGGCCTACTCGTTTTCGCCGCCGGCAGGGGTGGTGCCGCGTGTCTCAGGCGGGCGCTCGCCCAGATTGAGGGCGTTCTTGCCCAGATCCTCGAGATGCGCTTCCAGTTCTTCGAGGCGTTTCTGCAAGTCCTCAATCGACTGATCGCTCCCGGGGCTGTGTTCCGGCTGCGGCAGGTCGGCTGCCGCTTCGCGGGTCTCGACCCGGCGCTGCTGGCTTGCCGATTCGCCGCTGCTCGGCAGTTCGTCCGGGAACGGCGAGAAGATTTTCAGCGCCCGTTCGAACATTGCCATCTGCTGCTTGCCGACCTCTTCGATAGTTCCAAAGGGAAAAAGGCCGGTCATTGCTTCCTGGAAATACTGGCGGATCTGTTCCTGGTTTCGGGAAAAGACCTGCATAGAATATTCCAGATAATTCGGCACCATCCATTGCAGATTATCGCCGTAAAGGCTGATCAGCTGCCGCAGAAAGCTGATCGGCAGGAGATGGTGGCCTTTGCTTTCTTCTTCGACGATGATCTGGGTCAGAACGGAACGCGTGATATCCTCGTGAGTCTTGGCATCCTCAACGACGAATTGCTGGCCATTCTTGACCATCTGACTCAGATGATCCAGCGTGACATAGCTGCTCGTCGCCGTGTTGTAGAGGCGCCGGTTCGCGTACTTCTTGACTTTGATCGGCGCCGCGTCGCCGGTCCTGAGGCTCGACATCACACCAACATCTAAGCGATTTCTATACCGGCAATACGTCACTCCCCGACACCCCTTTGTCAAGGATTAGTCCGAAAAAGCCGTCTCCCTTACCGTCGCAGAGGACCGTGACAGGGATGAAATTGGCGCCGATGCCCCCCTGGCCACGACCGCATCCGCCGCGCTATAGTGTCACCTATGGCCGACACGGACAAAAATACGGATACGGCATCGGGCCCGGCTTCGGGCACGGCATCGGGCTCGGCTTCGGACACGCCCGAGTCTCCCGACCTGGCCGACCTCGCCAAGCGGTATCTCGATCTCTGGCAGGACCATTGGTCTTCCCTGCTGCTCGACCCGCGCACGGCGGAATCGATGACCCGCTTTTACAGCATGGTCGGCGAGCACATGGCTGCCATCATGACGCGAATCGCCGACCGCGACGCCGGGGTTCCGTTCGCACAAGGAGGCGGCGCCGCAGCGGAAGGAGAGCATGAGCCAAGCGACGACCGGACCGACGACGGCACGGCTGGGGCCGCGGCCGCTGCCGCTGCATCTGCTGGCGGCGCACAGCGCCTGGATGAGTTCGCTCGCCGCCTTGCCGCTATTGAAGAAAGGCTCGCACGACTGGAAGCTCAACGCGGCGATGACGGCCCTGACGGCGGAACTCGCCAGACATCCGACCGAGAGGCTGGCTGAGGCCGTCGGGACCGAAATGCTGCGGCGCTCGGCGGCGATGCTGCGCGGGATCGAGGCCTACCGCCATCACCCCTATCACCGCGACCTGCCGCCGCCGCCGGCCCTTTGGGAGGAAGGCGCCAGCGTCATCCGGGACTATGGCGAGGGGCGCGGGCTGCCGGTGCTGTTCGTGCCGTCGCTCGTCAACCGGGCCTATATCCTCGATCTGTCGGCGCGCCGCAGCTTCCTGCGCTGGCTGGCCGGCCAGGGCCTGCGCCCGCTGCTGCTGGACTGGGGCGAGCCGGGCGACACCGAGCGGCGTTTCGACCTCACAGACTATATTGCCGGCCGGCTGGTCAGGGCCATCGATGCGATGACGGCCCTGACGGGCGGCCCCATGCCGCTGGTCGGCTATTGCATGGGCGGACTGCTCGCCGTGGCGGCGGCGGAGCGCCGGCCGGACGCGGTCAGCGCGGTGGTCGCGCTGGCCACGCCCTGGGATTTCCACGCCGAGGACGCCGAGCAGGTCCGCCTGAAGGCGACGCTGATCACTGCGCTCCGGCCCTGGCTGTCGCTGTGGGGCGAAATGCCGGTCGACATGCTGCAGGCGCTGTTCACCAGCCTCGATCCGCTTCTCGCCGCAAAGAAGTTCACGGCCTTCGGGCGAGCCGGGACCGGCTCGGCCAAGGCGGTGGATTTCGTTGCACTGGAGGACTGGCTGAATGACGGCGTGCCGCTGCCGACCGGCGTTGCCGTCGACTGCATCGGCGGCTGGTATGGCGACAACAGTCCGGCCCGCGGCACCTGGCGGATCGCCGGCCGCCCCGTGCGACCGGCGGGCATCGGCCGTCCGAGCCTGCACGTCATTCCCAGCCAGGACCGCATCGTGCCGCCGGACAGTGCCCGGGCCCTGGCCGATGCAATGCCGGGCAGCGAGCGGCTGGAGCCGCCGCTTGGACATATCGGCATGATGGTCGGCGGCGGTGCCCGGCAGGCCGTCTGGGAGCCGTTGGCCGCCTGGCTGGCGGCCCGGTGAGGCGGCCGGCGGTCACGATGCGAAGGCGGCGGGGGGCCTTTGCGCCAGATCAATGCGCCGAAGCCGCCGCTCGGTCTTAGTGCGGCGGGGTGTCGCGATCGGTTTCGCACCGGTCGGGTCCGAGCACAAAAAGTCGCAAGACGAGAGCAACACGCCCCGGGGGAGCGCGTCCATGTCGTCTCACGCACAGCCATCCTTGATCCGGGCTCCCGGTTCCGGCGTTTCGCCCGCATGCTGATCTTCGCGCGGGTCAAAGCTCGGTGCTCGACGGCCGCCTTCCGGTCAATCCCCGTGCGAGACGCCGGCCCTGCCGGGGTCGTGCCTCTCGCTGATGGCCCCGGCTCGGGGCCGCCGATTGCCTGTCCGTCTCGGGACGGCCTTGACCTCCCGCGGCGGACGATAGTTTCATCCGAAACTCTTGACTGAGAAGAGTGAGAATCATGGCCACGGATACCAACGAAGTCGTGATGGTGAGTGCCTGCCGCACCGCTATCGGCAAGTTTATGGGCAGCCTGAAGGATATCACGGCGCGCGAGCTGGCGATGACCGCCGGCAAGGAGGCGATCGAGCGTTCGGGCGTGCCGGCCGACCAGATCGACGAGATCTGCATGGGCCAGCTCTACACCGGACTGCAGGGCTCGCTGCCCGCCAACCAGGTCGGCAAGCGCCTCGGCCTGCCCGATCGCGCCGGCGCGGTCTCCGTCAACCAGAACTGCTCGTCCGGCATGCGGGCGGCTGAGATCGCCGCCCAGAACATCATTCTGGGCAAGACCGATATCGGCCTGGTGGTCGGCGTCGAGAGCATGACCAATGCGCCCTATATGATCCCGAATGCCCGCATGGGCTACCGCATGGGTCCGGGCCAGATCGAAGACAGCATGCTGCATGACGGCCTGGTTGACGAACTCGTGCCGGGGCATATGGGCCTGACGGCGGAGAACGTCGCCGAGCGCTACCAGATCACCCGCCAGGAATGCGACGAACTCGCCCTCCTGAGCCATACGCGGGCCAAGGAATCCATCGACGGCGGCTACTTCAAGAAAGAGGTCGTGCCGGTGCCGCTGAAGTCGAGGAAGGGTCCCCAGGCCTTCGAGAACGATGAGCACCTGATTCGCGATTGCTCGATCGAGAGCCTCCAGGCCCTGCGCCCGGCCTTCAAGAAGGACGGTGTGGTCACCGCCGGCAATGCGTCGGGCATCAATGACGGCGCCTCTGCGGCTGTCCTGATGTCGAAGAAGAAGGCCGACGAGCTGGGCATCAAGCCGCTGATGAAGCTGGTCAGCATCTGCACCGAGGGCTGCCCGGCGGAAGTCATGGGCATCGGCCCGGCCTATTCGATCCCGAAGGCGCTGAAGCAGGCCGGCCTGACCTGGGACGACATCCAGTACTGGGAGATCAACGAGGCCTTTGCCGCGCAGTGGCTGGGCGTCGGTCGCGTGCTGAAGAACGAGCACAACATCGACATCGACATGGAGAAGGTGAACCACCACGGTTCGGGCATTGCGCTCGGCCACCCGGTCGGGTCCACCGGCCTCCGGATTCTCGTGACCCTGTATCACGAGATGGAGCGCCTGGACTACGAGACGGGCGGTGCCTCGCTCTGCGTCGGCGGCGGGCCCTCCATGGCCTCTCTGTGGACCCGCAATATCTGAGCCCGGGCGGTTCGCCGTGACAACCGGCCCGGAGCCCGTCGGCCTCCATGGAGTTCCGCCATGGAGGCCCGACAGGGGATCCGGGCCGGGATCGTACAGGGTGACCGGCCGCATTGCACTGCAGCAAGCTGCCCCGTATCCTGACAACTCATCTGGGTTTTGCCGTTCGGCCCGGTCGCAGCGCCGGCGAGCGGGGCCATAAAGGGAGAGATGAGGACCATGTCGGACGTCGTGATTGCAGGGGCTTGCCGGACCCCGGTCGGGTCATTCAACGGAACGCTGAGCTCTTTGCCGGCTCATGCGCTGGGAGAAATTGCCATTCGCGAGGCGCTTGCGCGCGTGCGCATGGCGGCGGAAGAGATCGATGAAGTCATTCTGGGGCAGGTTCTGACCGCCGGTGCGGGTCAGAACCCGGCCCGGCAGGCGGCGATCAATGCCGGCATCCCCGTCGACAAGACGGCGTTCTGCCTTAACCATGTCTGCGGCTCCGGCCTGCGCTCCGTGGCCCTCGCCTACCAGGCGATCGCCTGCGGCGATTCGGCGGCGGTGATCGCGGGCGGGCAGGAGAGCATGAGCCAGGCCCCGCACGCCATGCATCTCCGCAGCGGTACCCGGATGGGCGACGCCAAGCTGGTCGACACGATGATCGTCGACGGCCTGACCGAGGCATTTCACCAGTACCACATGGGCGTGACGGCCGAGAACATCGCCCAGAAATGGCAGATCACCCGCGAGGACCAGGACCAGTTCGCCTTCGACTCGCAGCGCAAGGCCGGCGCGGCGCTCTCCGGTGGCCGCTTTCAGGACGAAATTGCGCCGGTCACCATCAAGACCCGCAAGGGCGAGCAGGTCGTGGACACCGACGAGCACCCCAAGCCGGAGACAACCCTCGAGTCGCTCGGCAAGATGCGCCCGGCCTTCGACAAGGCGGGCACGGTGACCGCGGGCAATGCCTCCGGCATCAATGACGGCGCGGCGGCGCTGGTGCTGATGACCGCCGCCGAGGCGGAGCGCCGCGGGCTGACGCCGCTGGCGCGCATCGCCTCCTGGGCGACGGCCGGCGTCGAGCCGACCATCATGGGCACCGGCCCCATCCCGGCAAGCCGCAAGGCGCTGGAAAAGGCCGGCTGGCGGATTGACGATCTCGACCTCATCGAGGCGAATGAGGCATTTGCCGCGCAGGCGATCTCCGTTAACAAGGAGCTCGGCTGGGATACGGACAAGGTGAACGTCAATGGCGGCGCCATCGCCATCGGCCATCCGATCGGCGCATCGGGGGCCCGCATTCTGGTTACGCTCCTCCACGAGATGCAAAAGCGCGATGCCCGCAAGGGGCTGGCCACTTTGTGCATCGGCGGCGGCATGGGGATCGCCATGTGCGTGGAGCGTTGAGGAGGGCAGGCGGGCCGAAGCCGGCTCCGGCTGCCGAAACACACGAGACCCCAAGAGGCGCGGGCGGCTTCCGGCCAGGAACCGCCCGGTCACTCCCGAGCGTGAGTGAAGATTAAACTGGAGGAAAACATGGCACGAGTGGCAGTGGTCACCGGTGGGACCCGCGGTATCGGTGCGGCGATCGCCAAGGGCTTCAAGGCGGCCGGATACAGCGTCGCGGTCGTCGACGTGGTGCAGGAGCAGCTCGACAAGTTCAAGGACGACACCGGCATTCCCGGCTTCAACGTCAACGTGGGCGACTATGCGTCGGTCGAAAGCGGCTTCCAGAAGATCGAGAGCGAAGTCGGACCGATCGACATCCTGGTCAACAATGCCGGCATCACCCGCGACGGCCAGATGTTCAAGATGGATCCCGAGAAGCAGTGGGAGGCCGTCCTCAAGGTCAACCTTTTCTCGGTGTTCTATACCTGCCGCGTCGCCTCCCCGGGCATGCGCAGTCGCGGCTGGGGCCGGATCATCAACATCAGCTCGATGAACGGCCAGCGCGGCCAGTTCGGCCAGTCGAACTATTCGGCCGCCAAGGCCGGCATGATCGGCTTCACGCGCTCGATCGCCATGGAGCTTGCCAACAAGGGCGTCACCTGCAACTGCGTCGCCCCGGGCTTCATCATGACCGAGATGACCGGCCAGATGCCGAAGGAGATCCTGGAAGGCGAGGTGAAGAAGATCCCGGTCGGCCGCATCGGCGAGCCCGAGGACATCGCCAATGCCTGCGTCTTCCTGGCCAGCGACGAGGCCTCCTTCATCACCGGCCAGACCATGTCGGTGAACGGCGGCCAGCTGCAGACCTGAGCCGATGATCGGGTGCGCGCGGTGTCGCGCCGGCGAGCCCCTTCCCTCGGGAAGGGGCTTTCGTCGTTTATGGATCACATCCCTCGCGTGCCTTTTTGCAGCAGCGATACGCCATCTGGTCCATCGAGCCGGAATCGCTTGAACCGCATCGGCGAAATCGCTATCACAGCCGCGGTGTTCCACCGCTCTTTGGCCCGCTTGCTCAGCTCGGAGGCGTTCCCATGAAAGCCGCATTTTTATTTACCGGAACCGGCCCCATCGTGATCGTCACGTCCTATGATTCGCTCGAACACCCGAAGGTGACGGAGCTGCTGCGCGCCAAGGGCATTCCGAAGTTCATCGCTTATGAGATTCCCATGAACATCGTGGCCGAGCGTTATGGCCATCATTACGACACCGTCATGCACAGCCTGAAGGAAACGGACGACCTGCGCGTTCTGGATATCAATGGCGATCGCGCCTTTCGGCTCTTCAAGCTCGAAGAGCTGCTCAATCCGGTAAAGCATGAAGAGCCGCCGCTCGATCACCTTCCGGAGTAAGGGCGACAGACCAAAGAGGCGGGCGCGTCATGGCGCCCGCCGCCCGGCACCGCTGCCGGTCTTCCGCTCTTCGACACCCGGCCTCAATTGCACTGGGCCTCAATATCTAGAGGCCTCAATGCGCCATAAGGGCCGGCCGTGCCATGTTCCGCAGCACATGCTGCGTCACCCCGCCGAGGATGATTTCGCGGAATCGCGAGTGTCCATAGGCACCCATGATCAGCAAGTCGGCCCTCAGATCCTTGGCGTAGCTTAGGATGACATCGCCGACATCGCCGTTGGCGCTATCGCTGACCTGCTCCACGCGGAGCCCGTGCCGGCCCAGGAAGGCGACGGCCGCCACGCCCGCGTCGAAGCGGTGATGCGGCGGATCGCAGGTCAGGACGAAGATGTCGTCCGCCTTCTCCAGGATCGGCAGGCTGTCGCGGAGGGCGCGTGCCGCTTCGCGCGTGTCCTTCCAGGCGACCAGCACCCGATGGCCGATCTCATCCGACGTCCAGTGCTGCGGCAGGACCAGGACCGGGCATGACGCCATGAAGAGCAGATCGTCGGGGTGGTGCAGCCCGACATGCCCCTCGGGAACGCCGCCATGGCCCTGGCAGACGATCACCATATCGGCGTAATGGCTGCGTTCGGCCAGCAGCTGGTTGTGATCGTCCTCCAGAACCTCCCAATCCCAGCTGATGCCGGCGGCGTCGGCCTCCTCCGAAATCTCCGTCAGGACATGATCGGCCTTTTCATGCGCGATCGCCGTCTGCTCGGCGATATAGGCGGCCGACGCCGCCCGGCCCGTCACTTCGGCCGGCAAATGGGCGGGTGAAGTCATATAAGTCATGGCCAGATGGGCGCCGTAGCGTTGCGCCAGGGCGAGACCGATCCGGAAGCGGACCAGGCGCGCCCGATCATGGGCCATATGCAAAAGCAGCGTCGTGATCGCCATTGCCGCCTCTCCTCGACACATGGATTGTCCGGCGCCCGGCAGCGGACGCCTTCGACAAAACCTCCTCTAAGATGTGGGAACTTTTATTTCGGAAAGTACATCCCGCGGCCCGGGGGCGGCATGCCGCGGGCAGAAAATCCGATCCATCCGAAGGGTCATGACGGCGGCGACGCCCGGGTGCGACAGCATGGCGCAGGCCCCCGAGGCCGGCAGGGGCCGTGCGTCCGGCGCCGGAGTCTCACATGCAAAGGGGAGGCAAGGGCGTAATCGCCCTCGGTGAATCGGACAACAACAGGAGGACCGCCCCATGAAGACCATGCTCGTGCCGTTCCAGGCCGATCCCGCCGACGAAAAGGCGCTGGCCACGGCCGCCCAGCTGGCCCGCCTCTTTGGCGGCCATGTCGAGGGGCTGCTTTGCCTGCAGAATCCCTCCGTCTGGGTCGGCGAGCACTACGCCACGGTGCCGCCGAATTCGATGTCGGCCCTGACCAGGGAGTGGCGCGAAGCGGCCGACCGTGCGCGCAGCCGCTTTCTCGACCGCATCGATGCCCTGGGGCTGCCGCAGCGCGAGGTCGAGGGGGATGGCGACGGGCCCGGCGCCAGCTGGCAGGAACAGGAAGGCCGCGAAGACCGGGTCGTGGCCGACTATGCCCGTCTTTGCGACCTGACGATTATCGGCCGGCGCGAGAGCACCCGCTTTCCCGACTGGCAAGCGACGGCCTCTGCCGCCCTGTTCGAAAGCGGACGGCCGGTTCTGCTGGCCGCCCCCGCGACGTCGGAGACCCTGCCCGGAACCGTGGTCATCGCCTGGAACGGCAGCACGGAGACGGCGCGGACGATCGGGCTGGGAATGCCGCTCCTGGAACGCGCCCGGCGGGTCGTGGTCCTGACGGTCGAGGGCTGGCTGGTGCCGCCGCACACGGGCAAGCGGGTGGCCGAGCACCTGAGCCGGCACGGCCTGGACGTTATCGCCCATATCGCCCGTCCGGACGGCCGCTCGCATGGCGAGACGATCCTCGCCGAATGTCATGAGCTCGGAGCCGATCTGCTGTTCAAGGGGGCCTATACGCACCACCGCTTCGCCGAACTGATCTTCGGCGGTGCAACGCAGCACGTGCTGAACGAAGCGAGATTGCCGGTGCTGCTGGCCCATTGATCGACCCATGACCGGGGGGCGGGCCTGCCATGGGACGCGGGACGGTCGCGGATACTGAAGAGATACGCCAAATCCAGAAGACGGCGTCGATTCGCATCCTCGACCGATGGCTCAGATTGTCACCCGTGCGCTGCCCGTCTTTTGCCTCGTGCTGGCCTTGGCCGCCGCTGTCGTGTCGGCGGCTCCGGCGGTCGACTCTGAGCTCGATCCCCTCTGGTACGCGGTTGATGAGCAGGACGGGCAGCCGGCCGTGACCGTGAAACTCTATGTCTTCTGGTCGCAAGGCTGCCCGCACTGCGCCCATGCCCGGCCTTTTCTCGAATCGCTGGCCGCCGCGCGTCCCTGGCTGGAGGCGATTTTTCTGGAGGTCTCCGGGTCGCCGCTTAATCGCGACTGGTTCGGGGCGCTGGCCGCGCGCACCGGCAACCCGGTGCAGGGCGTGCCCACGGTGTTTCTCTGCGGCCATATGCTGGTGGGCTATGACGACGCCGAGGGCATGGGTGCGCGCATCGCCCGTCAGGCCGAGCGCTGCCGGGCTCGCGCCGCGACGGCGATCGGGCAGGAGTCGGCCCCCGCGGTGTCGGTATCGCCGGCCGGCGAAACCGACACCACCGGGTCCGACTCCGTCTCCGACCGCGCCGTCGACCTTCCCGGCCTCGGGCCGATCGATCCGGCGGCCTGGACGCTGCCGGCCCTCACCGTCGTTCTCGCCGGGCTCGACGCCTTCAACCCCTGCGCCTTCTTCGTGCTGCTATTCCTGCTCAGCCTGATGGTGCATGCCCGCAGCCGGCGGCGCATGGCGCTGATCGGCGGTGTCTTCGTGCTGATCTCCGGGCTTGCCTATTTCGCCTTCATGGCGGCGTGGTTGAACCTGTTCCTGGTGGTCGGCGGATTGTCGTGGATCACCGCGGTGGCCGGCCTCGTCGCTCTCGTCGTGGGCGCGCTCAACATCAAGGACTTTGTCCGCTTTCACCGCGGCCCGACGCTGGCGATACCGGAGAGCGCCAAGCCCGGCCTCTTCGCCCGCATGCGCGGACTCCTCGCCGCCGAGCGGCTGCCGGTGCTGCTCGTCGGGACCGTGACCCTGGCCATCGCCGCCAACACCTATGAGCTGCTGTGCACCAGCGGCTTTCCCCTGGTCTATACCCGCATCCTGACGCTGCGAGACCTCGCTCCGAGCGAATACTATCTGTATCTCGTCCTCTACAATGCCGTCTATGTTCTGCCGCTGCTGGCGATCGTCGTCGTTTTCACCGTCACCCTTGGCGCCCGCAGGCTGAGCGAGCACGAGGGCCGGGTGCTGAAGCTGCTCTCCGGCCTGATGATGGCCGGGCTGGGGACCGTGCTGCTGGTCGCGCCGCATCTGGTGTCCAATGCCCTGACGGCGGCGGCCCTTCTGGTCGCGGCCTTGGGGCTGACGGCCCTCTGCGTTCTCCTCGAGCGCGCCGTGGCGCGGCATCGCGCCGCCCGCTGAGCCCGGCCGGCGCGAAAGCCGGGACCCTGTTCCCCGCCGTCGCCGTGGTTAAATGGGCCATGAGACCATGGGAATGAACGGCAATGACGAGTACCTGGACCGGCCGCAAGGTCCGCGAGGCCGTAGGTGTCTTTCGCGACCCGGAGAGTTTGCAGCAGGCGATCGACACCCTCCTCAGCCATGGCTTCGACCGGGCCGAGCTGAGCCTGCTGGCCGACGAGGCCGCGGTTGAGCGCAGCCTGGGCCATGCCTGGCGCGGCGTGAAGGAGCTGGAGGATGACGAGGGCGTCGCCCGCGCCTCCTATCACTCAAAGGAGTCGCTGGGGGACGCCCAGGGCGGGCTGATCGGCGGGCTGGGCTATGTCGGTGCCATGGCCGGGGCCGGCGGCGTCCTGCTGCTGGGCCTGCCGCTGACGGGCACCCTGATTGCGGCCCTGCTGGCCGGCGGGGCGGGCGGTCTTGCCGGCTGGGCCCTGGCCCGGCGTCTCGGGCGTCGGCAGGCCGCGCGGCTTGGAACACAGCTCGCCCATGGCGGTTTGCTGCTCTGGGTGCGCACGCGCAGTCCCGAACACGAGGCACGGGCCACACAAATCCTCAGTGGCCATGGCGCCGTCGATGTCCATGTTCACGATCGCCGGGAGCCTGCCTGACGGGCGCCGGGCGTGCGAGGCACGGAATACGCAATGGCTATCGACCCGCAAAAGGTCTTCTTCATCACCGTCAAGGCGCGCGAATTCGACGTCAAGGACGTCACGGCCGAACAGAACCGCGCCTCCAGTCCGGCGGACGACCTCGAAGCCGATGTGCTGGAGCTCAATCCGGACGATGCCGCGCAGGAAGAGCTGGCCAGCGCGATCAACGCATTGAACGAGGACGAGACGCTGTCGCTCCTCGCGATCTTCTGGATCGGCCGCGGCGACTTTCTGCCGGACCAGTGGGACGAGGCGGTCGCCCTGGCCCGCGACGAAGCGGATCGCGGGGTGGCGCATTATCTCATCGGCACGCCGCGTCTGGGTGACTATCTGGAAGAGGGGATGGCGGCGCTCGGCCAGCCGGTGACGGAGCTTTCCGTCGGGCGACTGTGACGGGGCTCGTCTTTGCCCCGGCCCGGCTCCGGTCTTATCTAGCCCGGTCAAGCGATCGACAGCTTCGGAAATCAGGGAGCCGCTAGACATGCCCTCGCGAGACCTGGAAGCGCGGATGTGGGCTGAAGCCTGTGACATGCTGGATCGGGCCGACCGGATCCATCGCCAATTCTTCCGTGTCGCGCGCTCGCCGGAGCGCCGGCCGGCCTGGGAACCGCCAATCGATATTTACGAGACCGAGCGCGAGGTGCTGATCGTCGTCGCGCTACCCGGCGTCGAACCGGAGCGGGTCGAAATCGTCATCGACAGCGATGCGCTGATCATCCGTGGCGACCGCCGCATGCCCGTGGCCAGCGACGCGCCGGTCATCCGGCGGCTCGAGATCCCGCACGGCCGGTTCGAGCGGCGCATCGAACTGCCGGCCGTCCATCTCGACATCGCCCGCAAGGAAATGGCCCATGGGTGTTTGTGGCTCAATCTCCTCAAGTCTTGATACGCTGACGCGCAAGAGAAAGGCGATCCATGCCTGACGAGCCGACACAGATCAGCCCCAATGTCTCCACCCTGCCGGACGACGCCCTGATCATCGTCCCGGTGCGCAGCATGGTGTTGTTCCCCGGCATTGTATTGCCGATTTCCGTGGGCCGGCATAAGTCCGTCGAGGCGGCCCAGACGGCGGTGCGGGCCGAGCGCCAGATCGGCATCATCCTGCAGCGCAATGCCGAGCAGGAGGAGCCGGCGCCGGCGGACATGTACCGCATGGGCACGGCCGCCAATATCCTGCGCTATCTGACGGCGCCGGACGGCAGCCATCACATGGTCTGCCAGGGCGAACAGCGCTTCCGTGTCGTCGAGTTTCTGTCCGGCTATCCGTTCTACGCCGCGCGGGTCGAGCGGGTAGAGGAACCCCCGATCGAAGGCAAGCAACTCGAGGCGCATCTGGAACTCCTGAAGGAGCGGGCGCTTGAGCTGCTGCAATTGCTGCCGCAGACGCCGGCCGAGCTGGTCAATGCGGTGCAGGGCATGAGCCCGTCCTCCGGCCTCGTCGACCTCGTTGCCAGCTTCATGGACATCAAGCCGGAGGAGCGCCAGGAAATCCTGGAGACGCTCGATGTCGGGCGTCGGATCGACAAGCTGCTCCAGCTTCTCTCCTATCGGATCGAGATCCTGCAGCTTCAGCAGAAAATCAGCGATCAGACCAAGGAGCAGATGACCAAGCAGCAGCGCGAGTATTACCTCCGCGAGCAGCTGCGGGCCATTCAGCACGAACTGGGCGAGGGCGATACGAAGTCGAACGAGATCGCCGAACTGGAAGAGGCGATCACCAAGGCCGAAATGCCGGAAGAGGCGGATCGCCAGGCCCGCAAGGAGCTGCGCCGGCTGGAGCAGATGCCCGAGGCGGCGGCGGAATACTCGATGGTGCGGACCTATCTCGACTGGCTGAAGGACCTGCCCTGGTCGGTGACCAGCGAGGACGCGATCGATATCGCCGAGGCGCGCGAGATTCTCGACAAGGACCATTACGGGCTGGAGAAGATCAAGCGCCGCATCCTCGAGCACCTCGCGGTGCGGAAGCTGGGCCCCGAGGGCAAGAGCCCGATCCTCTGCTTCATCGGTCCTCCGGGGGTCGGCAAGACGTCCCTCGGGCAGAGCATCGCCAGGGCCATGAACCGGAAGTTCGTTCGCATCAGCCTTGGCGGCGTGCATGACGAAGCGGAGATCCGCGGCCATCGCCGCACCTATATCGGTGCCTTGCCGGGCAACATCATCCAGGCTGTCCACAAGGCCGGCACCCGCAACCCGGTGTTCATGCTCGACGAGCTCGACAAGCTCGGGGCCAGCTTTCACGGCGATCCGTCCGCCGCGCTGCTCGAAGTCCTCGATCCGGAGCAGAACAACACGTTCCGGGACAATTATCTGGGTGTGCCCTTCGACCTCAGCCGGGTCATGTTCGTCGGAACGGCCAATGTCATCGACCAGATCCCCGGCCCGCTCCGGGACCGCATGGAGGTGATCGAGCTGCCCGGCTACACCGAGGACGAAAAGCTGGAAATCGCCAGGCGCTATCTCGTGGACCGGCAGCTGGAGGCGAACGGCCTGAAGCGGGAGCAGGTCTCCATCACCGAAGAGGCGTTGCGGACCATCATCCGCTCCTACACGCGGGAGGCCGGCTGCCGCAACCTGGAGCGGGAGATCGGCGGCGTGTTCCGGCATGTCGCCATGAAGATCGCCGAGGGCGTCGAGACCCGCATGGACATCGACGGCGGCGACATTGCCGGCATTCTCGGGCCGCCGCGCTTCGAAAACGAAGTCGCCATGCGCACCAGCGTGCCCGGCGTCGCCACGGGCCTGGCCTGGACGCCGACCGGCGGCGACATCCTGTTCATCGAAGCGACGCGCATGCCGGGGTCCGGAAAGCTGATCCTGACCGGCCAGCTGGGCGATGTGATGAAGGAGAGCGCCCAGGCCGCCCTCAGCCTGATCAAGGCGCGGGCGGCGTCGCTGGGCCTCGACGAGACGCTGTTCGAGCGGAGCGACATCCATGTGCATGTCCCCGCCGGCGCCATTCCCAAGGACGGACCGAGTGCCGGCATCGCCATGTACACCGCGCTGGTGTCGCTCCTCACCGGCCGCACGGTGCGCAGCGATGTCGCCATGACCGGGGAGATCAGCCTGCGCGGCCTCGTGCTGCCGATCGGCGGCGTCAAGGAAAAGACGGTGGCGGCCGCCCGCGCCGGGATCAAGACCGTCATGCTGCCGGCCCGCAACAGGAAGGACTTCGAGGAAATCCCGCAGGACGCCCGGGATCTGCTGGAGTTTGTCTGGCTGGAAGAGGTGGGCGACGCGGTCGAAGCGGCCCTGAACCGGGAGGTCGCGGCCGAGCGTGAGCCCGTCGAAGCCTGAGCGGCGAAGGCCAATCCCGGTCTTCGACGTCGGCGGGGTGCTCCTGGACTGGGATCCCCGCCACCTCTACCGGAAAGTTTTCGCCGATGAGGCCGCGGTGGAGGATTTCCTCGCGAGGGTCTGCCCGCCATCCTGGAACCGGCTTCTGGACGCGGGCGTCCCGTTCGCCGAGGCCGTCGCCGCGCGGGCGGCGGCTTTCCCCGACCATGAAGCGGCCATTCGCGCCTATGACGAGCGCTGGCAGGAGATGGTCGCCGGTCCGATCCCGGGCGCCGTCGCCTGCCTGCGGTCGCTCAAATCGGCCGGTTGCGCGCTCTATGCCATAAGCAACTTCTCCGCCGAGAAATTCTCCCTGGAGCAGCGGCGCTGGGATTTTCTCAACCTTTTCGACGGGGTGGTGCTCTCTGCCGATATCGGCATCCTGAAGCCCGACGCGGGCATCTATCGATATTTCTGCCGGACCCATGGCCTTGAGCCCGGGGACTGTCTGTTCATCGACGACAGGATCGAGAACGTCGCCGGGGCCCGGGCGTGCGGCATGGCAGCCCACCATTATCGGTCGCCGGAAGAACTTGAGAATGCTCTTCAATCCTGGGATCTGCCCAGCCCGGGACGCGGATGATCGCCAGCGTAATTTGAAGTATTCCAGCGTGCGTCAATCGGCAGCAAGCTCCCGATTGCCGCCGGCCGACCCGGCCTCTCCAGAATATGTTGCAAAAGCAAGTCTCTCGCTGGCCCGAGGCGATTGAGGACCCCCGAAACACTTTCGCTGTGGCCAAATCCCTACTTCTTATCAGGCTAAAGAGCCACTAACATGGAAAGTGGGAGGGATCGGTCCCGATCGACCGAACCGCCGCAACAGCGCCCGTGAAATGAGAGGCGTTGCGAGGACATCGGGTTGAGAAAAGAAGGGGCAGGCCATGACGAACCTGACGTTGGACGAGCCTTTGGTCCAGCATGAGGGCATGAGGGCGGTACCGAGCCGGAACGGATCCGGAAACCGGCTCAATCTGGGACATTTTCTGCCGCATCGGCTTGCCGTGCTGGCGCAATGCATGAACCGCATTCTGGCGCACCGATGCGAGGACGAATGCGGGCTGACGACGGCGGAATGGCGGTTGCTGGCCATACTGGCGCAGTACGGCGCTCTGTCGGCCAATGCGGTCGCCAGCTACGCCGACATGGACAAGGTGCGGGTCAGCCGGGCGGTGTCCCGCGCGGTGGATGCCGGACTGGTTCGCCGTGCCATTGACCGCAGCGACCGCCGGCGCTCGGTCCTTACCCTGACGCCGGAAGGCTGGGCGATGCACGACCGCATCGTGCCGGCACTGCTGGACCTGGAGTCGGAAATACTGGCAGACCTCGAAGACCGGGAGATCGATGCGCTGCAAGTGCTGGCCTGCCGGTTGCAGGAGCGTATCGGCCGGATGGCCGAGCATGTCGGCGACGAAGACGAGTGACCCCGGCGGTGCTCCTCGGCCGTGACGGGTTGAGAGGAGGGCGGTGAGCGGCTAGTTTCGTCGCCGTGTCATCGCGCCGGGACGGCGGGTGGAGCCGTCTGCGGGCCGCTCTGCCGCCGTCGTCGGCCTATCGGCGGCAGGGGAATCGGGCCGTGAGCGTCGAACCGGTCGTTCTGATCATCAACGGACCCAATCTGAACCTGCTCGGCGTCCGCGAGCCGGATATCTATGGGCGGGAAACGCTCGGCGATATCGAAGCCTGGTGCGGCGAACGGGCCGAAGCGCTGGGCCTCGCCATCGATTTCCGCCAGAGCAATCTGGAGGGGGAAATCGTGACCTGGGTTCAGGAAGCCCGGGACGTTCATGACGGCATCATCATAAACGCCGGGGCCTACAGCCATACCTCGATTGCCGTCTTCGATGCCCTGCTGGCCTGCGACCTTCCGGTCGTCGAAGTCCATTTGTCGAACCTGTTTCGACGTGAAAGCTTCCGCCATCATTCCTATGTATCCGCGGCTGCCGTCGGCATGATCTGCGGGTTCGGCGCGCACGGCTATCTCCTGGCGCTCGATGCCATGGCCCGGTTGGTGCGTACGGAGCCGCCCTGACGAGCCCGGGGCTCGCACCTGCCGGCAACCCGTGCTACGAGGTGCGGGGGCTTGTTTTCGGCCGCAACGATCGGCATTGCATGGACGAGATTACGCCGGAATTGCTGCTGCGGGCCTATGCCTGCGGATTTTTTCCCATGGCCGACTCGGCCGAGTCGGACGAGCTGTACTGGTACGACCCGCCCTGGCGCGGCGTCATCCCGCTCGACCGGTTTCATGTTCCGCGCAAGCTGCGCCGCGTGGTCCGGCAGGGCCGGTTCGAGGTCCGCTATGATTCCGCCTTTCCGGCCGTGCTGGAGGCGTGTGCGGAACCCACGGAGGAGAGGCCCAAGACCTGGATCAACGATGGCATCCGCCGTCTTTACGGGGCGCTGGCGGACACGGGCTACGCTCACAGCGTCGAATGCTGGACGGAGGGGCAGCTGCTCGGCGGGCTCTACGGCGTATCGTTGCGCGGCGCGTTCTTCGGGGAGAGCATGTTCAGCCGTGCGGCCGATGCCAGCAAGGTGGCGCTGGTTCATCTGGTGGCGCAGCTGCGGGCCGGCGGCTTCGTGCTGCTCGACACCCAGTTCATGACCGATCATCTGCGCCAGTTCGGCGGCCTCGAAATCTCGCAGGCCGCCTACAAGCAGCGCCTT
>JAAAOG010000225.1 GCA_009909005.1 Alphaproteobacteria bacterium | reverse complement strand
TTATTTTGCCGAGTGCTCCGTCTCCTCGCGCCATCCTGGCCTGCGCAGCTGGACTCATTTCGCCCAAAAGCCCATTGCATACCTAACGCTAACTGAGCCAAACGAATTATACGAGACCGCCCTGCGCAACCGCGTTATCGGCTTTTTAACCCTTTCCATCATAGGGCTATGTCGATTTATCTCGCCATGGCATAGGCGGATTGGGAGGAAAAGGATGAGGCTGTTCCAGCTCAACATTGCCAGGAAGCTGCCGCTGCTCGTGGTCGGCGCGGCTGTCGTCGCGGCAGCGGTGACCGGTTTGGTTGCCGTTCTTCAAGGCGAAGCGGCTCTGGAGCACTCTGCGGAGGAGCGCCTGGCCGCGGTGCGCGAGGATCGCACCCACCAGATGCACGACTATCTCGAGACCATCCGCCAGGACATCGACATCATGGCGGCCAATCATATGGTGATCGAGGCACTGGAAGACTTCGAGCGGGCCATGGAGGCCCTGGGCGGCGACGCGATCGGGCACCTGCACGAGGCCTATATCGAAGAGAATCCCCATCCCGTCGGCGAACGGCATCGGCTGGAGGATGCCGGCGACGGCTCCACCTACAGCGACACTCATGCCCGGGTGCACGGCTGGTTCCGGCGCCTGGTCGAGGATCGCGGATATTACGACGTCTTCCTGGTCGATCACGAAGGCGACATCGTCTACAGCGTCTACAAGGAGGCGGATTTCGCCACGAATCTGGAAACCGGCGAATGGCGCGGATCCGGGCTCGGCCAAGTCTATCGCGCCGTGATGCAGCGCTTCGAGCCGGGCGCCCTGGCCTTCACCGATTTTGCCCCCTATGCGCCGAGCAACGATGCGCCGGCCAGCTTCATCGCGGCACCGGTGTTCGACGAAGCCGGCGGCGAACACGGCGTCCTGATCTTCCAAATGCCGATCGCCCGCATCAACGCCATCATGCAGAGCACGGCCGGCATGGGCGAGACGGGCGAGAGTTACATTGTCGGCAGCGGCGGCCTGATGCGCAGCGACTCGCGCTTTTCCGAGGCGTCGACCATCCTCTCCCGCCGCGTCGACACCGAACCGGTGCAACGCGCCCTGGCCGGCGAGACCGGCGTCATGATCGCCCCGGACTATCGTGGCATCGAGGTGCTTTCCGCCTATGCGCCCCTGTCCTTCATGGGCGTCGACTGGGCGATCCTCGCCGAAATCGACCGGGCCGAGGTCGACGCGCCGATCGTGACGATGGCCTGGTGGATGACCGGTGCGGTGCTGGCGGTCTCCATCGTCATCGCCATTATCGGCCTGCTGTTCAGCCGCAGCCTGACCCGGCCGATCGGTCGCATGACCGCCGCCATGCAGCGCCTCGCCGCCGGCGACCTGGAGGCCGAGGTCCCGGCCCGCGACCGCAGCGACGAGATCGGCGCCATGGCCGGCTCGGTCCAGGTGTTCAAGGACAACGCCATCGAGGTGAAGCGTCTGTCGGCCGAACGGGCGGCCGAGCGGCAGCGCGCCGCCGAGGAGCGCCGGGCCGACATGCACAAGCTTGCCGGCGGCTTCGAGAGCAGCGTCGGCCGGATCGTCGAGAGCATCTCCTCATCGGCCACCGAGATGCAGGCGACCGCCGCCTCCATGTCCTCGATCGCCGAGGAGACGAGCAGCCAGGCGACCACGGTGGCCTCGGCGGCCGAGCAGGCCTCCGGCAATGTCCATACCGTCGCCTCCGCTGCCGACCAGCTCTCCACCTCGATCCACGAAATCGGCGGCCAGGTGCATCAGTCGACCAGCATGGCGGCAGAAGCGGTCGAGCAGTCGGATGGAGCGCGGGAGCGCATGCAGACCCTGGCCGGCGCCGCCCAGAAGATCGGCGAGGTGATCAAGCTGATCAACGATATCGCCGAGCAGACCAACCTCCTGGCCCTCAACGCCACCATCGAGGCAGCGCGGGCCGGCGACGCCGGCAAGGGCTTTGCCGTGGTGGCGCAGGAGGTCAAGGCGCTCGCCAACCAGACGTCGAAGGCCACCGACGACATCTCGCGCCAGATCGCCGACGTTCAGGCGGCAACCCGCGACAGCGTCGCCTCGATCGAAGGGGTGGGCGAGACCATCCGGCGGATCAACGAGGTGGCTGCCTCCATCGCCTCCTCGGTCGAGGAGCAGACCGCCGCGACGCAGGAGATCGCGCGCAATGTCCAGGAAGCCTCGGCCGGCACCGGACAAGTCTCCTCGGCCATCACCAATGTCACCGAGGCGGCCGGCGAGGCCGGCGCCGCGGCCGGCCAGGTGCTGTCGGCGGCGGAGTCCCTGTCGCGCCAGTCGCAGGAGCTGCAGACCGAAGTGCGCAAGTTCCTCGACGAGGTCCGCAGCGAGACACAGGCCGCGTAACCTCGCTTATCCACCCTCACCCGCCCGGCCCAGTGCCGCCGCGGGGAGGCGGGGGATGGCGGCGTGCAGGGCGGCGTGGGGGACGGTGAGGGCGGCGAGGCCGATGAAGATCACCTGGACGCTCGTCCGGTCGACCGCCGCCGGGCCGCCGAGCGCCCACCAGGCCGTCCCGGCCAGCGCCAGAGTGGCCAGGGTCAGCCCGGCCGCCGCCCGGGCGAAGGCCCGGACGCCTGGCCCCAGGTCTTGCGGCTCTCCTGCCGGGACTCCCGCCATGGCCGCCTGATCCGCGATCACCCTGAGGCTGTGCCGCGGCGCGTGCCACAGCCCGAAATACAGGGTGAAGGCGAGCAGCGGCGGCAGCACGGCGAAGCTCCCGGCCAAGAGACACACCTCCAGTGCCAGCGCCGACGCGCGCCGCACCAGGGCGGCGGCGAGGAGGGCGGCGACCAGAGCCAGGGCGGCCGGCAGGGTGAGCGGCGCCAGTGCGGCCAGCGCCTCCCCGACTGCGGCCGGCGCCTCGGCCAGCAGCAGCCAGCCGAACAGCAGGCCGGTCTCGGCCGGGCGGAAGGCGATCGGCAGCAGCACCGGCAGCAGGCCGCGGGCGACGGTCTCGGGCCCGGCCCGGCGCGGCGGCAGCAGTGGCGCCAGGGCGACATCCTCGCTGCCGAAATGCCAGACGCTGAGCGCCAGGAACAGGCCGAGCCCGAGCACCGGCGCGACCAGCCACACGGCGATCACCGCGGCACCCAGCGCCAGATAGCCCCCCGCAAAGACCGGCGGCCAGGCCCGGCCCAGGCGCGGCGCCAACAGAAGCCGGCCAAAGAGATGGTCGACGGCGCCGTGCGGCAGTCCGAGCAGCGCGACGCCGATGGCCGCGACCGCCAGCTGCACGCCGAGCTCCGCCGGCCCGGCCAGCGCGCCACCTGCCAGGCAGAGCCCGGTCAGGGCCACAGCGAGACGGACATGGCCGCGGCGCCAGGCCTCGGGCACCATCCGCCTCATGCCGGGCCGAGGCGGGCGCGGGCGCGGGCGCCTGCCCAGGCCGCGCTTAGCATTGGCCGGGCCGGCAGCGCGGCGATGGCGGCGGCGAGGTCGGCCGGACCGCCGCACGCCGACAGGAAGCGCACCAGCCGGTCGGCCGGGCAGCGTTCGAACAGCCGTCGGAAGAGCGCGGGCGCCGCTTCCGGCCGCCGCAACAGAAAGCGCAGGAAGATTTCGTCGAGCAGCAGCGTGTCGGCACGGTGCGGGCGCACCGGCCCGGGCCGGCCGCCGAGCAGCCTCTCGGCCAGCGCGGCGCTGTGGCGCTGGATGGCGAGAAAGCCATAGCCGGTCGCCGGGCGGAGCACCCCGGCGCGCATGCCGATCGGGATCAATCCGGGCAGCGCCGGGGCCGGCGGCACGGCGGTGGTCATCGGCAGGCACCCCGCCTCCTCCGCCAGGCTCTCCATCGCCTTGCCGGCCGCCAGCCGGTCGAGCTCGGCCGCGAGCCGCCTTTCGACCAGCGGCCGCGGCAGGGGCGCCGGTACGAACCAGGTAGCCTCGACCAGCGCCTCCTCCCGGCTGGCCGGCAGCACATAGAGAAAGTGCAGGCCGTCCTGCTGGCCGGGGCGGAAATCCATCAGCTCGACGATGCCGGGGTCGAAGGGGGCGGACTCCAGCCGCACCCGCCGGCCAAGAAACTGCTGCCAGAGCAGCGGTGCCCGCGTGCCGGCAAAGGCGTCGCGACCGGGCGGGCGGCCGTCGAACATGGCGGTGGCTTCGAGGGGCCCGGCATCGGTCTCGACCGTCAGCATTCCATGCGGCCAGGGCCGCACCGCATGCGCCCGCAATCCACGGCAAAGTTGCGCGTTCGGCGCCGCCTCCAGCCGGCGTTCGCCCTCGCGATAGACCGCCAGCGCCGGCAGCCGGCAGTAGCGATAGCGCCCCGCCTCGGCCGTGACGCTGCCCGCGGCGGTGCGCACCCGCCAGTGCCGCCAGCGCTCGGCCGCCAGATGGGTGAAGGGATGGGGATCGGTGTCCCACCAGCTCCAGCTGCGGTCATCGGTATAGGCTGCGCGCGGCTCGACGATCGTCAGCCGCAGGTCGGGCTTGCGGTCGAGCAGCTGCACGGCGAGGCTGAGGCCGGCCAGGCCGCCGCCCATCACCACCACCGGCTCGGCGCCCATTCTTGCCGGCATCAGGCGGCGCGGCGCCCCGGCGGTGCCGGTGCCAGAGCCCGGAGCGGCCTATGCAGCGTGTCGTCATGCGCCACCGGCCGGGCGCCGACGCTGCGCACCAGCGCCCCGACCGCCCGCAGGGTCCGCCAGGCCTTGCCGCGGGCCGGCACCACCGCCCGGCGCGACCAATACGCCTCCGGCCCGGCCCGGACGATCTGCCGGCCGATGCCCTCATAAATCCGCGCGGCGGCCAGGACGGCCAGGCGGGTCCGCGGCGGCAGATAGACCATGCCCTGGTCGGCGCTGCGGTAGTAGGTCCGCGCCAGGGCGAGGATCGCCAGCACCGCGTCCCAGACCCGTGTCGCCAGGCCCAGCGGCGGGTCGGCCAGCAGGGCAGGCTCCGGGTCGCCGCCGAGCAGTTCGGCCGGCAGATAGCGCCGGCCCATGGCGGCATCCTCCACAACATCCCGCCCGATATTGGTCAGCTGCATGGCAATGCCGAGATCGACGGCAAAGGGCGCGGCCGCCGCCGCCGGCCGGGCCCCGAGCAGCGGCACCATCATCTCCCCCACCGTCCCGGCCATGCGATAGCCGTAGACCACCAGCTCGTCGACAGTATCCAGCCGCAGACCTTCAAGGTCGGCCATGGCTCCCTGAATCAGGTCGAGGGCGGGCTTGCGGGACATGTCATGGCGGGCGGCCAGGTCGAGAAACCGCCCGACCGGCCCGGTGACCGGCAGGCCGGCGGCGATGCCGGCCTGCAGGACCGCCAGCCGGGCCCGCGCCACGGGCACGCCACCCGGCGCCGCCTCCGCCGCGTCGGCGACATCGTCGACATGCCGGCAGAAGGCATAAAGCGCCGCCGCATCCCGTGCCGTCTCCCGCGGCAGCAGCCGGACGCCCCAGTGAAAGCTGCGGCCCTGGCGGGCCAGAACGGCCCGGTCCTCCGCCTCGCGTCTCATCTCAACCATGTGCCACCTCCTGGTGCGCGACCGGTCGGTCTGCCGCGAGCAGGCTCTCGACGATTTTCGCCGAGCTCAGCACCCCAGGCAGTCCGGCGCCGGGATGGGTGCCGGCCCCGACCAGGTAGAGCCCGTCCACCTCTTCGGAGCGATTGTGGAAGCGGAACCAGGCCGATTGCGTGAACAGAGGCTGGATGGTGAAGCCGGTGCCGTAGCGGGCGAGGTAGTCGTGGGCGAAAGCCTCCGGCGTGCGGAAGAAGGCGTCGGTCACGTGGCGGCGCAGGCCGGGCATCTCGGTCGCCTCCAGCCGGTCGATCACCCGCTCCTGCAGGGCCGGGCCCTCGCGCGCCCAGTCGAGCCCAGCACGCAGATTGGGCACGGCGGCCAGGGCGTAGAAGGCGTCGCCGCCGGGCGGCGCCATGCCGGGGTCGGTTGCCCCGGGACGGTGGAGATAGAGGCTCGGCCGCTCGACCAGCCGGCCGCCGTCGAACACGGCGCCCAGCTCTTCGGCAAAGGTGCCGTTGAGGACGATGGTGTGGTGGGCGATGTCCGGCCACGGGCAATCTGTGGTGAAGTACAGCACGAACAGCCCCATCGCGTAGCGCAGGCGCGGCAACCGCCGATCGGTCCAGCGCCGCCGCCGCGCCCCCGGCAGCATGCGGCCGTAGAGATGCGCCGGGTCGACATCGGCCACCACCCGATCGGCCGGCAGCCGGCCGCCGCTATCCAGGCGCACGCCTGTGACACGCCGGCCGGCCGTCTCGATCTCGGCGACCGTCTCGCCGCAGCGGACCGCCACGCCCGTTTCCTCCAGCAATCGCGTCAACGCGTCCACAAGCGCTCCCGTTCCCCCCTGCGGGAAAACGACGCCGAAGCGGCACTCCAGCTCCTGAATCAGCGCATAGATCGCCGTGGTGCTGAGCGGATTGCCGCCGACCAGCAATGGCTGGATGGAAAAGGCCTGCCGCAGCCGCTCGTCCTTCAGGTAACGGCCGACATGGGCATAGACCGAACGATGGCCGCCGAGCCGCAGCATGTCCGGCCCCAGCCGCAGCAGGTCGGCCAGCCGGTGGAAGGATTTCGTGCCCAGCTCTTCGAAGCCGCGCCGGTAGAGCCGGCCGGCATGCGCCCGCATCCGCTCGTAACCCGGGAGGTCGCCGGGCGACAGGCGGGCGATCTCGCGGCGCGTCGCCTCTTCGTCCGGGCCGTAATCGAAGGCTTCCCCATCGGCGAAGCGGAAGCGGTACCAGGGGGCGACCGGGAGAAAGCCGACATAGTCCTCGCGCCGCCGGCCGAAGAGGGCGAAGAGTTCGTCGAAGAGATAGGGGGCGGTGACCACCGTCGGACCGGCGTCGAAGCGGACGCCACGGCTCTCATAGACCTGGGCGCGCCCGCCGAGCCGGTCGAGCCGCTCCACCAGCGTCACCGCGCGGCCCTGGGCGCGCAGCCGCAGGGCCGCGGCGATGCCGCCGAACCCGCCGCCGATCACCACCACGCGCTGCCCGGTGTGGCGGGCGGAGCCGGCGGCCGGAGGCGCGTACGGCAGGTCGTCGCGCGGGCTCATGCTGCGACCGTTTCGGACACCGCCGGGATACTCCGGTCAGCGTGGCCGTCGGCCAGCCAGGCCCGCAGGTCCGCCGCCTGCCGCCGCAGATGTCCGGCCACCATGCGGAAACCCGGCTGCACCGCGGCCGGCGCCCCTTCCATGGCGCTCTCGGCGACGACCAGCAACGCCTCGGCCCGGTCGAGGCCGTCGGAGAGAGCCGGGGACGCGCGGATCGCCACCAGCCAGGCCGGCACCGCCCGCGCGATGGCGCCGCTCCGCCAGTCGCGGTCCAACGCCGACCGGAGCGCCGGGTCGGCCTGTTCGGCAAAGCCGGCCAGGCCGTGATTGGGCACCTGCCGCTTCAGGTCCTGGCCGTGCCCGAGCAGGTCCTCCAGGTCGTCGAGCACCTGATAGGCCCGGCCCAGCAGGGCGAAGGCCTCCAGCGCCGTGTGGCGCGGGGCTTCGGCGGTGCCGGCCATCGCCAGCACGCCGGCCACCGGCAGGGTCACCAGCGGCATCGTCTTGTGGTCGGCAACCTCCCGGCAGGCCGGGAGATCGGGCACGCCGCCGGCGGCCGCCGTGCCCTCCAGGGCCTGGCCATGAGTCAGGGCGCGGACGGTGTCGAGCAGCAAGCGACGCAAGGCCCGGTGCGGCCCGGCCGGCGCCACCGGGTCGATGGCGGCGATTGCCTCGGCGAGCAGCAAATCGCCAAGGCAGAGTGCTGCGGTGTCGCCGAACCCGGCCCAGACCGAGGCCTGGCCGCGGCGGGTCGGGTCGCGGTCGCAGAGATCGTCGTGCACCAGGGTGGCGTTGTGCAGCAGCTCGCAGGCGGTGGCCCAGGCCGCCGCGTCCGACGCGGCGAGGCCGAACGCCTCGCCGGTCGTCAGCGCCAGCCGGGCCCGCAGCCGCTTGCCGCCGGCCCGGAGGTGATGCGCCAGGCTTTCGCCGAGGGGACCGGCGGGGGCTGCCTGCCGCATCGCCTCCTCCACCCGATCGAGGCCGTGAGGATCGGCCATGGGTCGGACCTCTTCCAGGCTGGTTGGAGCCAAGCGGGCAATTACTGCGCGGCCTCGCGCCGGGCCCAGGTCTGCTCGGAATCGCCCATGGTAAAGCCCGCCTCGTCGCGCGACTTGGCATAGGCGACCGCGGCGATCAGCAGCCCGAAGACGGCCTTGGCCAGGAGGTCGGCGGCGGAATAGCCGATCTGCGTCGCCAGTTCCGCCCCGGCCCCGGTCAGGCCCAGCATCGGGAACAGGAAGACGATCGGATAGAACAGCCAGACCACCACCGTCAGCCAGCGGGCGGCACTCACCAGGCCGCGGGCCGATTCCGGCTGCCGGCCGATGGCCTTGGTCAGGCCGATGACGAGGGTGTAGACGATGTAGAGGAAGGGGATCATCGACAGCACCCAGAACGTCCAGCGCGTGGCGTCGTCGGTGGCGACTTCGCCGGGATAGCCGAGAATGATCATGACCGCCGCGGCGACGCCGAGCTTGATCATCAGCGACCGGCCCTCGCCCTGCGGCAGCCGCATGACCAGGATCAGCTCGATCAGCAGCAGCGGCACGGTCAGCAGCCAGTCGACATAGCGATAGGCGTCGTTGAACGGAATCGCCGTCGCCTGCAGCCCGGCTTCGGTAATGGCATAGGCGTCGTGCCAGCTCTCATGGATGCGCACATAGTGGTAGAGCGCGATGAAGGTGACCAGGCCGGAGAGCAAAAGCGCCATGCGATAGGCCGGTGCGACATGCTGGCGCATGAAGAAGAAGAAGATGGTCGAAGCAGCAAAAGCCGCGATCGCGAACGAGAAGGCATTCGCGATAATGTTGAATGTTGCGACATCGAGGGGCATCGGGGGACCTCTGTCTGTTTCCGGTGAAACGGAAGCCGGGCGCCGAACGGTTGGCACCTGTTTTGGTTCCCAGAGGCGGATGCGATTGGCTGTCGCACCGATGCAGTTATTGGACGACACGCGCCCTGTCGCCGTCTGTACCATTTCCGACGATTGAATACTTTTGGATAGGACCCTCCGACCGATGGTCGCGGCCACAATAATTTTATGGGCATTCTCGCAGCGTATCCGCTAACCAGAAACAGTGGGGACATCCCTGAAGCGTTCCGCGAGACAACCGATGAGTTCCGACTTGACGATGACGGGCCTGGTGTGGCCATGCGAGGCTGCGGCCCGGAATCCTGTGCTCTTGGCGTTCGTCGAGAGGTGCCGGGCAGGGCTCGTCCGGGACGGCCGCTTCCGCCGGGCGGCTTTCGATCCGGTCGATTTCGCCGCACAGCTTTCGCATCTGATCCTGTCCGAGCGCACCGGGCCGCGGCAGTATTTCTACCGGGTCGTCGGCACGGCGATCGTCGCGCGCTATGGGGCGGAGCTGTCGCGCCACCCTCTCGACGCCCATACCATGGGCGACTCGCAGAACCCGTTTATCGACATGCTCGAGGCGACGACGGCGGGCAAGGAACCGGTGTTCCTGTCGGGAACCATGTTCTGGACCGACCGGGATCACATCGCCTTCCAGCAGGTCACCCTGCCGCTGGCCGACGACGCGGACCGCCCGCGCTTTGCCATGACCTTTATCGATTTCCAGTGACCGCGGCGGCGCCGGCCGCACCGTCCTTTTCGATCACGAAGGTGGTCACGCCCTCCGCCTCCTCCATCGAGACCAGGCGGTGGCCGCCGTGATGGCAGAACACCTGGAAATCCAGCGGCGCCGCGGGGTCATTGGCCCGCACCTCGAGAATTTCGCCGCCAGCCATCAGGTTCAGCGCCTTGCGCGCCTTCAGCACCGGCAGCGGGCACTGCAGATCGCGGGCATCGATGGTGCGCGCGGGCGGCGGCAAGGTCACGGTCATGGCAAGAGGTCTCCGGCAGGGGCAACGGGGCTCAGGGGCGACGCATGATCAATGCCACCCCGGCGACCAGCAGCACCGCCCCGGCCAGCCGCCCCCAGGTAATCGGCGTGCGGTCGTGCAGCACCCCAAAATGGTCAAGCAGCAGGGCGGAGGCCATCTGACCGCCAACCAGCAGCGCCACGAACAGGGCGGCCCCCAGCCGCGGCGCGGCCAGCGCCCCGGTGGTCACGAAAAAGGCGCCGAGCAGGCCGCCGACCCAGACCCAGAGCGGCAATTGCGAGAGCATGCCGGCCGTCGGCCATGTCGCGCCGCGGACTGTCTGAAAGGCGACAAGTGCCACGGTGCCGACGGCGAAATTCACCGTCGCCGCCCATTCCGCGCCGCGCAGTTCGGTCCCCAGCCGGGCATTGATCAGGGCCTGCAGCGGCAGCAGCGACCCGGCGGCCACGGCCAGCGCGGCATAGCCGTAAAGGCCTGGCGGCATCACGGTCCTCCTTCGCGATCGTCTCCCGGCATTGCAGGTCGAACGCATGCGCCTTATGCCTGTTCCCGTACCGTACCGAAAGCCTGTCACCGGGAGCCAGCCTCATGCCGCACCCGCCCGACCACCCCGCCCTCTCCGGCCGCCCGCAGGCCCGGACCGGCAAGGTCGTCTCGGCCGAGGAGGCCATGCGCCTGATCCGCGACGGCGACACGCTGGCGACGACCGGCTTCATCGGCTCGGGCTTTGCCGAGGGCCTCGCCAAGGCGCTGGAGCGGCGCTTTCTGGAGACCGGCCGGCCGCGCGACCTGACTCTGGTCTATGCCGCCGGCCAGGGCGACGGCAAGGACAAGGGCCTTAACCATCTCGGCCATGAAGGGCTCGTCAAACGCGTGATCGGCGGCCATTGGGGGCTGGTGCCGAAGCTCGGCGCCCTGGCGCTCGACAACAAGATCGAGGCCTACAACTTCCCGCAGGGTGTCGTCGCGCATCTCTTCCGGGCGATTGCCGCCGGCCGGCCCGGCCTCCTCACCCATGTCGGGCTCGGCACCTTCGTCGATCCGGACTTCGACGGCGGCAAGATCAACGCCCGCACCACCGAGGACCTCGTCGAGCGCACGACGCTGCGCGGCCGCGACTATCTCTTCTACCCCACCTTTCCGATCCATGCCGCCCTGTTGCGCGGCACGACGGCCGACCTCGACGGCAATGTCACGCAGGAGGACGAGGCGCTGTACCTCGAGGGCCTGCAGATCGCTCAGGCCGTCCACAATTCCGGCGGCGTGGTGATCGTCCAGGTCGCCCGCATCGCCGAGCGCGGCACCCTGCACCCGCGCCAGGTGCGCATCCCCGGCATCATGGTCGACTGCGTGGTCCAGGCCGATCCGGAGGACCATTGGCAGAGCTTCACCGACCGGCTGAACCCGGCCTTCACCGGCGCCGTCAAAGTGCCGCTGAAGTCCCTGCCGCCGATGCCGCTGGATGCCCGCAAGGTCATCGCCCGCCGCGCCGCCTTCGAGCTGCGGCCCAATGCCGTCGTCAATCTCGGCATCGGCATGCCGGAGGGCGTGGCCAATATCGCCGCCGAGGAGTCGATCAACGACCTGCTGACCCTGACCACCGAGCCCGGCGCCATCGGCGGCGTGCCGGCCGGCGGGCTGAATTTCGGCGCCAGCACCAATATGGCCGCCCTGGTCGACCAGCCGACCCAGTTCGACTTCTATGACGGCGGCGGGCTCGACATCGCCTTTCTGGGCCTCGCCCAGGCCGACGGCGAAGGCAATGTCAATGTCAGCCGCTTCGGCCGACGCCTGGCCGGGGCCGGCGGCTTCATCAATATCAGCCAGAACGCCAAGAAGGTGGTGTTCGTCGGCACCCTGACGGCCGGCAAGCCGCAGCTCACCATCGGCGACGGCCGGCTGGAGATCGTCGCCGAGGACGGCAGCCGCAAGTTCCTCGCCGCGGTCGAGCAGCGCACCTTTTCCGGCCCGCTCGCCGCCGCCTCCGGCCGGCCGATCCTCTATGTCACCGAGCGCTGCGTCTTCCGATTGCGGCCCGAGGGGCTGGAGCTGATCGAGATCGCCCCGGGCCTCGACCTGCAGCGCGACGTCCTCGCCCACCTCGCCTTCACGCCGCTGATGCCCCGCCCGCCGGCGGTGATGGACAGCCGCATCTTCCGGCCCGAAGCGATGGGCCTGCGCGACGACCTGCTCAGCCAGCCGATCGAGGACCGGCTGAGCTACGACCCGGACGAGAACCTGTTCTTCGTCAATTTCGAGGGCTACACGGTCAAGTCGCTGGAGCAGATCGACCATATCCGCGACGTCATCGAACGCCGGCTGGATGCGATCGGCCGCCGGGTCTACGCCATCGTCAATTACGAAAACTTCGAGATCTACCCCGACGTCGTCGACGCCTATACCGCCATGGTCCGCGACCTGGTGGAACGGCGCTATTCCGGCGTCTCGCGCTACACCACCAGCGCCTTTCTGCGCATGCTGCTCGGCGACAAGCTCAAGGGCCGCGACCAGTCCCCCCACATCTACTGGAACCAGCAGGAAGCGCGAGCGCATCTGGGGGAAAAATGACGCAAAACAAGAAGATATGACTTTGCGACCGATAGCTCCGATTTGACGGAGTTTCGAATTGAGAGCATGGCAGACGATCATTAAGTTGAGCTTGCGTGATCGTGTTGCCAAAAATTCGCTAGAAATCGAAGTGTTTCCTGATAGTGCGGCGCGATCGCCTCGGATACAAGCTTGACGTAGCATCAAGCTTTGCTATATAGAGAACCTATGAGGTGATTGATGCCGCCTCCCTATCGCTACCACGATGAAGAGAAGCTGGTTCACGAAATTGCCAATCATCCGGATCGCAGGATCGCCTACAGGGTCCATGCGGAACACCAGATGCGTGAGCGGAAAATCAGCCGCCTTGATGTTGAGTCAATATTAAGGCGCTGTGTGGTAGACGAAATTCAGGAGGCGGGCAAGCTGCTGGTCCGCGGCCGCGACCGGGATGGCACCGAGGTCAAGATCGTTGTCGTCCCCGATGCGGAGCGCAAGCGGCTGACCGTCATCACCGCGATGAATTGAGTCTGGAGGATCAGGTTATGGACGCGAACCGGAACATCGCCCACCGGATCGTGCCGGAATTCGAAGAGGATCTGCTTGGCTTGCCCTATCCGGTCCTGCTCATCGATTCGGTGATTGAAGAATTCGACCCGGAAACCGGCGAAGCCCTGACGCATACCATTCCGGCACTCGACTCTCTGGTGGCGGCCGTGGCGATCGTGCGCGCTCTCACCCCGGTGAAACTGGCTCCGGAAGAGGTCCGTTTCGTCCGCAAGGCGATGGACATGACCGGCCGCGATCTCGCCGAGGCGCTGAACACGACCCCCGAAACCGTCTCTCGCTGGGAAAATGGCGGTCAGGCGCCGGGAGAGTTTGTCGAACGACTCCTTCGGCATCTCGTCTGCGGTCGCTTGCACGATCTGGCACCGGCCATCGACGTCGACCCGAACGCCATCACCACTATGCGCGTTCTCGCCGAATGGCCGCCCGGATCCGAGTACAGGATCGCCCTCAACCGCGTGATCCTGAAGGACGCCTGCACGCGTCACAAACAGGACACCTGGGATCGGCGCGAACCCCTGGCAGCGTAATCCAAACCC
>JAAAOG010000055.1 GCA_009909005.1 Alphaproteobacteria bacterium | reverse complement strand
CCTTGAGGACAGTCCGCGCATGAAAATCATCACCGGCAACAGCAATCGCCCGCTGGCCGAAGCGATTTCGGCGTTTCTGCAGACGCCGCTGACCAGGGCGACCATCCGGCGCTTCGCCGACATGGAGATCTTCGTCGAGATTCTCGAGAATGTCCGCGGCGAGGACGTGTTCGTCGTCCAGTCGACGAGCTATCCCGCCAATGACAATCTGATGGAACTGCTGGTCACCATCGACGCCCTGCGCCGCGGCTCGGCACGCCGGATCACCGCCGTCATTCCTTATTACGGCTATGCCCGGCAGGACCGGAAGACCGGGCCGCGCACGCCGATCTCGGCCAAGCTGGTGGCCAATCTCATCACCATGGCCGGCGCCAACCGGGTGCTGACGCTTGATCTGCATGCCGGACAGATCCAGGGCTTTTTCGACCTGCCGCTCGACAACCTCATGGCCGCGCCGGTCTTCGTGAAGGACCTGGAGGAACAGGACGACGGCACCACGCCGGTGGTCGTCTCGCCGGATGTCGGCGGCGTGGTGCGCGCCCGGCTGCTGGCCAAAAGGCTGCACGCCGACCTCGCCATCATCGACAAGAGGCGGGAGCAGGCCGGCGTCTCCGAGGTCATGCACATCATCGGCGATATCCGCGACCGCCGCTGCATCATCGTCGACGACATCGTCGATTCGGGCGGCACGCTCTGCAATGCCGCCGTCGCCCTGATGGACAATGGCGCCGCCAGCGTCAGCGCCTACTGCACCCATGGAGTGCTGTCCGGCGGCGCGGTGGCCCGGATCTCCGCCTCGCCGATGAAGGAGCTGGTCATCACCGACAGCATCCTGGCGACCGAGGCGGTGCGGGTCAGCACCAATGTCCGCCAGCTGTCCATCGCCCCGCTGATGGCCGAGGCCATGCAGCGCATCTCCGAAGAGCGCTCGGTCTCCAGCCTGTTTGCGTAACAGGCAAAGCGCCGGTCAGACGCCGATCGGCGCCACCTTCGTCCCGTCCCGGCACTTCCGCACATCCGCCCTGCCGAACAGTCCGGCGCCGAGGTGCAGCGCGTTGGCGGTGCCGGCGGCCGTCGCCTGCCGGAGCGCCTTTTCGGGATCGAGGCCGGACGCAAGACCGGCGATCAGACCGGCGGAGAAGGCGTCCCCGCTGCCCACGGCGCTGCGGATCGGCAGGTCCGCCGGGGTGGCGTGCCAGCAGCCCCCGGCACAGCAGAGCACTGCGCCCTGCGCGCCCAGGGTGATCGCCATATAGGGGCTGCCGCCGCGTTCGCGCAGGGCGGCGGCGGCGCGGGCCGCGCTCTCCGGCCCGTCGATGGTCTCGTCGACCAGCAGCGAGGCCTCCTCGTGATTGATCTTCAGGCCGAAGGGGCCGGCGGAGACCGCATGGGCCAGGGCCTGGCCGGAATTGTCCACCCAGGCCGACACGCCCCCGGCCTGGATGGCTGCCGCCAGTTCGGCGATCGCCTCTTCCGGGACGCCGGGCGGCAGGCTGCCGCAGATCGCCACGGCGTCGAAGCCGGCGCTCATCCGCACCACATCGTCGTGGAAGCCCTGCCAGGTCGTCCGCATGATCGCCGGCCCCGGCTCGTTCAGCACGGTCGAGGCGGCGGTGGAGGAGTCGACCACCAGGGTGCAGGTGCGGGTCTCGCCGGCCGGCGCCCAGCTCCAGGCCGCATCCAGCCCTTCCGCCTCGGCCATTTCGGCAGCGATCCGGCCGCTCGCCCCGGCCAGCAGCCCGGCGCAACAGCTTACCGCCCCCAGCGTCCGGGCCGAGCGCGCGACATTCACCCCCTTGCCGCCGATGCCGACCAGGATCTCGGTGGCCCGGTGCACCGACCCGGGCTTCAGCACCGGGACCACGACGGTCCGGTCGATGGCGACGTTCGGCGTCACGCACAAGAGGCGGGGCTGTTTCTCACCCATAATCCGGCTCCGATTTCTCTCTTCGAACTCACGATGGTTACAGTGTTACGTCGACTGTCTCCAGGGCCCCAAAAACGCCAATAATGCCGATTACCCGGTGAACCTCTTCCGGCACGACACGGAGGCTTTTCTCATGACGGACTTGAGAAAAAGCCTCGGGCTGCCCCCGATAATCGATGGGCGATTGTCGAGACAGCCTTCCGGAA
This sequence comes from Alphaproteobacteria bacterium, assembly GCA_009909005.1. Classification (GTDB taxonomy): domain Bacteria; phylum Pseudomonadota; class Alphaproteobacteria; order DSM-16000; family Inquilinaceae; genus JAAAOG01. Next base: position 11,438 of record JAAAOG010000055.1, on the reverse strand, counting down.
AATCGTGCCGGCAGGCGTGACTTCTTCCAGGGGCACCAATGCGGGAGGCAGAGCATGGCAACGGTGGCGAATCTGGCGTGGATGGCGAACGACGCCTATAACGACAAGGGCGGCGCGATCGCCGGTCTGGTCGCGATGAAGCCCAGCAAGGAGAACGGCCGCAACAGCTTCTTCGGCCGCGTCTATCAGGTCAACTATGCCGGCCGGCGCTATGTCATCGGCGCGGTGCGCGGCACCGCCTTCGAGTCGGCCACCGCCGGCGCCGGCGACATCGTCAACGATGCGCAGCTGGCCTTGGGATCGACCCCGGACCAGCAGACCCAGGCGATCGCCTTCGCCAAGGAGGTCGAGAAGGAGGCGGCGAAGACCCGCAATGCGACGCTGCTGTTCACCGGGCATTCGCTGGGGGGCGGGCTGGTGCAGCTGATTGCGCTGGAAACCGGCCACCCGGCGCTCGGCTTCTGCTCGGCCGGCATCAAGGGCCTGTCCTCCGCCTTCAGCCTGGACGGCATGAAGAAGATCCTCGACAGCTGGTACCAGTATTTCGGCGGCGAGGGCCCCAAGCGCGAACCGACGCAGAAGATCGCCCATATCCTGGTCTACTGGGACCCGATCGTCGGCGGTCTGCACCATGCCGTCGTCGGCAAGCGCAAATTCGTCACGACGCCGGAATGGTACGGCCATTCCATGGAGTATCTCCTCGGGCACCTGACCCGGGGTCACCTGTCCGACCTCGGCAGGCGCGATGCACTGGACTTCATTCTCACCTGAGCCTCCCGGGCACCGGCTCAAACCAGGGCGATCGCCGCGGTCCGGGAGCGGAGTGCGGCGATGGCGCTCTGCGCCGCCAGCACGCTGCTCTTCGGATTGGCCGGGTCGGGCTGGCTGGTGACGGTCGCCCGGAGGGTGCAGAGCTCGCTGTCCACGCGGATTTCATGCGTGTTGCCGGTGGCGAAGGGGTCCGCCCACACCTCCACCCTTGTCAGCTCCGGACCGACCCCGGCGAGGCTCAGCGTCGCCGCGACATTGACATTGGCAGGAAAGGCCCTGGCGGCGTCGGTGGCCGAGCCCTCGAACAGCAGCAGCGGTTCGTGGACGGCATCAAGGTCGATCGCTTCGGCCACGACATGCGGCGCCCCGGTATAGGCGCGCGGCGGCTTGGTCGAGCGGATGCGCGCTTCGAGAATGCCGAGATTGGCGAGGGCCCGCACCCCGTCGATCCCGGCCAGCGCCCCGGAGGGGATCAGGATGCGCCCGCCGCCGGCCTCGGCCTGCCGCCGGATGTCGGGATAGAGCAGCAATGCGGCGCTGGTCACGAGCATCAGCGTCTTGCCGCGGCCCAGCACCGCGGCGGCGAGGTCCGGCACCGCGGCGGCCGGCAGGCACTCCACCACAAGGTCCGCCACCTCCGCCAGCCCGGCGAAGTCCAGCACCGGCACCGGCAGGTCCGGCGGTCGCCGGTCGGCCACCGCCACGAGTTCGAGACCGGGCAGGCCGGGCTCGGCCAGCAGCGCCCGGCAGACCGCGCCGCCGATCGCCCCGACCCCGGCGACGCCGATCCGTTCGACCGTTCCGGACTTGCAGGGCTTCGTCATGCTCATCGCTGTCCTCCTTCCCCGCCGGACGAGGCACCGGCGCACAGGTCGGTGCCGGGCGGGATCGGGAAGCCGCGCAAAAAGGCCTCGGCCGGCCGCGGTCCGCGCCCCGGCCGCTGCAGGGTCAAGAGACGCACCGCCCCATTGGCGGCGCAGGAGACGGTCAGCCGCTCGTCCATCACCCGGCCGGGCGGCCCCGCAACCTCCGCCACCGGCTCGGCTTCCAGGACCCGCAGCGTCTCGCCCTCATGGACGAAGCCGCAGCCCGGCCAGGGGTTCAGCGCCCGCACCTGGCGGTCGACATAAGCGGCGTCCTGCCAGGTGATCCAGCCATCCTCGCGGGTGATCTTGGGCGCGTAGGTCACCCCCGCCTCGGGCTGCGGCTGTGGCATGAGCGTGCCGGCCGCCACGCCCTCAAGCGCCGGGGGCAGCAGATGGGCACCCAGCGCCGCCAGGGTATCGTGCAAATCCGTGGCGGTGGTCCGCGGGCCGATCGGCACCGATTCGGCACGCAGCATCGGGCCGGTGTCCATGCCGGCCGCCATCTGCATGATGGTGACGCCGGTTTCGCTGTCGCCGGCCAGCAGCGCCCGCTGGATCGGGGCCGCGCCGCGCCAGCGCGGCAGCAGCGAAGCGTGAACGTTGATACAGCCGAGCCGCGGCGCCGCGAGCACCGGCCCGGGCAGAATCAGCCCATAGGCGGCCACCACCGCCGCATCCAGGCCGAGTTCGGCAAAGCGGGCCTGCTCCTCCGCCTCTTTCAGGCGCGGCGGATGACGGACCGGCAGGCCCCGTTCGGCGGCGAAGGCATGGACGGGCGAGCGCTGGGCGCGGTGGCCGCGGCCGGCCGGGCGCGGCGGCTGCGTGTACACCGCAGCGATGTCGTGCCCCTCAGCAATCAACGCAGCGAGGCTCGGCACGGCGAAGTCGGGTGTGCCCATGAAGGCGAGACGGAGCGATGTCATGGGCCCTTGTTTAGCGGTTTTCCGCGGGATCCGAAAGAAAACCCGGCAGGCCCGGCGGTTCCGCCGAACCATTGCCTGCCGGCCCGCATAGAAAAATTTGCTCCCCGGACAAATTTGGTTATCAACGCCTGACCTATGCTGTAGTATACAGTCATAGCAAATGATTCCTTGGAGTATGGACCGTGTCGGAGAAATTGAGCCAGGCCGATCTCACGAATTTGACCACCCAGATCGTGTCCAGCTATGTCTCGGCCAATCCGGTGCCGGCCGACAAACTGCCGGAACTGATCAAGTCGGTCGCCAATACGGTTGCCCGGGTGGGCAATGGCGAGGCCCCGACGCCCGAGCCGGAAAAGCCGCAGCCTGCCGTACCGATTAAAAAGTCGGTGCATCCGGACTACATCGTCTGTCTGGAGGACGGCAAGCAGCTGAAAATGCTGAAGCGCTATCTGCGGACCAACTACAACATGACGCCCGACGAGTACCGGGCGAAATGGGGGTTGCCGTCCGACTACCCGATGGTCGCCCCGCGTTACGCCGAGTCCCGTTCGCAGCTGGCCAAGAATATCGGCCTGGGCACCAAGTCGCGGGGGCGGCGCGGACGCAAATAGGCGGCCGCCCGGCGGCGTGGCCGAGACGGCGCCGGGCCGCCTTGCGGGGGCGCTGGGCGACTCGGATCCGGCCGCTGCGGCCGGAGGCGCTTGACACATGCTGCCCGGAGCCTTTGTCTGTCGTTTTCGGCAGACCGGGGCGTAAGGGCAGAGCATCATGACCGGTTCCTTCTCGCTGATCGATCAGCCCGACGTCCTCGACGTCCTCTTCCACCCGCGGCGCGACTATTTCGGCGCGGCTTCGGCGCGCGCCTCCCGCATCGTCGATGTCGAAACGGCCGACGGCGTCAGCATCGGCGGCCGCCTCTACGCGGTGCAGCCGGACAGCCCGCTGGTGCTGTTCTTCCACGGCAATGGCGAGATCGCCGCCGATTACGAGGCCATCGCCCCGCTCTACCGGCGTCTCGGCATCGCTCTGCTGGTCATGGACTATCGCGGCTACGGCACCAGCACCGGCACCCCGACCGCCGAAACGCTGGTTGCCGATGCGCGCGCGATCGCCGCAAAGCTGCCCGACATGCTGGCCGCGCAAAGCCTCGCTCCGGCCCGGCGCTATGTCATGGGGCGGTCGCTGGGCAGTGCCTCGGCCCTGGAGATCGCCGCGGTGGCGCCGGACGGCTTCGACGGCCTGATCATCGAAAGCGGCTTCGCCCACACCTTCCCGCTGATCGAGCGGCTGCGCGGCTGGGCGGTGCCCGGCGCATCGGAAGCCGATCACGGTTTCAACAACCTCGCCAAAATCGGCCGCACGACGCTGCCGACGCTGATCATTCATGGCGAGCAGGACTGGATCATCCCCGTCGGCGACGGCCGTGACCTGTACGAACACTGCCCGGCGGAGGACAAGCGTCTGGTGACCGTGCCCAATGCCGGCCACAACGACCTGATCCTGACCGGCCAGAGGCCCTATTTCGACGCCATTCAGAAATTCATCAACGGCCCCTGAGGCGCCGGACCTTGGGAGACGACGGGAGCACCTATGCCTGGTGCTTGTCGTCAACCAGGGCACACACGACCCGACCTGCGTCGGCGGTCGGGAGCATGACGGGGCCCTCTTGGCCTCCGGAGGCCGGCCGGCCGCAGGCGCCGGAAATCAACGGGCCCCGCGATCCTCGTCCAGGGCCAGCTGACAATGGCCGAGTCGTTGGAAACGTCGGTCGGCAAAGCGGCGATAGGCGGCCCGGGCGAGCTGGCGCACGCCGGGCAGCGACACGAACCAGGCCAATACACCCCAGTATCTCAGGCGTCTCCAGATCAGCGCGAACGCGTCGACGCCTTGATGCATCCGGCCGTCCTGATCCTCGGCGTGGAGGAGTCGCAGCCCGTCGGAGACGCGATAGCCTCTCTCCTGAAAGGCCTCCGGGCTCCTTGTGATGTCGACCCAGTTCACCGCCCCCGGCGGAGCAATGCGCCGGTAATAGCGGATCTCTCGGGCACAGATGTCGCACTTGCCATCATAGAAGACTGTGATCATGGCGTCGGTCCCTGCCGGCAGTTTGCTCGCGCCGTCACCGTCGCGGACCGGAGACGTGGCTCATCAGCCCTGCCCGCGGCCGCGCGGTCCGGCCGCGTCACGCGATCGACAGCGCCGGATAGTCGATCTCGCGGGCCGGCTGCAGCGCGAACCCCTGCAAACGCTGGGAGCTGGCGGTGTGGATGGACCGCCAATAGGGCTGGATGATGATGCTGTCGGTCTGCATCATCGTTTCCAGCTCCCGCATGACCTCGCGCCGCGCGTCGACATCGAGGAGGCTGTTCGCCCGGCTGAGCGCCGCATCGAAGGCCGGATTGGCATAGCCGGTTTCGTTCCACGCCGCCCCGGACCGATAGGCCAGGTTCAACACCTGGACGCCCAGCGGGCGGTGCGCCCAGGAGGTGAAGCCGAACGGCCATTCGGTCCAGCGATCCCAATAGGTGCCGCCCGGCATGATCCTGACGGCGAGATTGATTCCGGCCGGGCGCACCATTTCGGCGATGACCTGGCAGGTGTTCGGCTCCCAGGTCGGCTGGGCCACGCAGTGGATCTCCAGATCGATCCCGTCCGGGTAGCCGGCCTCGGCCAGCAGCGCCCGGGCCCTGTCGTAGTCCTGACGGGGCGCGGCAATCTCGGCATATTCCGGGTGAATCGGCGCGACATGGTGGTCGGCGCCGGGGGTGCCGAGGTTCTGGTAGGCGAGCTCCAGCACGACCTCATGGTCGATGCAGGCCCGGAGAGCCTGACGCACCCGGATGTCGTCGAACGGCGGGCTGCCGACATTCATGCGGGCCACGCCGGTATAGCCGGTCACGACCTCATGGAGCACCAGATTGTCGAGACGATTCACCACCGGCACCTGGTCGGCACTCATCTCGTAAAGCAGGTCGGCCTGCCCGGAGGCGAGGGCCGCCAGATGCGCGGCCGGGTCGTCGCCATGATCGACGACCTCGATGCGATCGAGCGCCACGGCACCGCCCCACCAGGGCGCATCCGTCCGCCGGACGAAAGCCGCACGCTCGCCGACGGCGTGATCGGTGAGCAGGAAGGGGCCGGTGCCGACCGGGTTGTCGACGAAATTGCCGCCGCGGTCCCAGAAGTCGCGATGGGCGATCAGCGCCGGATAGTCCGCCAGGTTTTCCGGAATGGCAATGTCGGGGGTATTGAGATGGAAACGGACTGTGGAGTCATCCGCCTTATCCACCCTGTCGACCGAGAAGAACCGGCTGAAATTCGATGAGCCATGCGCCTCGGTGCGCCAGACTTCGACATTGGCGATGACGTCATCGGCGATGAACGGATCGCCATTGTTCCAGGTGATGCCCTGCCGCAGATGAAAGGTCCAGACCGTCAGGTCGTCGTTGGCCGTCCAGCGTTCCGCCAGATAGGGCCGCGTGATGTTGTCGGGCCCGGTCTTGGCCAGGGGCTCGAGGACCGCGCGATAGAGATTGCCTTTCTGTCCCCAGTCGGCCAGCGAGGGGTCGCTCAGCTCCATGACGTTCATGGAGAGCCTCAGCGTCCCGCCAGTCTGTTGAGCGCGGGCGGCCGGCACAATTGCCTGACCGCTCGCCGGTCCGGCAAGGGCATAGGCCGCCGGCGCCGACAGGCCCAGCAATGTCGACAGATGCAGGAAGTCGCGGCGCGACAGCGTCCCGGCCCGGAAGCGGTCGAAAAGACCCGGCAGGGCTCGATGAACGCTCTTCAACATGTGCCTGTTCATTGTGTCGCTCTTCCCTCGGGAGACTGATCGGCCCATCCGTCGACGCCGACATGACGACGACCCGTCCACGTCGTTCTCAATCGTACAAGAGTAGCTCGGGAACACGGGATCGGCACCCACCTGCGACGATCGCACCGCCCCGCCTCCGGCCAGGGCAAGACCGCTCTCAAGGGCAGCCGCCATCACCAGACAGAGGCGAACGCCGTTCGCAAACGGCGCGGCCGTCTTCGGCGGTCAGTCTCTTTGCGGATCAGCGAGAAAGCCTTGGCCCGGGATATCAACAGATCGCAGACAAATCCGAACTTTTCAGATAAATGGTGGAGCCGATGGGAGTCGAACCCACGACCTCTAGAGTGCGATTCTAGCGCTCTCCCAACTGAGCTACGGCCCCACAATAAGGAAATCGGCCGGCGCGGCTTGACCGCGGCCCACGAAAGTGTCACGCACTATGGGCTGCCGGTTCGCAGGCTGTCAAGGCTCGCTCCCCGAGAGCGCCGGCCCGGATCGTCCGCCGCGCGGTTCGCCATGCGGCCCCGCCGACCCATATCACCTATGTTCCCACCGATACCGAGACAAGAACCGCGACCGACCTCATGATCATCATCGAGCCGCTGCTGCGCATCGTCATCATTGCCCTCGACATCTATGTCTGGCTGATCATCATCTCGGCCATCCTGAGCTGGCTGGTGGCCTTCAATGTCATCAACCAGTACAACCAGTTCGTTAATACCATCGGCACGGCGCTCTACCGCATCACCGAGCCGGCGCTACGGCCAATCCGGCGTTTTCTGCCGAATCTTGGCGGCGTCGACATCTCGCCGGTGATCCTGATCCTGTTGATCTGGTTCGCCCAGATGGTGCTGCAGAATATCTTGGTGAGCCTGAACCGTGGGGCCGTCTATTGAGGCACCCGGGAGCCCGCCCGCCTATGCGACGGCGACGGCTGAGGGCCTTCGCCTCGCCTTGAAAGTCACGCCGGGCGCCCGGAAGACCGCGCTGCGCGGCCCGGCGCCGGAGGCCGGTGGCGGAACGGTGCTGGGACTTGCCGTCACCGCGCCGCCCGAGGGCGGCAAGGCCAACGCCGCCGTCATCGCCCTGCTCGCCAGGCAGCTGGGCGTGGCGAAATCCCAGGTCGAGATCCGCGCCGGCACCGGCGACCGCCGCAAGACCGTCCTCATCCGCGGCGACCCTGCCGCCCTGTCCGAGCGACTCGCAGCCTGGACGACAAAATGACCTCCGGAGCTGAGGACAACCTGTCGGGTCGACTTCATCTGCTTCGATTCGTTGCTGGTGGAAGTGAAGGCCTTGCCGAGACTGACCGGCCTCGAACACGGACAGATTATCAACTATCTCAAAGCATCCGGTTTCAGACGCGGCCTGCTGATCAACTTCGGCAGCCAAAGCCTCGAATGGAAACGCGTCGTGTTTGGCTGATAAAAAAGATTCTGATCCACAGATTACACGGATTCCACAGATTAAAGAATATAGATCAAAGATGGGAAACGCCTTTCTTTTCCGGATCAATCTGCGTAATCTGCGTAATCTGTGGATGAAAACTATGTCGCCTACCTGATGCTGGGGTGGGCCGGTGGCCGTCTCGCGAGGTGACGAGGGCGGAGGGGCGGGGTAAGCTCGGGCTTTCCGCGTCCGCTGCAGGCCCGCAAATGTCCGACCGCTCCGAGCAGACCCAAGACCGCTGGCAGTTCTGGATCGACCGCGGCGGCACCTTCACCGATGTGGTGGCGCGGGCGCCGGACGGCCGCATCCTGACCCACAAGGTGCTGTCGGAGAACCCGGAGCGCTATCGCGACGCCGCGGTGCAGGGCGTGCGCGACGTCATGGGCCTGGCCGCCGACCAGGCGGTGCCGGGCGACGCCATCGCCTCGGTGCGCATGGGCACGACGGTCGCCACCAATGCCCTGCTGGAGCGCAAGGGCGAGCGCGTCGCGCTGCTGATCAACCAGGGTTTCGCCGACGCCCTGCGCATCGCCTATCAGAACCGGCCGCGCCTGTTCGACCGGCATATCGTGCTGCCCGAGCTGCTCTATGAGCGGGTGATCGAGGTCCCCGGCCGGCTCGACGCCGACGGAAACGAAATCGCGCCGCTCGACCGCGACGCCGCCCGCCGCGGCCTGGGCGAGGCCTACAAGGACGGCATCCGCGCCTGCGCCATCGCCCTGATGCACGGCTATCGCCATCCGCAGCATGAAGAGGCGCTGGCCGAGCTGGCGCGCGAGGCCGGGTTCACCCAGGTCTCGGTCTCCCACCGCACCAGCCCGATGATCAAGCTGGTCGGGCGCGGCGACACCACGGTGGTCGACGCCTATCTCTCGCCGATCCTGCGGCGCTATGTCGACCTGGTCGCGGGCGAGCTGCAGGGCCCGCGGCTGTTCTTCATGCAGTCCAATGGCGGCCTGACCGACGCGCGGCTGTTCCAGGGCAAGGACAGCATCCTCTCCGGCCCGGCCGGCGGCGTCGTGGGCGCGGCGCGGGTGGCCGAGGCGGCCGGCTTCGGCCAGGCGATCGGCTTCGACATGGGCGGCACCTCGACCGACGTCACCCACTATGCCGGCGCCTATGAGCGCACCTTCGACGCCCAGGTGGCCGGCGTGCGCCTGCAGGCGCCGATGCTGCGCATCCACACGGTGGCGGCCGGCGGCGGCTCGATCTGCCGCTTCGACGGCACGAAGTACCGGGTGGGGCCGGAGAGCGCCGGCGCCGACCCCGGCCCGGCCTGCTATCGCCGCGGCGGCCCGCTCACCGTCACCGACTGCAATGTCGTGCTCGGCAAGCTGCAGGCCGACTTCTTCCCCGCCGTCTTCGGGCCCGAGGCCGATGAGCCGCTCGACGCCCGGGCCAGCCATGACGCCCTCGCCGCCCTGGCCGGCGAGATCGAAGCGGCGACCGGCGACCGGCGCGACCCGCGGGCCGTCGCCGACGGCTTCCTGAAGATCGCCGTCGACAATATGGCCAATGCCATCAAGCGCATCTCGGTGCAGGAGGGCCACGACGTCAGCCGCTATGTGCTGGTCTCCTTCGGCGGCGCCGGCGGCCAGCATGCCTGCCTGGTGGCCGATGCGCTCGGCATGAAAAAGGTGCTGATCCACCCCTATGCCGGGGTGCTGTCGGCCTATGGCATGGGTCTGGCCGATGTCCGGGCGTTGCGCGAGGCCTCGGTCGGCGCGGTGCTGGACGACGCTGGCCTGGACGAGGCCAAGCGCGCGCTCGACCGCCTGGCCGGGGAGGCGGCGGCGGAGCTGGAGGACCAGGGCGTCGCCCGGACCGGCGAGGCCCGGCGGGTCCACCTGAAATACCAGGGCACCGACACGCCGCTGATCGTCCCCCAAGGCGACCGCGATGCCATCGTCCAGGCCTTCGAGGCGGCGCACAAGCGTCAGTTCGGCTTCATCCTCGACGACCGGGCGCATGTCATCGATGCCGTCTCGGTCGAGCTGACCGGCGGCGGCGCGGCGATTGCCGAAGACGAGGCGGCGCCGGCGCAAGAGCGCGAGGGCGGTCCGGAGCCGCTCGGCCGGGTCGAGGCCTATCTGGCGGAAGAGGCGCAGGACACGCCGGTCTACGACCGCGATGCCCTGCAGCCGGGCGATGCGGTCGACGGGCCGGCCATCCTGCGCGAAAGCACCGCCACGACGGTGGTCGAGCCCGGCTGGCGGGCCGAGATCACGCCGCTCCGGCACCTGCTGCTGACGCGCGTGGTGCCGCTGCCCGGCCGGGTGGCGGTCGGCACGTCCGTCGACCCGGTGATGCTGGAGCTCTTCAACAACCTGTTCATGTCGATCGCCGAGCAGATGGGCGCGGTGCTGCAGAACACCGCCCAGTCGGTCAATATCAAGGAGCGGGTCGACTTCTCCTGCGCCCTGTTCGACCCGGACGGCCGGCTGATCGCCAATGCCCAGCACATGCCGGTGCATCTCGGCTCGATGGGCGCCAGCGTCCGGCACGTGATCGAGACGCGCCGCGGCCGCATGCGCCCGGGCGATGTCTACGCCCTCAACGACCCCTATCACGGCGGCACCCACCTGCCCGACCTGACGGTGATCACGCCGGTGTTCGACGATGCGGGCACGGTGATCTTCTTCACGGCCAGCCGCGGCCATCACGCCGATATCGGCGGGCTGACCCCGGGCTCGATGCCGCCGGACAGCCGCACCATCGAGGACGAGGGCGTGCTGGTCGACGATTTCACCCTGGTCGAGGCCGGGCGCTTCCGCGAGTCCGCGTTCCGCGACCTGCTGACCGGGGCGCGCTTTCCGGCCCGCAATCCCGACCAGAATGTCGGCGACGTCAAGGCGCAGATCGCCGCCAACGAAAAGGGCGTGCAGGAGCTGACCCGCATGGTCGGCCTTTACGGGCTGGAGGTGGTGCACGCCTATATGGGCCATGTCCGCGACAACGCCGCCGAGCAGGTGCGCCGGGTGCTGGGCGTGCTGACGCCCGGCCGGTTCACGCTGGAGACGGACAGCGGCGCCCGGGTTCAGGTGGCGATCGACATCGACCGGGAGGCCCGGCAGGCGACCATCGACTTCACCGGCACCTCCGACCAGACGCCGGACAATTTCAACGCGCCGCGGGCGGTGGTGCAGGCCGCCGTGCTGTTCGTCTTCCGCACCCTGGTCGAGGAGGACATTCCGCTGAACGATGGCTGCCTGGAGCCCTTGCGGATCGTGGTGCCGGAAGGCTCGATGCTCGACCCGCGGCCGCCGGCCGCCGTGGTTGCCGGCAATGTCGAGACCTCGATGATCGTCACCAATGCGCTCTACGGCGCGCTCGGGGCGCAGGCGGCGGCGCAGTGCACCATGAACAACGTCACCTTCGGCAATGACCGCTACCAGTATTACGAGACGCTGTGCGGCGGCTCGGGCGCCGGGCCGGATTTCGACGGCACCGCTGCGGTGCACACGCTGATGACCAATTCCCGCCTGACCGACCCGGAGGTGCTGGAGAGCCGCTTCCCGGTGCTGCTGGACAGCTTCGCCATCCGCCGCGGCTCGGGCGGGGCGGGGCGGCACAGGGGCGGCGACGGCGCGGTCCGGCGCCTGCGCTTCCGAGAAG
>JAAAOG010000080.1 GCA_009909005.1 Alphaproteobacteria bacterium | reverse complement strand
CCTGGAGGACCAGGACAAGATCCTGGCCCTGCTGGACGCCGGCCGCATCGGCATCGAGCTGTCGGAGGAGTTCCAGCTGCACCCCGAGCAGAGCACCTCCGCCATCGTCGTCCACCACCCAAAGGCGAAGTATTTTACGGTTTAGGCCGTGCGGGATCCTTTTGGCGGGTCGGGGGTCAGACCCCCCACCCAAAGGTCTCACCATTGGCCGCACCGGACATGATCCGGTCGGAAGTGAATTGCGCGGCAGGCTAAAAATTGTTTTGGGCTGTAGGGCATGCAGCTTGCTGCATGCCTTATGGCGTAACATCGACGGTGATGGGCATGCACATGTGCGTGCCCTACGCTCGCAAGTGCCGCCTATGCCGCCAGCTTGGCCAGGTTCTGCATGAACTTGCGGGCGCCCTGGATGCGGGTGGCGAGGTCGTCCCAGGCGCGGGTGACGACCAGCTTGTGGTCGGGGCGCAGCTTGGCCGCCCCCGCCTGTTTGGTGAGATAGGCGACCAGGCGGTCCGGCTTTGCAAAACTGTTGTTGCGGAAGGTGACGACGGCGCCGCGCGGCCCGGCATCCAGCCGCTCGACCCCCGCCGCCCGGCAGAGCTGCTTCAGCGCCACCACGGTCAGGAGGTTCTCGACCTCGCCCGGCAGCGTGCCGAAGCGGTCGACCAGCTCGGCGGCAAAGGAGTCGATCTCGCTCTGGTCGACCAGCCGCGCCACACGCCGGTAGAGGTCGAGCCGGACATGCAGGTCGGCGACATAGTCCTCCGGGATCAGCACCGGCATGCCGAGATTGATCTGCGGCGTCCACTGTTCCGCGGCCTCTTCCGTCTCCGCGTCCTTGGCCGCGGCGACCGCCTCCTGCAGCAGCTGCTGGTAGAGCTCGGCCCCGACCTCGCGGATATGGCCGGACTGCTCCTCGCCCAGCAGGTTGCCGGCGCCGCGGATGTCCATGTCATGGCTGGCCAGGGAAAAGCCGGCGCCCAGCGTGTCCAGCGTCTCGATGACGTTGAGCCGCTGCTGCGAGGTCTTCGACAGGGTGCGGCGCGGCTGGTAGGTCAGATAGGCATAGCCGCGCACCTTCGACCGGCCGATGCGGCCGCGCAGCTGGTAGAGCTGGGCGAGGCCGAACATGTCGGCGCGGTGGACCACCAGAGTGTTGGCGGTCGGCACGTCGAGGCCGCTTTCGACGATCGAGGTGCTGAGCAGCACGTCGAACTGGCCGTCATAGAAAGCCGACATCACCTCCTCCAGCCGGCTGGCGGCCATCCGGCCATGGGCGGTGACGATCTTCACCTCCGGCACCAGGGCCTTCAGCTCCTCTTCGACGTCGGCGAGGTCCTCGATGCGCGGGCAGACATAATAGGTCTGGCCGCCGCGGAAATGCTCGCGAAGGATCGCCTCGCGGATCACCACCGGATCGAAGGGCAGCACGAAGGTGCGCACCGCCAGCCGGTCGACCGGCGGCGTGGCGATCAGCGACAGCTCGCGCACCCCGGTCAGCGCCAGCTGCAGGGTGCGGGGTATGGGCGTTGCCGTCAAAGTGAGGACGTGGACGTCGTGGCGCAGCTGCTTCAGCCGTTCCTTCTGCTTGACGCCGAAATGCTGCTCCTCGTCGACGACGATCAGGCCGAGGCGCTTGAACTTCACGGTCTGCGAGAGCAGCGCATGGGTGCCGACGACGATGTCGACGCTCCCATCCGTCAGGCCGTCGCGCACCGCCTTCGACTCCTTGGCGCCGACCATGCGCGACAGCTGCGCCAGGTTCAGCGGCAGGCCCTGGAAGCGCTCGCGGAAGGTGCGGTGGTGCTGGCGGGCGAGCAGGGTGGTCGGCACCACCACGGCGACCTGGACGCCGTTCATGGCGGCGAGGAAGGCGGCCCTGAGCGCCACCTCGGTCTTGCCGAAGCCGACATCGCCGCAGACCAGCCGGTCCATCGGCTTGCCGGCCTGCAGGTCCTGCAGCACGTCCTCGATGGCGCGCAGCTGATCGTCGGTCTCGGGGTAGGGGAAGCGGGCGGCGAACTCCTCATACACGCCGTCCGGCGGCGGCAGCGGTTCGGCCTCGCGGGTCTGGCGCGCGGCGGCAACGCGCATCAGCTCGTCGGCCATGTCCTTGAGGCGCTTCTTGACCTTGGCCTTGCGCGCCTGCCAGCCGGCGCCGCCCAGCTTGTCGAGCGGGACCTCGCTGTCGGCCGGTCCGAAGCGCGACAGCACCTCGATGTTCTCGACAGGGATGAACAGCTTGTCGTTGTCCGCGTAGACCACCTTCAGGCAGTCATGCGGGGCGCCGCCGGAAATGGTGAGGGTCTCCAGCCCGTCATAGCGGCCGAAGCCGTGCTCGCTGTGGACGACGACGTCGCCGGGGCTGAGCGAGGAGACCTCGGAGATGAAGGCGTCGGCCTTCTTGCGCTTCTTCACCGGCCGGGTCAGCCGGTCGCCGAGGATGTCCTGCTCGGTGATGACGGCGATGTCGGGCGCGAGGATGCCCGATTCGAGCGGCAGCACCGCCGCCGCCCATTGCCGCGGCGGCAGGTCGGCGGCCTCGGCCCAGCGCTCGATCGCCGCGATGTCGGCGACGCCGTGTTCGCGCATCAGGTGCCGCAGGCGCTCCCGCGCCCCGGTGGTATAGCCAGCGATGACGATGCGTCGGCCGTCTCCCTCCAGGGCCCTGGCGTGCTGCCGGACTTCGTCGAACACATTGGTCTCGGCCTTGGCGCGGACATCGGCGAAATCGCGGCCCTTGCGGGCGCCGGCATCGACGATGTCGCCGCTCTCCGAGGGGGCGCCGAAGGGCGAAAGGCGGCCGATCGGCCGGCCGGCCATGGCCTGCGCCCAGGCGTCGGCGTCGAGATAGAGCCGGTCGGGCGGCAGCGGCTTGTACACCGGCGCGGCGGACGCGCGGACCTGGGTCTGGAAGGTCTGCCGGGCCTCGTAGAACTCGGCGACCTGGCCGATGCGGGCGTCGCGCGCCTGCTCCAGCTGGTGGTCGAGCGTGACCATCGCATCGGGCAGATAGTCGAACAGCGTCTCCATCTCGGCATGGAACAGCGGCAGCCAGTGCTCCATGCCGGTATAGCGCCGCCCCTCGCTGACCGCCTCGTAGAGCGGGTCGTCGTCGGTGACGGCGCCGAACAGCTCGCGATAGCCGGCCCGGAAGCGGGCGATCGATTCGGAGTCGAGGAACAGCTCGGCCATCGGCTCCAGCCCGACCTCGTCGCGCTTGCCGGTGGTGCGTTGCGACAGCGAATCGAAGCTGCGGATGGTGTCGAGCTCGTCGCCGAAAAAGTCGAGCCTGAGCGGCTCTTCCGTCCCAGGCGGGAAGAGGTCGACAATGCCGCCCCGGAAGGCGAACTCGCCGGGTTCGCGCACCGTCTGCGCTCGGGAGTAGCCGTGGCGGACCAGTGTCGCCTGCAGCTCGTCGAGGTCGAGCCGGTCGCCGATCCGGAGCGGCCGGCCGGCGGTGCCCATGATTAGACGCGGCGGCACCCTTTGCAGGGCGGCGTTGACGGTGGTGATGACGATGGTCGGCCGCTTGGGGTCGAGGCCGCCGGCAAGCCGGCTGAGGGCGGCGATGCGGCGGGCGACGATCTCCGGATTGGGGGAGACCCGGTCATAGGGCAGGCAGTCCCAGGCGGGCAGCTGCACCACCTCGGTTTCCGGCGCGAAGAAGGCGAGCAGCCAGGCGAGCCGCGCCGCCCTTGCGTCATCCAAGGCGATGTGCAGCAGGCCGCGGCCGGGCCGCCGGGCGGCGAACAGCGCCAGCATGCGGGCATCCTGGCCCTCCGGCGCGCCGGCAATGGTCAGCGGTGCCGCGGTCCCGTCTTCCGTCGTGGTCTCGGGGTCGGGCAGGGCGGCGGCGGCTGTCAGGGTCACTCTTCGGGCTCGCTGAGGGAGATCGCGTGGGCTTTCAGCATCGCCATGATGTCCGTGTCGAGCTCCGGCGGCACGGGGTCGCGACCGACCTTCCAATTGTAGATCTCGTGATCAGGCTTTTCGATCAGCACAGCGTAGGTCTCGAGCTGCTCGGGGGTCATCTCCGGCAGATGGCGGTCGGCGAAGCTGCCCAGGAGCAGGTCGGACTCCTTCGTGCCGCGATGCCAGCTGCGAAAGCGCAGCATGCGGCGCATGGCAAAATGGGGGTCGTTCTCGTCGAAACGCGGCGGTTCGTGTCCGGCGGCCATGGGGCACTCTCCTCAAGGATACCGGCACGATATAGCGGGGCCGAAGCCTCGCGGCAAACCCGCGGCCCTGCGACAGGATCAGGCTATGGCAAGCCAGCGGCTATTCGGCAGCGTCGGGCTTTGAGGGGTCGACGACGCGCCATGTGCCGTCCGCCTGATCGAACCAGTCGTCGTCGCCATCCTCTTCGCGCATGCGTTCGATCTGGTCGTCGGTGAAAGCCTCGACACGCTGCCAATCCGTCAAATCCGGCTGATCGTCCCGCTGCCAGGAGCCGTCGGGCCGCTGGACATAGAGAACGCCGTCGACCCGCTTAACGCGGGTAGTCTGCTCATCTGTCGCCTCATCCCGCTCGATCGTCATCCGTCGCCATCTCGCAAAGAACCGGAAAGCTCGACCTTGAAATGGTTTAAACTGACATGGCCTTGCCATCATAGTGCCGCGGACGAACGGTCGGTCGACAAGACAGGAGCGGAAGGCATGACCCTGGGCCCCATTATCAAAGGCGTCGGTTTCAGCACCAGCGGCGGCTCCGGCGATCTCGGCGAGCTGGCCGAATCGCTCGACCGGTTCGAGGCGATCGGCGCCACCCATGCCGAGCTGTCGCTCTGCCTGGAGGATGTGATCGTTGCCGGGCGGCCGGTGCCGTCGCGCCGCGCCCGGCTCGCCCGGATCTGCGCCGGCCGCAATCTCGGCTATTCGGTGCACGGGGCGCTCTCGGCCAATTTCATGCTCGAGCTGTGCGACGCCGTCGGCGCCGATGTGCTGGTGCACCATACCGGCCGGCCGATGGGCAAGCCGGGCAGCGTCGACCCGGCGGCGCTGCTGGCGATGGAGCGCCGGACGCTGCTGGAGGTGGTGCCGATCGCCGAGCGCTATGGCGTGCGCATCTGCGTCGAGAACCTGTTCATGGAAGACGGCTATGCCTGGACGGCCGACCCGGTCGAGCTGGCCCGCCACCTGGAGGGCCTTGATCACCCCAATATCTGCGGCACGCTTGATTTCAGCCATGCCTGGATCATGACCACCGGCAAGGGCATGGACTATCTCTCGGCGCTGAAGGCCTTCGCGCCGCTGGTCAACCACCTGCACGTGCACGATTCCTTCGGCAGGCTGCCGACGCTGAAGACCTTCACCGCCTCCGAACGCTTCGCCTATGGCCTGGGCGATCTGCACCTGCCGCTGGGCTGGGGCGGCATTCCGTGGGAGGAGATCCTGCCGCAGCTGTCCTTCCGGCCCGATACGGTGATGATCGTCGAGCTGCCGAAGCGATGGTGGGCGGAGCTGGAGGACACTTTCGATAAGGCGACGAAATACGCGGGAATCATAAACGCGGCGGCCGGCTGAGGCTGCCGGCACTCACTCGGCAGCGGCAGCCTTGGGCACGGCCTCGGCCTGCCGCGCCGCCTCGGCCCGGGCCCGGGCTTCGGCCAGCGAGGTCTCGCACACCGCGCGTCGCGCCGACTCCTCCGCTTCGGGGCGGACTTTCAGCCCGCCGCCCAGCCGGCGGTCGAGGTCCGTGAGGTAATCGTTGATCGCCGCGCCCCAGAGGCAGTAGCCGTGCGCGTTCATGTGCAAATCGTCGTGGGTGTAATAGCGCCGGAACGGGGCGATGCCGCGGCCCGACATGCGGCGGAAGATATTGATGAAATCCACGTCTTCCTGGTCGGCCAGGAAGCGTTCGACGGCATAGTTGGTGTATGCGAATTTGTGCATCAGATGCAGGCGGGCGACGCTGAGCTTCACCGACAGATAGGCCATCGGGGTGTCGCCCAGCGCCTGGCGCTTGCGCGCGATGAAGGTCCGGAGATACCGGATGAGCTCCTCGGGCCCGACGCCCTGGTCGAGGTCGTTGTCGCCGGCATAGAGGAGGATTGCCTTCGGTGAGACCGGCACGACGAGCCGGTCGAAGAATTCCAGGCAGTCCGCCAGGGTCGAGCCGCCGAACCCGCGGTTCAGAATGTTATAGCCGGGGAACCAGCGCGGCATGTCCTCCCACAGCGTGAAGGACGAGCTGCCATAGAACAGCACCAGATTGCGGGTGTCTTCCGGCAGCGGCCGCCTTTCCAGCTCCCGCACCTCGTCTTCGAACCAGTTCGCCATGTTTCTGCGACACCCGTTTTCCGTTTCTGCCGCTGCGGTGCTGCAAGCCGCTTCACCGCACCGCTGCCGATAATCCTGGTCGCGGCGGCCGGCAGTCAATCGACAGTTTTGTGCGCGCCGTCCGGCCGTCCGACGACTTTGCGGCAAGATGCCACAACGTCCGACTGTCTTCAAACGGTAACCCGAATCTGATACGTCCCCGCGAGATCTCCGGGGGTTCTCTCCGATGCCAATCCCTTTACTCACAAAGGGATGTCACAATTGTGTCACGCCCATGAAACGCGAGTATTATAAATGGTTCTGTGGCGGCCTGGGTCGCGACATGGAACTGCTGGTGTTCGGCCATGCCGGCGCCCGGGTCCTGGTCTTCCCGACCCGCTCCGGCCGCTTCTTCGACTATGAGAATATGGGCATGGTCGACGCGCTGGGTCACCATATCCGCATGGGCTGGCTGCAGCTTTATTGCGTAGACAGCATCGATCATGAAACATTCTATTGCGATTGGTGCGAGCCGCGGGGCCGCATTGTTCGCCATATGGAATATGAAAAGTACGTGCTGAATGAGGTCTTGCCGCTGAGCCGGTCCCTGAACGATAATCCGTTCGCGATTTCGCATGGCTGTAGTCTCGGCGCTTATCACGCGGTCAATATTGCTTTGCGTCATCCGGAGATTTTCAATCGCGTCGTCGCGCTGAGCGGCCGTTACGACCTGACCCAGTCGCCGCCGGGCTATCGCAATCTGTTCGACGGCTATTACGATTCAGACATCTATTTCCATATGCCAAATCATTACATGCCGAACATGAACGACCATGATGCGCTGGAGCGGATTCGCAGGCTCGACATCAAGATCGTGGTCGGGGAAGCCGATCCCTTCTATCCCGACAACCAGTTTCTGAGCGACACGCTGTGGAACAAGGGCATCTGGCACCTCTTCAAGGTGTGGAGCGGCAAGGCGCATTCCTATCGGCGCTGGCGGGAGATGGTGTGCTGGTTCGTCTGACCGGCGTGGCGAGGCCCGGGCCGCGTCGCCCACCCTCCTTTAATCTTGCCGGCAGCGACAGCACATCACAGGCGGCGCCGCTGCCCTCGCAATCACCATGGACGCTTTGTATGATGCGCCCAGTTCCGGATGCCGGTTCGCCGGCCGGGCCAGGGCCTGTGAAATGTGCCGAAGCGCACCTGGCCCTCGCCCCTGCGCGTCGTTGCCGACGCGCCCGTCCGGAGGGCCCTGAGCGGCCCCAGCAACAATTCCGACCAGCTCAAGCGGAGGAGCAAGCATGAAATCGACCGAGACCGTCCGGAAGATCCTCTCCTATTATGAGAGCGACAATCCCGGCACCAAGGCCAACATCGCCCGGATGCTCAACACCGGCCGGCTCGCCGGCACGGGCAAGATGGTGATCCTCCCCGTCGACCAGGGCTGGGAGCACGGGCCGGCCCGCAGCTTCGCGCCGAACCCGCCGGCCTACGACCCCCATTACCTCTTCGACCTGGCGATCGAATCGGGCTGCAACGCCTATGCCGCGCCGCTCGGCGCGATCGAAGCCGGCGCCGCCACCTATGCCGGCCAGATCCCGCTGATCCTCAAGGTCAACAGCTCGACGACGCTCTACCGGTCCAAGGAAGCGCCCGACCAGGCGATCCACGGGTCGGTCGACGATGCCCTTCGGCTCGGCTGCTCGGCCATCGGCTTCACCGTCTATCCCGGCTCCGATGAAGCGCCGGAGATGTACGAGGAAATCCGCGAGATGTCGGAGGAAGCCAAGAGCGTCGGCATCGCCACGGTGATCTGGTCCTATCCGCGCGGCGGCAATGTCAGCAAGGACGGAGAGACGGCGCTCGACATCGCAGGCTACGCCACCTACATCGCCGCGGCGCTCGGCGCCCATGTCATCAAGGTGAAGCTTCCCACCGACTATCTCGAGCAGGCGGACGCCAAGAAGGTGTACGAGCAGACCGAGATTCCGCGGGCGACCATGGCCGAGCGGGTCAACCACCTCGTCCATTGCGCTTTCGGCGGCCGGCGGCTGATCGTCTTCTCCGGCGGGGCTTCGAAGTCCGCGGATGCCGTCTATGAGGACGCCCGGGCGATCCGCGACGGTGGCGGCAACGGCTCGATCATAGGCCGCAACAGCTTCCAGCGCAGCAAGGAAGAGGCGGTCGCCATGCTCAACAAGATCCAGGACATCTACCTGGGCAAGGAATAAGGCTCGCCTTGCGCTGATGGCCACGTAGACACGTAGGTTGGACACGTAGGTTGGGCTGAGCTTGCGAAGCCCAACACCCGGCAAAGCCAGCGGCGCCGACGGGTCTGCGTCCCTTTGGCATTGTTGGGGTTCCTGACGTCACCCCAACCTGCGTGTGAAAACGGCGCGTGAGAACGGCGTGCCAAAAACGGAATTGACCCTCCCGGGGACGCGGCGCGTCTCCGGGAGGGGCCAATTTGCCGTTGTGACGGCGTCGACGTGCGGTCTCAGACCGCCAGGGTCTTGCCGGCCGAATTGAGGTCGACGAACGCCTCGCCGAGCCGGTCGACCAGCCCTTTTTCGGCTTCGCGCATCCATTTGCGCGGGTCGTAGTACTTCTTCAGCGGCGCGCCGCTTTCCGGATCGAGCTGGTATTTGAACGCATTCGCGTGCTGCTCGTAGAACTTGCCCAGCCCTTCGGCGAAAGCGAACTGCGTGTCGGTATCGATGTTCATCTTGAAGACGCCATAGCCGAGCGTTTCGGTGATCTGGCTCTTCTCCGAACCCGACCCGCCATGGAAAACCAAATCCAGGGGGTTGGGGCCGGTGTTGTGCTGCTTGCTGATAAGATCCTGCGAGTTCTTCAGGATTTCGGGGCGCAGCTTGACGTTGCCCGGCTTGTAGACGCCGTGGACATTGCCGAAGGATGCCGCGACCGAGAACTTGCCGATCGGGGCCAGCTTGTCATAGGCCTGCAGCACGTCTTCCGGCTGGGTGTAGAGCTTCGAGTTGTCGGCGCTTTCGTCATAGTCGCCGCCGATGCCGTCCTCCTCGCCGCCGGTGACGCCCAGCTCGATCTCCAGGCACATGCCCATCGGTGCCATGCGCTTGAGGACGCGGGCGCATTCGTCGATGTTCCAGTCGAGCGGCTCTTCCGACAGGTCGAGCATGTGCGAGCTGAACAGCGGCTTGCCGGTCTTCTTGATCTCTTCCTCGCTGTGGTCGAGCAGGCTCTCGACCCAGGGAATCAGCTTTTTGTTGGCGTGGTCGGTGTGAAGCACCACGCAGACGCCGTAATGCTCGGCGAGAAGATGCACGTGCCGGGCGGCGGCAACGGCCCCGAGGACCTTGGCGGTATCGCCATTCGGCAGGCCCTGGCCGGCATAGTACTGGGCACCACCATTGGACAGCTGGATGATGACATCCGACTTGTTCTTGGCGGCCGCCTCCAGGACGGCGTTGATCGTGTGGCTGCTCGTCACGTTGACGGCCGGCAGCGCGTAGTTGCCGCGCTTGCAGGCGGAAACCAGGGTCTGGTAGTCGGCTCCGGTGACGACGCCGGGCTTGAGGGTTGCCGGAGTGGCGACGGGTGACGGGCTGTCGGGCATGGATATCCCCCTGTTGCAGGTTTCATGAGGAAGGCTGCGTCACGTTAGCCGCTGTCAACGCGTTTGTCCCGTCAATTGCCCATCCGACGGTGCCGGTGGCGGCAAGAAACATATCCGCAACAGCCGGTCCCTTGCTGCGCCGGCCGTGGAAACGGCGCTTTTTCCCGTGCCCGCGATGCCACATATCCCAGATTAATTGCTGCGCAGTCAGTTAGCCGGTATAGACCCGAGCCGGAACTCCCCCGGCGCCGGGCGCGTTGCCGCTCTTCATCGACGGCTCACGAAACCGGTTCATGCAAGGTTCGACCCGCCCATGCTATCCGCTCTCGCGACACTCGTTTCAGTCTGCACCGCCCTCGCGCTGAACGTCCTGGACCTCCCGGACCACCGGCATCTGGCGCATTACACGCCACCGCAGACGACGCGCCTCTATGCGGCCGACGGTTCGCTGGTCCGGGAATACTATGTCGAGAATCGGGTCTTCGTCTCGATTGAAAGCCTGCCCGACTATGTCCCTCAAGCCTTCATCTCCGCGGAGGATCAGGATTTCCGCGAGCACGCCGGCGTCGATCCGTCGGGCCTCGCCCGGGCGGCACTGGTCAATGTCCGCAACGCGCTGACCGGGCGGCGGCTGCATGGCGGATCGACCATCACCCAGCAGCTCGCCAAGAACCTGCTGCTGACGCCGGAGGTCTCGCTGCTGCGCAAGGCCCGGGAGATCGTCCTGGCGCTGCTGATCGAGCGGGATTTCGGGAAGGACGAGATCCTGGAGCTGTACCTGAACGAAATCTATCTCGGTCGCGGCTCTTACGGGATCGGCACGGCCGCCCAGCGCTATTTCGGGTTGCCGCCCTCGGACCTCAGCCTCGCCCAGGCCGCCTATCTCGCCGCCCTGCCCAAGGCGCCGAACAACTATCATCCGGTGTTCCGGCACGATGCAGCCGTCGCGCGGCGCAATTACGTGCTGGACCGCATGGTCGAGGACGGCGCCATCACCATGGCTGAGGCCGAGGCGGCCCGGGCCGAAGCCCTGGACGTCCGCCGCCATGCGGCGCCGGACACGGTGTCGGCGCCCTATTTCAGCGAGGAGGTGCGCCGCTTCGTACGGAGCACGTTGGGCAGCGGGCTGCTCTACGAGGGCGGCCTGACCGTGCGCACCACGGTCGACCCGCGCCTGCAGGATTTCGCCGAGACGGCGCTGCGCGACGGCCTTCTGGCCTATGACCGCCGGCATGGCTGGCGGGGACCGATTTCCAACATGGAGCGGATCGTCACCCGCCAGCAAGCCCTGGAGGCAGCGGCTGCGGAGGCTGAGGCTGAGGCCGAGGCCGCCGCCGCTGCGGCGGAACCGGCCGAAGAGCCTGCTGCCGCGCCGGCAGCGGACTCGGGCGGGCTGTTCGGCCGGCTCTCGCGGCTCGCCGGCGACCGGGGCGCGCAGGATCAGGCGGAAGCGGCACCGGCCGAGCCGCAGGAGGCTGCCCCGCTGTGGCAGACCGTCCTGGCCGAAATCGACCCGCCGCCCGGCGCCCGCGACTGGCGCCTGGCCGTGGTGCTGGAGGTCGCGCCCCGGGCGGCGCGGATCGGGCTGGCGGATGGCGAGATCGGCCGGATCGAGCTCGGCGAGCTGTCCTGGGCACGGCGCTGGCAGTCCAATGACTGGGTCGGGCCGGCAGTGTCGCGTGTCGCCGACGTGCTTGCCGTGGGGGATGTCATCCTGGTCGAATCGGTCGATGCGGTCAGCGCCGCGGTGGCGGCGGCCAATGACCGGCAGCGCCGCTTCGGCCTGCGCCAGGTGCCGCGAATCCAGGGCGCCATCGTCGTACTCGACCCGCAGAGCGGGCGGGTCCTGGCCATGGCGGGCGGCTATGACTACGGCCTGAGCGAGTTCAACCGCGCCACCCAGGCCTTTCGCCAGCCCGGTTCGGCGTTCAAGCCGTTTGTCTATCTCGCGGCGCTGGAGCAGGGCTACTCTCCCAGCACCGTGCTGCTGGACGTGCCGGTCGAGGTCGAACAGGGCGCCCTTGCCCGCACCTGGCGGCCGCAGAATTATGGCCATGATTTCGCCGGCGCCCTGCCGCTGCGGGCCGGCGTCGAGCGCTCGCGCAATGTCATGACCGTCCGGCTGCTGCTGGAAATGGGGCTGCAGCCGGTGGCCGACGTCGCCGATCGCTTCGGCATCTATGACGACATGCCGCTGCTGCCGGCCATGGGCCTGGGGGCCGGGGAGACGACGCTGCTGCGCCTCACCGCCGCCTATGGCATGATCGCCAATGGCGGCTTCCGCATCGACCCCTATCTGGTCGACCGCATTCAGGACCAGGACGGCCGGACCATTTTCCGCGGCGACCTGCGCCACTGTGCCGGCTGCGAGCAGGCCCGGCCGGAGACGGCTCCGCCGGCGCCCGACGGCCTGTCGGAGCGGGTCACCGATCCGGTGACCGCCTATCAGATGATCTCCATTCTGCAGGGGGTGGTGCAGCGGGGGACGGCGGCGCGCCTGGCGTCCCTCGGCCTGCCGCTGGCGGGCAAGACCGGGACCACCAACGAGGCGCGGGATGCCTGGTTCGTCGGTTTCGCGCCCAACCTCGTGGCCGGGGTCTATGTCGGCTTCGACGAGCCGCGAACCCTGGGGCGCGAATCCGGCAGCAGCGCGGCGGTGCCGATCTTCGGCGCATTCATGGAGCGGGCCCTGGACAACAGCCCGTCCGATCATTTCCGGCCGCCCTCCGGCATCACCGTTGCCTGGATCAACCGCCATACCGGCGAACGGGTCGAGCCCGGCAGCCGGGGGGCCATTCTGGAGGTTCTACGCTCCGGGTCCGATCCGGACCGTCCGGCACGGCAGGGACCGCGGGACGTGTTCCGCGCGACATCGGACCAGTCGCTGCAGGGAACCGGAGGTCTGTATTGACGCGCCGGCGGCCGGTCGCGGGGTGGAGGCGGGCCGTTGCGGCCCGGTTGCGGTGAGCGGCGCAGCGAGCCCCTTGATGGCGTGCACGCTGGCACCGCCGGCCGATGGCGGCCGGCGCAGCGTCGCGCTGGTGCCCGGCCAGACACTGGTGATCGCCTGCGACGACGCGGTGCCGGTGCTGCTGATCCGGGAGGGAGAGGCGCTCGACATCGATTTCGGTCTGGGCGGCGCCATTCGTCTGGCGAATGCCGTCCCGGCGGCCGGCATGGTCCCGGTCCCGCTGATTGCCGGACTGGACGGACCGCCGCTGCCGCTCGACCGCCTGGCCGCCCTTCTCGAGCCCGGCCGGCCGCCACCGCTCCAGGGCGCGGACGATCCCTTCGAAGCGGCGGCCCTGCTGCGCTTGCCCTATGGCGATGGCACCGCCTTGCCGGCTCTGCTCGACCGCACCGGCCTGCACCCCGGCGTGCCGGCGGTTGCCGGTGTGACCCCGGAACCGCTTCCGGAACCGCTCCCGGACCCGGAGACCGAAAGCGAATCCCCGCCGCCGATGGCGGCCGTGCCCATCGTCCTGACCGCGCCCGAGCCGACGATCAATCCTGCGCCTCCGGCAACCAAGGTCGAGGACGAGGCGGAACCCGTTCCGGAACCGGAAATTCTCGCAGCACCCCCCTTACCTGAAGCCGATGCGGAGGAAGAGCCGGCGCCGGAATTGCAGTCCGCGCCGGCGGCGGCGACCGCCGCCGCACCCCCGGCACCGGAGCCTGAGACCGCGGCCGAATCGCAACCCCCGCCTCCTCCCGGATCGGACGCGGCGGGCGGCGACATCTCGAGTGGATCGGGTGGATCGAGTGGACCGCCCGCGGCCGCGGCGCCGTCCGGCGAGGCGCCCGATATGGTCTACGGCGATGCGCTGCTCGACTGGCGGGCCGGCGACCGGTCACGGCGGGTGGCGGCGATTCGCCGGGGCCGCCGGCGTTTTTGCGAGCCGGACTACGAGCAGGCGCCCTGAGGCGCGGCGCATCGCCCAATTCCAAAATACTGATAAGGTTTTTGTGCGCTGCAGCAAGACAATCCCGGGCCTTGCGGCGCTCTGCGGGAGTGAAATTCCACGGCAATTCCTGTGTTGAACGGAACAAAACCTTGTAAAGGGCGGCTGTCCTGCGGCAAGGTAACACTCACTTGTTGCGCTGTTGGCCGCGATCCCTAATGTTGTTCGCACGTCAGGCCGCAAAGCCGCGGAGGCACACTCATGGAAATTATCAACACCGACATTGCCATTGTAGGGGCCGGGGGCGCCGGGCTGCGCGCTGCGATCGCAGTGGCTCAGGCGGATCCGTCGCTCAATGTGGCTCTGATCTCGAAGGTCTATCCGATGCGCAGTCACACCTGTGCGGCGGAAGGCGGCGCGGCCGGGGTCGCCGGGGCGAACGACAGCATGGAGTACCATTTCAACGACACGGTCTCGGGCGCCGACTGGCTGGCCGACCAGGATGCCGTCGAGTTCTTTATCGAGGAAGCGCCCAAGGAGCTGACCCTGATCGAGCATTGGGGCTGCCCCTGGAGCCGCACAAAGGACGGCAAGGTGGCGGTGCGCCCGTTCGGCGGCATGAAGATGGAGCGCACCTGGTACGCGGCCGACAAGTCCGGCTTTCACATTCTGCACACGCTGTTTCAGACCTCGCTGCAATTTCCGTCGATCCGGCGCTATGACGAGTTCTTCTCGACCGATCTCATCGTCCAGGACGGGGTCTGCCAGGGCGTCACGGCGATGGAGATCCGCACCGGCGAGATGAAGCTGTTCAAGGCCAAGTCGGTGATCATCTGCACCGGCGGTGCCGGACGCATCTATCCGTTCACCACCAACGGCGCCATCAAGACCGGCGACGGCATGGCCATGGCCTACAAGGCGGGCATCCCGCTCAAGGACATGGAGTTCGTGCAGTATCACCCCACCGGTCTGCCGGGCACCGGCATTCTGCTGACCGAGGGCTGCCGCGGCGAAGGCGGCTACATGATCAACAAGGACGGCTATCGCTATCTGCAGGACTACGGTCTTGGTCCCGCCAAGCCGGAGCCGGTCAAGAAGGCGATGGAGCTGGGGCCGCGCGACCGGCTGAGCCAGGCCTTCTGGCATGAAATGCAGAAGGGGCGTGTCGTCGAGACGCGCTATGGCGAGGCGGTGCTTCTCGACATGCGGCATCTCGGCGAGAAGCTGATCAACGAGCGGCTCCCCTTCGTCCGCGACCTCGCCAAGAGCTATATGGGTGTCGACGTCGTCGACGAGCCCTGCCCGGTGCGCCCGGTCGTGCACTACATGATGGGCGGCATCCACACCGACATTAATACGGCCACCTCGATCAAGGGTGTCTATGCGGTCGGCGAATGTGCCTGCGTCACCATCAACGGCGCCAATCGCCTTGGCTCGAACTCGCTGACCGAGCTGCTGGTGTTCGGCAAGAAGGCCGGGCACGAAGCGATCGGCTACATCCAGGGCGGCACGGCGCCGCGTGACGAGGCGGATGCCGAAAAGCAGGGCGAAGCCGCGGAGGCGCGGGTCAAGGGAATCCTGAACCGCACCGACGGCAAGGAGAGCGTGTCGGTCATCCGGCGCGAACTCAACGACATCATGGAGTATGGCTGCGGCATTTACCGCGACGCCAACCTTCTGACCGAGGCATGCAACAAGATCGCCGAGCTGCGCGACCGCTTCAAGGACGTGCAGATCAAGGACAAGAGCGCCGTGTTCAACACCGCCCTGACCCAGGCGCTGGAGCTCGAGGCGATGATCGAGGTCTCGCAGTCGGTGGCGCAGTCCGGACTGGCCCGGACCGAATCGCGCGGTGCGCACCAGCGTCTGGATTATCCGGCGCGCGATGACGCCAAGTTCCTCTGCCACTCCATGGCGCACTACAACCCGAATGCCGAGCCGCGTATCGATTACCTGGACGTCGTCATCACCAAGTCGCAGCCGCAGGAGCGCCTCTACGGTGCGGCCGGGGAGGCCATGGCGAAAAAGGCCGAGCAGGAGAAGCAGGAGAAGCAGCCGGTCGCGGCAGCTGAGTAGAGATCACCGGGCCCGATATCGATCCGGTGGCGCGATTGGGGCGCGCTCTGTCGACAGCCCCGCGCGGCCGGGATGAGGAGGCAAGAACGCATGGCGGAACGAAAGATGCAGGTGGAGGTGCTGCGGTACGATCCCGACCGCGATACCGAACCGCGTTACCAGACCTACGAGGTCGGCTGCGATCCCGACTGGGTGGTCCTTGATGCGCTGACCAAGATCAAGGACGAGATCGACGACTCGCTCAGCTTCCGCTGGTCCTGCCATATGGCGGTGTGCGGCAGTTGCGGCATGACGGTCAATGGCGAGCCGGTCCTTTCCTGCAAGACCTTCATCCGGGACTTCCCGGACAAGATCAAGGTCGAGCCGCTGGACAATTTCCCGATCGAGCGGGACCTTGTCGTCGTGATGGACGACTTCATCGAGAAATTCGAAGCCGTCAAGCCGTACATCATTCCGAAGGAGCCGCGGTCGATCGAGCAGGGCACCTATCTGCAGACGCCGGCTCAGCTCAAGGCCTACAAGCAGTACTCGATGTGCATCAATTGCCTGTGCTGCTACGCGGCCTGTCCCCAGGTGGCGCTCAACGACGACTTCATCGGTCCGGCGGCGCTGGCGCTGGCCCACCGCTACAATCTTGATACGCGCGATGTCGGCCGCTCCGCCCGCGAGGACGTTGTCGCGGCGCATGAGGGTGTCTGGGAGTGCAGCTTCGTCGGCGCCTGCAGCCAGGTCTGCCCGAAGGATGTCGATCCGGCGGCGGCGATCCAGCAGAGCAAGATCGCCAGCACGACCGACTACTTCACATCGTTCATCACGGGAGGGTCGAAATGAGCCGTCGTCCCTATAACCGGCCGGTGTCGAAGAGCAAATGGTGGACCACGCAGCTGCGCTATCAGCACTACATGCTGCGCGAGGTCACCTGCATCTTCATCGGCGCCTATATGGCCATGCTGGTCTGGGGCCTGATGCGGCTGTCGCAGGGACCGGAGGCGTGGGAAGCCTATGTTGCGGGCATTCTCAGCCCGATCGGCATCATCTTCCAGTTGATCTGCCTGGGCTTTGCCCTGGTCAATACGATCTCCTGGTTCAATGTCACGCCCAAGGCGATGCCGCTGGTCGTGGGCGGCGAACGGGTGCCCGGCCGCACCATCGTTGTCGCGCACTATGCCGTCTGGGGCGTGGTGTCGGTTTTCGTGCTGGCGATCGCGGGGTTGTAAGCCATGCCGGGACGTTCCCATAAGCCTATCGTCTGGGGCCTGTTCGCCGGGGGCGGCACCGTCGCCGCCTTCCTGGCGCCGGTGATGATCCTCGTCACCAGCCTGTTTGCCCTGGCCGTGCCGTCGGCACTCTCTTACGAGACCATGTCGGCCTTCGCCGGGAACTGGCTGATCAAGCTCATCCTGTTCGGCGTCATCGGTCTCCAGCTGTGGCACGCGGCCCATCGACTGCGCATCACGGCCCATGATTTTGGCGTGCGCGCCGACACGGCGGTCTCATGGATCGTCTATCCGGTGGCGGGCGTCCTGACCATCCTCACGGCCTTATTTCTGCTGATGATCTGACAACCGGCCCCGTGCAGGGTCGGTGCGGGTCTCGGCGGGAACGCCGTGCGGTTTGAGGCGCGTGTCGGGAAATCCGTAAGGCGGGCGAACGATCGTCGCCCGCGTGACGGATGACCGGGCTGCGGGTTTCAGGGGGGAGCCTTTCGCCAGGATCGGCTGGCCCGCACACCAACGCTTGAGACGGGGGAATGGCATGTACCAGCAAACGGTCGAGCGCGACCTCGCCCATTCGCCGGAGCAGCTCTTCGACATTGTTGCCGATGTCGAGCGCTATCCAGAATTCGTCCCCTGGTGGGTGGCGGCCAAGGTCAAGCGCATCGACGCGTCGACCTATCTGACCGACCAGGTGATCCGGGTCAGCGCCCTGCGCCAGCGCTTTACGTCGACGACGATTCTCGACCGGCCGCGGGCAATTACCATCACCTCCTCCGAAAAGCCGTTCAAGCGGCTGGAGATGCAGTGGTCGTTCGATCCGCTCAGCCCACGCGGTTGCCGGGTTCGGCTGTCGACGCTCTTCCATGTTAAGTCGTCCGTGGTGTCGAAGATGCTCGGTCTGGTCTCAGGAGAGGCCGTGCATACATTGATCGAGTCGTTCGAGGAGCGGGCCATCGCGCTGCTCGGGGAACAGACGCCGATCGGCCTGGACGGCGTTGAAGCGACCGGGGCGACACGTTTAGCCGCGGCGTGACGGCGGGCGTTGAGGCGGCGATGGTTTTTCGCCATTATTGCGCCGGTCCTATCCGGTCCGGCGGGTCCTATGTCCCACCGGTTCATCGGCTGTGCCCGGGTTACCGCCAGGAGGCGGCCAGGTTTCGTAATCCAAGGAGATGAAGGCGGCATGAGCCGATACCAGCCCGGTTTGAGCGGGCCGGCAGGGGAGACTGCGGCACAGGCATCGACACCTTCTCTGGCTGTACCCCTCGCGCAGGGGGAGACGGCGACCGCCGCCGAGAGCCGGGCGCCGCTGAAGCCGTCGGATGCGGTGCCCCTGCCGGACTATCTGAAGACCACCTATTCCTGGGCCTATCTGAACCCCGTCAGCCGTGCGCTGTTCGACCAGTGGTTTGTCGTGCAGGGCATCCTCTGGGGCAATGCCGGCCGGCTGGTGCGGTCGGTGCTGGAGGAAGTCGAGCCGGGCCAGCGTGTCCTGCAGACCGCCTGCGTCTATGGCAGCTTCTCGAACCAGCTGGCGGAGCATCTCGGGCCCGAAGGCGCGCTCGATGTGATCGACGTGGCGCCGATCCAGGTGCACCACACGCGCCGCAAGCTGCAGAAGCTGCCGCAGGCCAAGGTGCGACTCGCCGATGCTGCGGCGCCGGGCGACGGGCAATACGATGCCGTGTGCTGCTTCTTCCTGCTGCACGAAGTGCCGCGCGCGTACAAGACCGCCATTGTCGACGCCCTGCTGGAGACCATTCGGCCGGGCGGCAGGGTCGTCTTTGTCGACTATCACCGGCCGCACGCGCTGCACCCGCTGAAGGGGCTGATGAAGGTGGTCTTCGCGGCGCTGGAGCCCTATGCCCACGAAATCTGGGACGAAGAGATCAGGCAGTACGCAACCCGCGGCGAAGCGTACGAGTGGCGCAAATCGACCTTCTTCGGGGATCTCTATCAGAAGGTCGTGGTTCGGCGACGATAGAGTACCACCGGCCCGCAGCGGCCGGTCTTCCGGCGAACAGGCTTAAACCGGCCTGTCCATCTGGATGGCGCCGGTTGTATCGGGCTGGTCTCACGCAGTCGGTCGGCCCATTCCGTATGGTCCTGATGCCCGTCATAGATCGGGGCCTAGAGGAGTTTGCGGCCAAAACCATAAAGAAAATGTTGATTTGGTGGCGGGCCTGGAATGCTTTAACCTTTCAAAGGCGGTAAGAAGTCCTTATGCCGGATAATCTAGTCAGCTCCTGCGAGATCCGAAGTGTCTGAATATTATAATGTATCGACTGAAACAAAATATTTAACTTTTCCTCTCTGCGCGACAAAATTTCACGGCGGAGTCCTTAGAAAACGCCTGATGAGGCATATCATTAAATGAGAAAAAGTGTATAGTACGAGAGAATAGTTTCGGACACCATTATCGGCACATCGAAGAGTGGCCCGTTCCAAGACAGGGAAGTCCGCCGGCATCTCCGATCTGCCGGAAAGGGAGAGTCGCATGACGGAACGACTGGCAACTCGTCACTGTGCCCTGGGCGGGCGCGGCGCGGCAGGCTGCGAACTCATGGTCATCGATCCAACGGTCGACCACATCGCAAGCCTGCTGCCCGGTGTCAGAGCAGGCGTGCACATTGCGGTTCTCGACGGGGCGGGTGACGGCGCAGGACAGATCGCATCGCTTCTCCAGACGCATGCGCCGGTGTCTGCACTGCACATCGTCGCGCATGGCAGGCCGGGAGTCATCCAGATCGGGCGAACCTTGATGGGGGCGGACCTGTCAGCTGAGCAGGAGACCGCTCTCGGTCTTTGGCGAGAGGCGTTGACGGCGGATGCGGCGGTGCTCGTGTACGGATGCCGGTCAGGGGCCGGCAATCTTGTGGACACGCTGGCGGATAGGTTGGGCGTTGCGGTCGCCGCGTCCTCCACGCCGATCGGCAATGCCGGCAGGGGCGGAGACTGGACGCTCGATGTCATGACCGGCCCGATCGCCACGGGCGTCGTCTTTGATGAGCCGACACGGGCGGGCTATCCGGGCCTCTTCGACCCGCCGGTCATACCGAACCTGCCCGATGTCTTCTGCTTCAGAATCACCGATATCGAACGGGTTGTCGGCGATCCGGAGGACGACGCTTTTGTCTTTTCGTTCGAAGTCCTGAACTGGACCGACCAGCCGGCCTTCGGTCTTGCGGTTGCGGCGACCGTGGGGACGCGGGCCGTTGATGCGGCCAGTCCATCGATCACCGCGATCGGCATCGATTCCGACGGGCGGGGTGGCCCGCTGGGCGGCAACGATATCGGGCCTGGGACGTTCGACACGCCGGCGATCCACAGCGGGCGGGGGCGCGGCGACTTGGCCGGGCTGGAGAATGACTGGGTCAATCTGGGCGTGCCGCCGACACCCAGTGTGGCGGCCTGGGATGCCACGGGCCTGATGGGAAACCCCGCGGGGACGTCGCTGCCCAATGTCGACTTGATCGGCATTGCCAATGACGGCGGCAATCCGGTGTCGGGCGTGCCGGGCGTTGCGCCGGTGACGGACGCTATCGGCGACAGCGCGGTCGACGGCGGGCCTATACCATTCGATGGGCTGATTACCAGCGGTCCCAACACGAATGGTGGCGGTGCCGTGCAGGATGGCAGCGGCAATGTTCTCGACGGATTTACGATCACGATCGACGACTTCGATGGGGGTGAAGTCCTGTCCCTGAACTGGAACCTGCTTGACGGGAGCCTTCAGCCGCTGACCAACAGCTATGGCTTTGGCACTTTCAGTGTGACCCGCACCGTGCTGCCCTTGAGCACCGGTCCCGCATTGTTTGCCGGCAATACCGGCCTGGCTCAGTCGCCTACGGATTTCTTCGACAGCGTCTTTTTTGTGCCGAACCCAGCCCTGTTTGCCGCGGAGTTCGGTGGCGGGGTGAGCGGGGCCCTGCTTAATCTGAACGACGAGTTCTTCCTCCAGGAATACAACATCTTTGATCCATTTCCGAACGAGGTCGAAG
The DNA here is from genome assembly GCA_009909005.1 of Alphaproteobacteria bacterium. Classification (GTDB taxonomy): domain Bacteria; phylum Pseudomonadota; class Alphaproteobacteria; order DSM-16000; family Inquilinaceae; genus JAAAOG01. The sequence continues at coordinate 23,555 of JAAAOG010000080.1, read as the reverse complement.
TCCTCCCGACCGTCACGTTTTCAACCAGTGCCGACGTGGTTTTGGAAGGCAATACCGTGATCGTCACGGCCGAACTTGACGAAGCCGTGAGTGGCGACATCGATATCGATCTGGCTGTAAGCGCCTTGGACGGCGAAATCGTCGACATCGGCCCGCTTGCAGACCAGGCCGATGTCTCGGGGACGCTGGCTATCACCATTGAGGGCGGCGAAACAGTCGCAAGCACGACCCTCACCGTTGTGGGTGACGGCCTGACGGAACAGGATGAGTTGCTTGGACTTGAGGCCACCGGAGCCTCCGGTGCGCTTCAGGGCCTTTCTCTCGGTGGCGTAGCTCTGACACTCCTGGACGTCAACCTTTTCGGGATCCTGACCGAGGACACGCCCCGGCTCCTGATTTCCGGCGAAGCGGAATTGATCGACGCGCCCGGGCCGCAGGTCATCGAAATCGCGGAGTCCTTCTTCGACGTGTTCACCGAAATTGACGGTGGGAACTCGCTGACTCTGGAGGGAACGGCCGGAGCGAATACGCTGATACTGCCCGGCCAGGCCGGCGACTATGCGATCAGCCGCGATGTGGCGACAGTCATCCTCTCCGGGCCGGATGGCGGCGTCGTCACCTTCACGGCACGCAATATCGCACAGAGCCTCATCTTTGCGGATGGGGCGGTGGAGGTGATCATCCAGGGCGACGACGTTGTGGCCGGGACGCAGGTCGTAACGGACATGATCGCTCCTCTGACCACTCCCCTCGATCCGTTGCCGGCGCTGCCGTCCGCGCCGTCATCCCCGCCGGAAGACCCCAATTTCTTCGCCATTGTTGTGGAGGGGGCTCCCGCGCAATTCATCAATCCCGGCGTATTCGGGCAGTTTATCGATGCGGTCGGACAGCAGGCATTCCATGCCGGGCCGGGGTCATCCCTCAAGCTGGTGGGGAGTACGGGCGCCAATGTCTTCTCGCTGCAGGCCAATGCGGCCGATGTCGAGATATCCCGGGATGCGGCGACGATCATCCTCGAAGGGCCGAATGGTGAGACGCTGTCTTTTGTGGCGCGGACAACGGCGCAGACACTGGTCTTCCTGGACGGTGCTGTGGACATCCGGATCGAAGGTGGGGAGGTCCTGGCCGGAGATCAGGTTGTCACCGAGACTCGCAGTCCGGTGACGACCGCACTCGATTCGGCTCAGACATCGCAAGGGCTGTTTACGGAAGCGGACGCCCGGTTCGATCAGCTGTCTCTCGGTGGGGAAACCAGCAATATCGGCCGCGTCACCCTCGACTATCAGGGCTCGGATGAGGTCCAGTATCTGAACCTGGTCATAGACGGTCAGTGGATGGTCGAAAACCTCGGGCTTGCAAGCCCCTTTGGCAATGGCCGCAACATCGTCACAACGACCTTCGACCTCGGAACGACGGACCTTGTGGAACAGGTCGAGGCCGGCGTCTTTGTCAGCGAGCTGCCCGTGTCCGAGATGCCGGCAGGTGAGATAGCGCTGACCGGGCTCTCGCAGCTGCCCTATCGGATCGGCGGCGAGACGGAGGGCGGCGTCCTGATCGACCTCGACGATATCCTCGCCCCACCGCCGATCCAGGCCGGGATTGTCCAGGCCGCGGACGAGATTGTCGTGAAATCGGCGACGTTGGCCAATATCGAAAAGTTCGAAAATCAGGAGCAGGACGAGAACGAGTGTGTGCCCGGCGCCGTTTCCAGCAGTCTGAAGTACCTCCAGGCTTGCGGCAAGCTGCCGGAGGATACGCCGACTGACATTGATGACGTCGGCGAAGCGCTCGGCACCGATGAGGAAGGGACGCCCCAAGACTGGCACGAGACCAAGGAGAGCGAGTACGCCGACGACGGTCTGTCGGTCGACCGCATCGAAGGAACCAGCGACAGCGATATCGATGACGTGATCGACGCCTTGGAGAGCGGCAAAGACGTCGAAATCGACCTGGATGGCCATGCCGCAGTGGTGGTCGGAGTCCGGGTCAAGCAGAATGGTGAAGTCGAACTCGACATTTACGACGACAATCAGGAAGGCGACGGCGCGGACAAGATGCGGACCGTCACGATTCAAAATCGCGATGGGACACCGACTGTCGATGGCATGGACTTCCAGCGCTTCGTAGTTGAGGACGGCGAAACGGAGGAGGGGCAGGCCCAGGACGCTTTCGATGCCGACGCGGATGCGACCCTTGCGCTGCTGACCGCCGACGTGGTGACAGCCGAGATCGCGACGATCGGGGATTATCTGTTCGCTTAGGCGCGTATCACAGGTGCCCGGTCGCCATGCCTGCCGGGCACCAGCTCTATTGCACGCGCATGATATGGCGGGGCAGGGCGGCGACGGGCTGGGTGCCGCCCGCCGCGATAGGCACAACCTGATAGGAGCCGCGGGTATCGATATAATAGACAATGACGTCGTCGTCGGTGTTCAGGTTTTCAATGACGACAAGCTGCCGGTCGTCGACCCGTTCCCGCCGGACATCGATGACGGTATCCCATTCCTCAAGGTTCTCGACCGCGGTCAGTTCGGGCTGCCAGCCCTCGCCGTACTGGACAGGGGCATTCGGCCAGAGCTCGCCCGCCGGCCGGGCCGAACAGCCGGCAAGGGCTGCCGCAAGCAGGACCGCCACGGCAAATCCCGGGACCAGAATTTTTTCCCGCTTCTGCGTCACCACGCGCGCTCCCCCACAAGACCGGTTTGACTGGCACAATTATAGGAGTCGTTCTCCGCTTGGCCAGAGCGGATGCAGCCGCATGCCGTCAATGAGCCTCTTGCTCATCCCCGGCAGCTCGTCGGGAAAAGGGATGTCTTCCCGGTGTCAGGCGAGACCGGGCTGCGATGGCGACGGATTGGTTATGCGAAACCCGGGGCCGGATCCTGGGAAAGCCGGACGTGCCCGTCCGGAATAAGAAACGATAGGCCGCAGACCGTCATGGCCGGCAGATGTTTGGTAGATGGGCGCGGACGACGACGCACGGCCCGCCACGCCGCCGCGCCTGGTGTCCGGGAAGCGGCGGGGCCGGTGCGTACCGGCCCCGTCGTACGCGTCAGCTCGAATAGTACATCTGGAACTCGATGGGATGGGGCGTATGCTCGAACGTGTACACCTCCTCCCATTTCAGGTCCATATAGCCTTCCAGCATGTCCTTGGTGAACACGTCGCCCTTGGTCAGGAAGTCGTGATCGGCCTCCAGCGCCTTCAGCGATTCGCGGAGCGAGCCGCAGACGGTCGGCACGTCCTGCAGCTCTTCGGGCGGCAGGTCGTACAGGTTCTTGTCCATCGGGTCGCCGGGGTGCAGCTTGTTCTGGATGCCGTCGAGCCCGGCCATAAGCATGGCCGCGAAGGCGAGATAGGGATTGGCAGTCGGGTCGGGGAAGCGAACCTCGACGCGCTTGCCCTTGGGGCTGGCGGCATAGGGGATACGGCACGAGGCGGAGCGGTTGCGGGCCGAATAGGCGAGCAGCACCGGGGCCTCGAACCCGGGGATCAGGCGCTTGTAGCTGTTGGTGCTCGGGTTGGTGAAGGCGTTGAGCGCCTTGGCGTGCTTGATGATGCCGCCGATATAGTACAGCGCCGTCTCCGACAGGTCGGCATAGCCGGTGCCGGCAAAGGTCGGCGATCCGTCCTTCCAGATCGACTGGTGGACGTGCATGCCCGAGCCATTGTCGCCTTTCACCGGCTTGGGCATGAAGGTCGCCGTCTTGCCGTAAGTATGGGCGACCATATGCACGACATATTTGTAGATCTGCATGAAGTCGGCACACCGGACCAGCGGCCCGAACTTCATGCCCAGCTCGTGCTGCGACGGCGCGACCTCATGGTGGTGCTTCTCCACGGGGACGCCCATCTCCTCCATGGTGGTGACCATTTCGGCGCGCAGGTCGCCACCGCTGTCGACCGGCGGCACCGGGAAATAGCCGCCCTTGATCCAGGGCCGGTGGCCGAGATTGCCGCTTTCGAACTGCTTGCCGGCGCTGGTCGGGCTTTCGCGGCTTTCCAGGTGATAGAAGGCATCCATCATCGAGGATTCGAAGCGGACGCTGTCGAAGACGAAGAACTCGGCCTCCGGCCCGAAGAAGGCCACGTCGCCGATCCCCAGCGACGCCATGTATTCCTGCGCCGACTTGGCCAGCGAACGCGGGTCGCGGTTGTAGCGCTGACCGGTCAGCGGCTCGGTCACATCGCAGAAGAGGATGAGCGAGGGCTGGGCGGAGAAGGGGTCCATGACCGCCGTCTCGGGATCCGGCATCAGCGCCATGTCCGATTCATTGATCACCTTCCAGCCGGCGATCGACGACCCGTCGAACATGATGCCGTCGGTGAACATGTCCTCGTCGATGGTGTCGATATGCTGGGCGGTGTGCTGCCACTTGCCCCGCGGGTCGGTAAAGCGGAGGTCGACATATTTGACGTCCTTGTCCTTGATCAGCTTCAGGACGTTTTCGATGGCTTCAGACATTCTGCGTGTCCCGTTGTTCTGCGCGGTGTGACTGCGAATTTCTGGGTGCGGGGTGCGCGCGGCGCGGCGCCGGCCGAAATCGGCCTTTAGATCGCGTCCGCTCCTCTCTCTCCGGTGCGGATGCGCACAACCTCCTCGATGGGCGAGACGAAGATCTTGCCGTCGCCGATCCGCCCTGTCTGGGCTGCCTGCTGAATCGCCTCGATCGCGCGCTCAACCAGCTGGTCCTCCATCACGACTTCCACCTTCACTTTCGGCAGGAAGTCGACGACGTATTCGGCGCCGCGATACAGCTCGGTATGCCCCTTCTGGCGGCCGAAACCCTTGGCTTCGGTCACCGTGATGCCCTTGATGCCGACCTCGTGGAGCGCCTCCTTTACCTCGTCGAGCTTGAAGGGCTTTATGATCGCTTCGATCTTTCGCATGGGCCCTGTGCAACGCTTGCTTGGGGTTCGGCGGCGCCCGGCCGCATGATGCTGCGGTGCGCCACGGCCTTGCTTTAAGCACGCCTCGTGCCAGACGCGGCGGCCCGCGGGGTGTGGCGGGCGGCGTGGCCGACGGCGATGGGAGCGGTCCCTGTTCCTGCCTCGTTTCGGTGCCGCTGATCAAAAAAGGGGCAGAAACGCAGCCGAAATTTTAGGCGTTCGGAGGCCGGCAGCCGGCACTTCCGGTGGCTGTGCCGTGTTCTTATGTCGGAGACGGGAACGTCGACGAAGACTGGAGGTGCCGGTGAGTGCGGAAGCGGACCAGAGCGCGCGCATTGAACATTTGAAGTTGATCCAGGCGGCCGTGGAACGCATGGCGCGTGAGAGTGCTGCAATGAAGCGCTATTGCGTCGTTGTCGTCGCCGCGGCTCTCGGCCTTGCCATCGGCGCGGCGCAGTACGCCGTGCTTTTGCTGGTGATCCCGATTGCGGCGGTGTTCTGGGGCCTGGACGCGCGCTATCTGCAGCAGGAGCGCTGGTTCCGCGACCTCTATGACGCGAAGAAGGACGGCGAGGGGCGCCCCGACTTCGCGATGACGCCGGATGCCCGGCTTCGGGCCGGGCGAAGCTGGCTCGGGGCGGCCGCCGGCTGGTCCTGCACCGGTCTCTATCTGCCGTTGATCGCCTTCCTGTTCATCCTCTGGGTGATCGTCGCCCTTTCGGCCTGACGCCGCCCCGCCGATGGCCGCCAGGGCATGCGGCATCAGCCGGATCGCAGATAGCGGACGGCGGCGTCGCGCTCGAACAGGTAGAGGAGGGTGCGCAAGGCCTCGCCGCGCGGGCTTTGCAGATCGGGGTCGCGCTGCAGGATCAGCCGGCAGTCATCGCCCGCGACGTTCAGCAGATCGCCATGGGCGGCCGGGTCGGCGAGGCGGAAGCCGGGCAGGCCGCTCTGGCGGACGCCGAGCACCTCGCCGGGGCCGCGCAGCCGCAGGTCCTCCTCGGCGATGAGGAAGCCGTCCTCGGTGTCCCGCAGGACTTTCAGGCGCGCCTTGGCGGCGTCCGTCAGCGGCGGTGCATAGAGAAGGATACAGGTCGACGGCCGGTCGCTGCGGCCGACCCGGCCGCGCAGCTGGTGCAATTGGGCGAGGCCGAAGCGCTCGGCGTGTTCGATGACCATCACCGTGGCGGCCGGCACGTTCACCCCGACTTCGATCACCGTGGTGGCCACCAGCAGGGCGATGTCCCCGGCGGCGAAACCGGCCATGACCCGGTCCTTTTCCGCCGACTTCAGGCGGCCATGGATCAGGCCGACGCGCTCGCCGAAGCGCCGCTGCAGGGCGGCGGCCCGCTCCTCCGCCGCGGCGAGGTCGGAGGATTCGGACTCTTCGACCAGGGGGCAGACCCAGAAGACCTGGGCGCCGCGGTCGATCTGCCGTCCGATGCCCTCGACGATCTCGGCCAGCCGCTCCTGCGGGATGGTCCGGGTGTCGACCGGCCGGCGCCCCGGCGGCTTCTCGGTGATGCGCGAGACGTCCATGTCGCCATAGGCCGTCAGCTGCAGGGTCCGCGGGATCGGCGTCGCGGTCATCACCAGCATGTCGACGGCCCGCCCCTTGGCCGACAGAGCGAGGCGCTGGTCGACGCCGAAGCGATGCTGCTCGTCGATCACGGCGAGGCCGAGATCGGCAAAGCCGACATCCTCGCTCAGGAGCGCGTGGGTGCCGACAATGATCCTCGTCATGCCGGCCGCGAGTTCCGCGACGGTTTCGGCGCGCGGCCGGCCCTTGTCGCGGCCGGTGAGCAGTGCGGCCGGCACCCCGGCCTTCGCGGCGAGCGGCAGGATGGTCTCGAAATGCTGGCGGGCCAGGACTTCGGTCGGGGCGAGCAGCGCCGCCTGGGCGCCGCACTCGACCGCCGCCAGCATGGCGAACAGCGCCACCACCGTCTTGCCGCTGCCGACATCGCCCTGCAGCAGCCGCAGCATGCGATAATCCGAGGCCATATCGCCGGTGATCTCCGCCAGTGCCATGGTCTGGGACGGTGTCAGGGCGAAGGGCAGGGCGGCGGCCAGGCGGTCCCGCAGCCGGCCGTCGCCGGCGAAAGGCCGGCCGGGCCGCCGGCGATAGGCGGCGCGGATCAGCGCCAGGGCCAGCTGGTTCGAGAGCAGCTCGTCATAGGCGAGGCGGCGGCGGGGCGGCGTGTCTGGGGCGAGCTCGGCCTGGCCTTGCGGTCTGTGTGCGGCGTGCAGCGCCTCATGCCAGGCCGGCCAGCCCTGCCGGGCGAGCCAGGCCGGGTCCTGCCATTCGGGCAGTTCCGGCAGCCGCTCCAGGGCCGCGGCCACGGTCTTGCTCATGACCTTGGGCACCAGCCCGGTGCTCAGCCGATAGACCGGCTCGACCACGGCGACGGCCTCGAATCGCTCGGGCGGCTCGATCAAATCCGGATGGGGCATCTGCCTCTGCCCCTGATAAAGGTCCACCCGGCCGCTGACCACCCACTCCTCGCCGACCGGCAGGGTCTTGGCCAGCCAGTCGGGGTTGGGATGAAAGTAGACAAGGTCGATGGTGCCGCTGTCATCGCGGCAGCGCACCCGATAGGGGGTGCGGTGGGTCCGCGGTTGCGGGATATGGCCCTCGACACGCAGGCGCAGGGTTGCTACCTCACCCACAGGCGCGTCCGCGACCGAGGGCGTCTGCCGCCGGTCGATCAGCCCGGTCGGCAGGTGCCAGAGCAGGTCGACGACCTTGGGTCCCGCCGCTTTGGCCAGCAGCGGCGCGATTCGCGGGCCGACGCCGGGCAGGGCGGTGATCTCCGCAAAAAGGGGGTTGAGGGCCGGCGGGCGCATGAGGGCCAGAGGACACTGGTGGGGATTTGAGCCGGGGGAAGATTGACGCCTGTCTGCCGGGCCTGTCGAGGGCTCTGGGAGATGTCATGCCGGAGCTGGGCGGCGATGTCGACGGGCTGGCGCCGCTGGCGACGAGCGGGCTGGCCCACGACCATGTGCGGATCGCCGGGACGGGCCTGTTGCTTCGGGTGCCGCGCCAGAGCCAGATGGGTCTGGATGCCGCCGCCAATCTTGCCTATCAGGCTGCCTGCTTCCAGCGCGCCGGGCTCTGCGCGCATGTTCCACATCTGCATGCGGTGCTGCCGCCGGCGCCGGATCTGCCGATGGGCGCCCTGGTCGTCGACGAGATCGCCGGCCGCCCGCCGCAACTGCCGCAGGATCTGCCGGCCCTGGCCGAGGCGCTGGCGGCGATCCATGCTTTGCCGGTGCCGCCGGCCGACCAGCGGCCGCCTTTGCGCGACCACGGCAACCCGGTGGCGGAGACGCTGGCCGAGGTCGAACGTCAGGCGGCCTTTCTCGACGGCGCGGGCCTGGCCGCGGCGGCCCGCCGGCAGATCGACGAGGAGCTGGAGACCGCCCGGCGCCAGGCCGAGCCGGATCGGGCGCCGCCGGTGACGCTGATCTCCTTCGATGCCCATCCGGGCAATTTCCTGATCGACGATGCCGGCCGGGCGGTGCTGGTCGACCTCGAAAAGGGGCGATACGGGGCGGCCGGCTACGATCTCGCCCATGCGACTCTCTATACCTCGACAACCTGGGATGTTGCTACCCATGCGGTGCTGGGTCATGCCGAGACCGCGCAGTTCTACGAGGCCTGGCTGGACGCGGTGCCAACTGCTCTCGGCCTCGCGTCGCGGCCGTGGCTGCTGCCCCTGCGCCGGATCATGTGGCTATGGTCGGTGACCTGGTGCGCGAAATGGCGGGTCCAGTCCGGGGAGACGGCGAGGGCCGACAAGCATAAGGCGGCGAGCGCGGAGGACTGGTCGGCCGAGCTGACCGATGCCGGACTGATCGCGCATGTCCGCAGTCGCGTCGACGATTACCTCGACCCGGACGTGATGGCGGAGGTGCGGGCCGACTGGACAGGCTCGGCACTGGCCCGCCGGTTCGCCTGAACGACACTCTTCAAGGCTATTTACAAGAGGCGCGGGCTGTGCGGATTTTTGCGGCTGCCATCCCGAAGCCGGAGACCATGGGCCATGCATGCCGGGCTTGCCGACCTCCCCGTGATCCTCGCGGCCATGTTGATGATCCTGTTGATACCGGCTCTGGCCATCGCCGGTCTGTTCCTCCTGCGCCGGCACATCGGCTTCGAGGCGCTGGTCGTGAACAACGAGGTCGCCGGGTTCAAGTACGCGACCATGGGTGTCGCCTATGCCGTTCTTGCGACCTTCGTGCTGGTTTCCGTGTGGGAGAAGTACGAGGAGGCGGAAGCCGCCGTGGCCGCCGAAGCGACGGCGATGGTCAAGCTCTTCCGGCTTGCCGAGACCCTGCCCGCTCTGGACGAGAGCCGGCTGCAGGGCGCATTGGGCGACTATCTCAACCACGTGATCGCCGTGGAGAGCCCGCAGATGCGGGAGGGCCGGACGTCCCATGAGGAAGGCGCCCGGCTGCTCGACGCACTGGGACAGCCCGTCTTCGCGGTTGCCTCGGTTGAAGCCGTGCCGCCCCCCGTCCTCGACAATCTGCTGGCCGCCTATGCCGACGTCATCGACGCGCGGCGGGCACGGATCGATGCGGCCGACGGGTCTCTGCCGGACATTCTGTGGTGGCTGGTGGTGCTGGGCGGCCTGATTACCATCGGCTTTACGTTCTTCTTCGCCTCGCCGAACATCCTGGCGCAGGCGGCGATGACCGGCCTGCTCGGCATCATCATCATGTCGCTGGTGTTCACGACGGTGATGATGAACCACCCGTTCGTCGGCGACATCGCCGTCGGCCTGGGCGCCTATGAGGAGGTCCGGCAATTGATGGCGGCCGACCCGCATTGAGGCCGCCGACCGGTGCCGGCCTCACCGCTCAGCGCTCAGCGCTCAGCGCTCAGCGCTCACCGCTCATAGTCGACAACGTAATGGGCGTCCTGATAAGGCGCGACGCTCTCGGCAAGCGCGTGGTGGGCGGGATGTTCGGTGAAGGCGACGAGGTCGTCCCAGCTGTCGAAATCGATGATCACCGCCATGTCGCAGGCATAGCCGACCTGCGCACGATTCGCCCCGACGTCCAGCGCGCGGATCTGCGGGATCTCAGTCCTGATCGCTTCGACACGGTCGCACAGATAGGCAACGGCCTCGTCCTTCGAGCGCCCCTCGACCCCATCCTTGACTTTCCAGAGAAGCACATGCCGGAACATCGTTGATCCCTCCCGGAGCCGTTCTGATCAGCCGGCGACGCTCTTGTCGACCGCCTTCACCGCCGCCGCCGCGCCGCTCATGATCGTGTCGACATCGATGCCCAGGCCGATATTGCGATAACCCTGGCGCAGCCTCTCGGTCGCCTGGGCCGGCGACATGGTCATGATCCCGCAGGACATCCCGGCCTTGCGGCACGCCTCGAAGACCCGCCGCTCCGCCGCCTCGACCTCCGGATGGCTGGTCTGCCCCAGCAGCCCCATGCTCCCCGACATGTCGAGCGGCCCGAGGAAACAGCCATCGACGCCGTCGACGGCCAGGATCTCGTCGATCGCATTGACGGCATCGATGTGTTCGATCTGGGCGATGAAGGCGAGGCTGCGATTGGCCTCCTCGAAATAATTGCCGGAGCCGCTCTCGCCGTACCCCTGCGCCCGGCCGAGACCGGCACCGCGGATGCCCTCCGGCGGGTAGCGCAGGAAGCGGACGGCCCGGCGCGCATCATCGGCGCTGTTGACCAGCGGTACGATAATCCCGTCAGGCCCGAGATCGAGGACCCGCTTGATCAGCACCTCGTCATTGCCGGAGACCCGGACGATGGTCGCGACGTCATGGCCGTTGGTCGCCTGCAGCATCGACTGCAGCGTTTCCAGGGCCATCGGGGTGTGTTCGAGATCGAACCAGATATAGTCCCACCCCGCGATCGCCATGATTTCGGCGATGACCGGGCTGCCGATGGTGACGACGGTGCCGACCAGCGGCTGATTGGCCTTGAGGGCCTGACGGAGCCTGGCCTTCATGAGCCGGACTCGTTGAACTTGCCGTGGATGTTCTTCGGCGGATGCTCGGAGAACAGTTCACCGCCCATGGAGGCGTCTTCCAACTCGCGGCCGGCAAAGAACACATAGATGCGGTCCATGGGCACGCCCGTATTCTCGGAGAAGGACCGGGTGATGTCCCGTGCCAGGTTGGTCTTCTGTTCCCTGGTCAGGGCGAGACTGTTGACGATGATCGCCGGCATGGTTGCCGTTCCTCGCGGTTTGGCTTTCGGCCGGCGGGCTTAATAACGCTTCCATCGCCGGCCCGATCTCATACATTCGACCATGAAGGTGGGCAGCGCAACCAATTTCGCAGCCGCTCCTGCCCTCTGCTGCAAATTCCGCCCGGAGAATGCTGCAGATGCTCAATCGCCTGATTAGTGAAAATCATTCGAGTTGCACTCCTTATGTATTTTAAGGTACTCTTAACATGTCTTGGCATTATCTAGCGGCCCCGTGCGAAAACACGGCAAGAGCTTGCCAAGCTTTTCTGGAATTTGTCGAAAATTGTATCGGAATCCGCTGCAAGCGCGAGCATGTCGGCCCTCCGGTGGAAAGCGAACAACGGGCAGCGGGCGGCGGACAACGGGATGGAGGTTGACGGGATGAATGTGGGCGCTTCGCTGGTCCAGGGTCTGGCCGGCATCGGGGTCAAGCACGTCTTTGGCGGCGCGGGCGAGGCGAATGCCGCCATGCTCATCGAGATCAAACGCTCGGGCGTCCTGGAACCGATCATCGTCAAGAACGAGCAGGGCGCCTCGTTCATGGCCTGCGGCTATGCCATGTTCAGCGACAATCTCGGCGTCTGCTTCTCCACGGCGGGTCCCGGCGAATTCAACCTGTTTTCCGGTCTCGCGGTGGCGCTGTCCGACGCGATTCCGGTGCTGGCGATTTCCGGCTACATCCCGAAGAACCATTGGGGCAAGGGCGGCCTGAACGAAGCGACCGGCCTCAGCCGGACGCCGAATTCCCGCGTCATGTTCAACGCCACCACCAAGAAATCCTGGATCATCGAGGATCCGGCGCAGGCCTGCGATATTCTTGAGGACGCGGTGAACCTGGCCTTTGAGGGCCGGCCCGGTCCCGTCCACATCCATGTGCCGACCGACGTCATCGAGCGGGAGGTGCCGAACCACCGGCCGATCGCACTGAGCGTCAAGCCGGTGCTGCCGGATCCGCAGGACCTCGATCGGATGGCCGGGCTGCTGGCCGACGCCGTCGCCGGCGGCAAGTCGATCATGGCGATCATCGGTTATGGCGCCATCCGCAGCGGCGCGCAGAGCGAAATCCTGGCGTTGCTTGAGCGCTATCAGATTCCGTTCGCCGCAACCATGGATGCCAAGGGCGTGCTTTCGGAGGATCACCCGCTGTCGCTGGGCGGCTTCGGGACCTCCGGCGATCCGGCCGGCGAACAATACTTCGCCAAGGCGGACGTCGTGCTGGCGATGGGCAATTCCTTCGCCCAGAACGCCACCTTCGGGTTCAAGCCCGACCTGTTCGCCGGCAAGACGCTGCTGCACATCAACATCGACCCGCACGAAATCGGCAAGGTCTACGCGCCGGCCTGCGGCCTGGTCAGCGATGTCAAGCCGGCGGTGAACCAGCTGAACGCCGCTCTTGCGGACCGGGCCGGTCCTGTCGCGCCGCAGCCGCTGCAGCGCCAACGCTATGTCGACGAGCAGATCGGCTATCACGGCGACAAGGTGCACCCGGCTTTGCTGAGCCGCGAGATCGCCCGGCTGCTGCCGGAAAACGCCTTCGTCATGGGCGATGCCGGCGGGCACATGCTCTGGCTCAACTGCTATCTGCACCTGACGAAGAACCAGATTTACCAGAACCCCGGCAGCTTCGGCCCGATGGCCAGCAATGTGAACGGCGCCATTGGCCTCAAGGTCGCCCATCCCGACCGCACGGTCGTCGCCGGGGTCGGCGACGGCGCCTATCTGATGGCCGGGTTCGAGTTCATGACCGCCGTCACCCACAAGATCCCGGTGATCTGGGTGATCTTCAACAATGGCGGCTTCAACGTCATCCGCCAGTTCCAGATGATGACCCTGGGGGAGACGGCCTATACCGATTTCCCCAGCCCGGATTACGTGGCCTATGCCCGGGCCTGCGGCGGCCGCGGCTATCGCGTCGACCGGCTGGAGGACTTTGCGCCCGCCTTTCAGGAGGCGCTGGCGGCCAACGAGCCCACGCTGATCGACGTCGATGTCGAAGACACGGTCTATCCGCCCTACCACATGATCAAATGAACCGGCCGGGCCGGGAAGGCACCGCCAGCAATCCGTTTCGGGAGGTTTCGCGATGATCAATTATGCCGACAAGATCGAAAAGTCACAGCTCAGCAATGGCACGCTGCTGCAATGGCTGGGACATTCCGAGAACCTCAGCGTCGTCCATTGGAATATCCCCGACGGCAATGAGGTGGCTCTGCATCACCATCCGCAGGAACAGTTCGGCTACGTCATCAGCGGCGGCTTCACCGTCGATATCGGCGACGAGACCTATACGCTGAAGGCCGGGGATTCCTACTTCATCCCCTCCAACGTCCCGCACCGCTTCGTGGCGATCGGCGACACGGAAGCCATCGATGTCTTCAGCCCGATCCGGGACGTGCGTACGCACTACAGTTGAGGCATCGGAAGAATGCGTCAGGCCCGCTCGGGCCTGGCGACCGGCACGGCAAGACAATTATTGAACGGCCGCGGCGATGGCGGTTCAAGTTTGAAATGGTATTGTCGTGTTTTCTTAATTTTTTGTTCATCGGGATCAGCTTGTGATCAGGTGCTGCAAAATTCCGGTGATCACTTGTCTTATCACGACTTTTGTGGCATTGTGCCCACGATAATCGGCGGCAACACAGCGACGGGGAGCCAGCGTCATGGCGGGTAAGAAAGTTCTTGTCATTGCATCGAATTGCGGGTTCTGGGGCGAGGAGCTGCAAGCCCCGTGGGATGCGCTTGCAAAGGGCGGTCATCAGCCGGTGCTGGCGACCCCGCGCGGACGCAAGCCGCTGCCCTTCGCCATCAGCGTCGACCCCACATTCGTCGACCCGATCCAGAACTATCACGTCAACCCGCCCGAGGTTTGCGAGCGGATCAAGACGCTGCTGCATGACGGCACCTGGGACAATCCGCTGCCGGTGACCAACGCGAAGATGGCGGATTTCGACGCCCTGGTGATGGCGGGCGGACCCGGCACCGATCTCGACATGACGAATAACGGCTATATCCATGGCCTGATCCTGGATGCGCTGGGGCAGGGCAAGCTGGTCGCGGCGATGTGCTTTGCCGTTGCCTGCCTCGCCTTCACCCGCAATGCCCAGAACGATTATCGCAGCGTCGTCTACGGCAAGAAGGTCACGGCGCATCCGCGCGCCTGGGACTTCACCGCCGACCTGACCTACGACCTGTATGAAGCCGACGCCGACAATCCCAGCCCCAGCGTCGTCACCCCCGGCTTTCTGCTGCCGGTGCAGGACATCATGCGCGATGCGGTCGGGCCCAACGGCACGGTGTTCTCGGACCCGAAGACCAACCGCGAGAACCCCATGGTCGTCCACGACGCACCGTTCATTACCGCGACGTCGGTCGAGTCCTCGATCGCCTATGGCCGCAAGATCGTCGAGGTCCTGGGATAACGGGGATGGTGGCGACCCGTTTGCTCCGCCGCGCTTGGCGAGGGCCGGGCCGCCACTGTGCGAGACCGTGACGGGGGCAGGTGCCGGCCGGTCCCGCCGGGCCTCAGCCCCGCATCCTGATGTCCGGGCCGACGGGAGGACACGCCATGCGCATCCAGGGCAAGAAGATCGCCGTGCTTTTGGAAAGCGATTTTTACGAGCACGAGATCTGGTACTACCATTACCGGTTTCCGGAGGATGGCGCCGAGCTGCATTTCCTGACGCGGCTGTGGGGTCAGAGCGCCATCACCTTCAAGGGCCATGAGTACCACGCGCCCTTCGAGTGCCGCGAAAGCTTCGAGGATATGAGCGATGAGGAACTGCGCAGCTATGCGGCGGTCATCGTGCCCTCGGGCATGGTGGCGGATCGGCTGCGCTACACCGAGGATCTCGCGAAGCTGCCGCCGGCGACCGTCTTCCTGAAGCGCGCCTTCGCCGAGCCCGGCATCCTCAAGGGCATCATCTGTCACGGCCTGTGGCTGACCGCACCGGCGACCGAACTGGTGAGCGGCCGACGGCTGACCTGCCATCCCAATCTGCATGGCGACGCCATCGCCTATGGCGCGCAGTTCGTCGACGAGGACGTCGTCGTCGACGGCGACGACCTGGTCACCGGGCGCACCGGCGGCCACGCGCATCTCTTCGCCCGCAGGATCATCGACATTCTGGCGGGCCGCTGACCGCCAACCCGCCGGCCGAACTCCGGACCACGAAAGCGAAACGGGAGCGAGATCATGGCTGCGTACACCGTGTCGACCGGGGCGCCGCACCCGCTGGGCGCCACGCCCACCAAAACCGGCGTCAACTTCTCGCTGTTTTCGCAGCACGCCACCGGCGTGGAACTTCTGCTGTTCGACAGTCATGACGCCCCGGATGCCGCCCAGACCATCGTGCTGGACCCGGTGAAGAACAACTCCTTCTTCTTCTGGCATGTCCATGTCGACGGTCTGAAGCCTGGAGCCTTTTATGCCTATCGCGTCGACGGCCCGAACGCGCCGGAGGAGGGGCACCGCTTCAACCGGAACAAGGTGCTTGTGGATCCCTATGCCAGGGGAATCACCCACAATCTGCTCGATCGCGGGGCCGCCTGTACCGAAGACGACAACGTCGCCAAATCCATGCGGTCGATCGTCGTCGACCCGGCGGCCTATGACTGGGGCGACGACGCACCGCCGCGCAAGCCGATCGAAGACCACATCATCTACGAGATGCATGTCGGCGGCTTCACCGCCGCTGCCAATTCCGGCGTCTCCGCCCCCGGCACCTTCCAGGGCGTCATCGAGAAGCTGCCCTATCTGAAGGACCTCGGCGTCACGGCCATCGAGCTGCTGCCGATCCACAGCTTCGATTACGCCAACCCGCTGCGCAGCGGCCCGGACGGACAGCCGCTCTACAATTACTGGGGCTACAGCACCATCGGCTTCTTTGCGCCGGTGGCCAAGTACTGCACCCGGCCGAACGAAGCCCGGCAACTCGACGACGTGCGCGATCTCGTCAAGGCCTGCCACAAGGAAGGCATCGAGGTCTTCCTGGACGTCGTCTACAATCACACCGACGAGGGCAATCACCAGGGCCCGGTCTTCAATTTCAAGGGCATCGACAACAGCCTTTATTATCATCTCGTCAAGGATAATCCCTACTATTACATGGACTATACCGGCTGCGGCAACACCTTCAACTGCAACCACCCGGTCGGCGAGAAGCTGGTCGTCGAGAGTCTGAAATACTGGACGACGGCGGCGCGGATCGACGGCTTCCGCTTCGACGAAGGTACCATCCTGACGCGCGGCATGGACGGCGCGCCGATGGCCTATCCGCCGCTGGTCTGGGACATCGAGCTCGACGACACGCTGCTCGACGTCAAGGTGATCGCCGAGGCCTGGGATGCCGCCGGCGCCTATGAGGTCGGCTATTTCCCCGGCGACCGCTGGGCGGAGTGGAACGGCAAGTACCGCGACGACATCCGGTCCTTCGTCAAGGGCGACCCCGGCCAGGTCGGCGCCGTCGCCGCCCGCATCGCCGGCAGCGCCGACCTCTATCAATGGCGCCAGCACCGGCCGGAGAACAGCGTCAACTTCATCACCTGCCATGACGGTTTCACGCTGAACGACCTCGTCAGCTATGACGGCAAGCACAACGAGGCGAACGGCGAGAACAACAATGACGGCATCAACGACAATGTCAGCTGGAATTGCGGGGTCGAGGGGCCGACCGACGACGCGCAGGTCGAGGCGTTGCGCAACAGGCAGGTCAAGAACTTCGCCGCGCTCCTGATGCTGTCGCAGGGCGTGCCGATGATCACCATGGGCGACGAGGTGCGGCGAACCCAGGGCGGCAACAACAACACCTATTGCCAGGACAACGCGATCGCCTGGTTCAACTGGGACGATGTCGACCGGCACGCCGATGTCTTCCGCTTCTTCAAGCACATGATCGCCTTCCGCAAGGCCCATGCGACGCTCAGGCGGCCGCGCTTCTTTACCGGCGAGACCAACGAACGCGGCCTGAAGGACATCGCCTGGCACGGCACCTCGCTGGCCCAGCCGGCCTGGGACGATCCCCAGGCCCGGGCGCTCGCCTTCACCCTGGCCGGCTTCGGCGACGACCCGGACATCCACGTCATGATGAACATGTACTGGGAGGCGCTCGACTTCGCCCTGCCTGGTATCTGGGAGCGCACCTGGCATCGCTTTGCCGATACCGCGCTGGACAGTCCCAAAGACATCGCCGAGCCGGGACAGGAAATCCCCGTTTCCGGCAGCGGCTACACCGTGACCGCGCGCAGCGTTGTCATCCTCACTGCCAAATAAGAACGACGACCGGACCCACGAATTGCGCCTGGAGGAGCAGAGACCATGGACACGAATTTTTCATTCTCGGACCTGATTGCCGGCTATGTCACGGAGTTCGACTGGACCGCCCGGTCCTTCACCATGGCCACCTCCGACGGACGCCCGTTCCCGGTCAAGCTGACCGATACGACCTATGCCGAGCTGCTGCGCAATCTCGGCCGCGCCTATGTCGACTGCACCGGACAGATGACCGACATGCTGGCGCCCGGCCGCTTCGTCTTTGTCTATGGCGTCCACTATCCCGAGGGCGACAGCCCGTTCGAAGCCAAGCACCTGGTCTTCGTCGGCCGGACCGAGACCGAGTATCTATTCGAAAAGCAGGACTGGTGGGTGCACCAGATCCGGCAGCTCGCCGACTTTTACATTCATGACCAGTTCGGCGACGGAGAGATCGATTACCGGCAATACCGGACCGAATTGTCCCTCTACGGCACCAAGACCGGCGACTACCGTCAGGAGACGGATACCATTTCGCGACTGGTCTATGGGTTCGCCTCCGCCTTCCTGCTCACCGGGGACGATCGCTACCTCGAGGCGGCGGAGAAAGGAACGAACTACCTGCGCGACCATTTCCGCGCTGTTGATCCCACCGATAATATCTGCTTCTGGTATCATGCCATCGACGTCAAGGGGCAGAAGACCCGGAAGGTCCTGGCCTCGCGCTTCGGCGACGACTATGACGCGATCCCGGCCTATGAGCAGATCTACGCGCTGGCCGGGCCGGTCCAGACCTACCGCATCACCGGCGATCCGCACATCCTCGAAGACGCCAGGCGGACCCAGAACCTCTTCAATCGCTATTTCCTCGATCCCAAGCTGGGCGGCTATTACAGCCATGTCGACCCGATCACCTTCGACCCGCATGCCGAGACCCTGACCTTCGACCGGTCGCGCAAGAACTGGAATTCGGTCGGCGACCATGCGCCGGCCTATCTGATCAATCTGTTCCTGGCGACGGGCGCCGAGCAGGACGCCGAGATGCTCGGCTATTGCGCCGATCTCATTGCCAGGCATTTCCCGGACTACGAGCACAGCGCCTTTGTCAATGAGCGCTTCCATCAGGACTGGAGCCACGACCTGAAATGGGGGTGGCAGCAGGACCGCGCGGTCGTCGGGCACAATCTGAAAATCGCCTGGAACCTGATGCGCATCCACAGCCTCGCCGACAAGCCGGAATATGTCGACCTGGCGAACAAGATCGCCGGGCTGATGCCGGAGCACGGCATGGATAAGCAGCGCGGCGGCTGGTACGACGTGGTCGAGCGGGTGCTGCAGCCGGGTCAGGCGGCCCATCGCTTCGCCTGGCACGACCGCAAGGCCTGGTGGCAGCAGGAGCAGGGGATCCTCGCCTATCTCATCCTGGCCGGGATCGAGCGCAAGGACGACTATCTCAAATACGCGCGCGAGAGTGCCGCTTTCTACAATGCCTGGTTCCTCGACCAGGAAGCCGGCGGCGTCTATTTCAACGTGCTGGCCAATGGCCTGCCCTATCTGATGGGCACGGAGCGGGAGAAGGGCAGCCACTCGATGAGCGGTTACCACTCCTTCGAGCTGTGCTACCTTGCCGCAGTCTACTCGAATCTCCTGGTTACGAAGCAGGCCTTGGATCTGTATTTCAAGCCGAAGCCTAACGGCTTTGCCGACGGCCAGCTGCGGGTTGCCCCCGATATTCTACCGAAGGGCAGCATCCGCATCGAGTCGGTCGAGGTCAACGGCGCCGCCTACGACAAGTTCGATGCCGACGGCCTGACCGTGACGGTGCCCGATGGCAGCGAGCCGGCCAAGATCCGGGTGCGGCTGGTGCCGACCAGCGGCCTGGAGCATTTCTCGGCGTTGACGGAAATCACCGACGGCAAGGCGAAAGTGAACGTCAAGGGCGCGCTGGACGCCCGGGCCTTGCCCGAGTTCCGCGCCGAACTCGAGAAAGTCATTGCCGCCGACGTCAAGGCTCTCACCCTTGACGTGAGTGGCCTGAGCAGCCTCGGAAGCGAAGGCGTGCGCCTGCTGGCCTTCAGCTTCCAGAAGCTGGCGCTCGACGCGCCGATCACCGTGACCGGGGCCAGCGATGGCGTCCGGACCCGGTTGAAGTCCGACGAACTCAGCGAGGCGGTTACGCTGGCGTAAAGAAGCGATCCGGCGCCCGGGTGGCTGTTCAGGCAGTCGCCCGGGCCAGCGGTCCGAGGCTTCCGGCACACTCATGCTTTCCGTTCGCACGAAAGAAGCGATCAAGACCGCCCTGGCGATGGTCATCGCCTTCGGAATCGCCATGGCACTGGGCTGGGAGGAGCCGGTCTGGGCCGGCGTCGCGGTGGCGGTCGTCAGCCTCGCGACGATCGGGCAGTCCCTGAACAAGGCGGCCATGCGGATGCTCGGTACGCTGGTGGCGGCCGTCGTTGCCCTGGCGCTGCTCAGTCTCTTTCCCCAGGATCGCTGGGGATTTCTCGCCGCCATTGCGCTCTATTTCGGGATCTGCACCTATCTGGCGGGCGGCAGCCGGCATCAGTATTTCTGGCAGGTCTGCGGCTTCGTCTGCCTGATCGTGGCCTTCGCGGCGATCCCGCAGCCGGAAGAGGCATTCAGTATTGCCGTGCTGCGGGCCCAGGAGACGGGGCTGGGCATTCTCGTCTACAGCCTTGTCTCGGTTCTCCTGTGGCCGGTCAGCAGCCGAAGCGATTTCCATGAGGCCGCCTGTTCGCTCATGGCGAGTCAACATGGGCTCTACCGCGCCTGCCGCGCCTCGATCGACGGCGGGGCGGGAGGCAGTGCCGATGGAGATGCCGGCCCGCTCTGCGCCGACGTCCTGCAGCAGCAGGCCCGCTTCGGGCAGCTGCTGGCTGCGGCCGAGACCGACAGCCATGACGTCTACCAGCTCCGCCGGCACTGGCGGCATCATCAGGCGCTCTCCGCCGCCCTGACCGAGACCATGGAGCGCTGGCGCGCCGCCCATCCCGATCTGATGGCGCTCGACATGCGCCGCCTGCTTCCGGGCCTCGACGCGTTCTGTCGGGATCTGGACACCCGCTTTGACGGGATGGAGCGCATGCTGGCAGGCGAGCCGCCGCGGGAGATGCCTGAAATCCTCGACCTGACCCCGAGCGAGGCCGATGTCGACTCCCTGCCGCATTTCCACAGGGCGGCGCTGATGGTGGCCCGCAACCGGCTTCAGGATATCGAACGGCTGACGCGCCGGCAGTTCGAAACCCTGAGGGCCATCCAGGCCGGCGGCAGACCGCCGGAAGCGCCGCGCCCTGTCGGAGAGGCAATCGCCCGGCTGGTGCCCGATACCGACCGGCTCGTCGATGCGCTGCGGGTCACGGCCGTGTTGCTGCTGGCCTGTCTGGGCTGGATCTATGTCGACGGGCTGCCGGGCGGCGCCGGCTTTGTCGTCTTTGCCGGAGCGCTGGCAATGATCAAGGCGGCAATGCCGCAGATACCGGTCCAGGCAATGTTCGTGCCGGCGATCGTCGGCGGCGCTTTTTCCTTGTTTCTCTATATCGGAGTCATGCCTCACCTGTCGAGCTTTACGGGCCTGGCAATCATGCTCTTCGCAGCGACCTTCGCCATCTACTACTGGTTCTATAAACCGTCCCAGGCTCTGGGCCGTCTGTTCGGCGTGTTGATGTTCCTCACTTTGACGGATATTGCCAGCCCGCAGAGCTACGATTTCACGCAAATGTCGGAAATGGCCGTGATGTTTCCGCTGATCTTCGCGCTGCTGGCGGGAATGGCCTTCTTTCCTCACTCGCCGCGCCCCGAGAAGGTGATGCTGCGCCAGCTCGGCCGCTTTTTCCGGAGCAGCGAATATCTGATGTCGACCATGCGGCCGGGACCGGTTTCCCCGGCGGATCGCTGGCGCCGGGCCTTTCATCGCCATGAGATCGAAACGCTTCCGGGAAAAATGCGTGCCTGGGGCCCTCACCTCGAAACCCGGCTGCTGCCCGGAACCGCGCCCGAGCAGGTCGAGCAGCTGGTGACCAGCCTGCAGACACTGAGCTTCCGCATTCAGGAACTGCTGGAAGCCCGCAGACAGCCCCTCGTGGAGGATCTGGTTCGGGAACTGCTCGTCGATGTCCGCGAATGGCGCCTGAAGGGACAGGCGGCGTTCCGACGGCTGTCGGCGCATCCGGCGGCGGCTGACGAGGAGGCCTTTCGGCAAAGCCTTGAGGCAACCCTGGAGACGCTGGAGGCACGCATGCGGGCGGTCGTGGACCGGACAGCCAGGGAAAAGGCCGCCATGGCCGAACAAGGCACGGAGACCTTCTACCGCCTGCTGGGGGCCTATCGGGCGCTGTCCGAAGCCATGGTCGATTATGCCGGCCGAGCGGCCGCGATTGACTGGGCGCCCTGGCGCGAAGCCCGCTTCTGACCCGCCTGTCGACCAAGGACCCCGCTTATGCCGCCTGTCCCGCACGAAATCGCCATTGCCGGCGTCTTCTTCCCCCCGTTGCTGCTCGCCGCGGCGATCGCCGTGGGGGTCACGTGGCTGACGGCGATCCTCCTCAACCGGTTCCGCCTGTCGCGGTTCTTCTATTATCCGCCGCTGATCTTCCTGGCCCTCTTCGTCCTCTATACCGGCGTCATCGGCACGATCCTCATACCGGTCTAGCCCCATGAAGACACTGCTCAAGGCGCTCATCAGCGGCGCCATCATCCTCGCGGCGATCGCCGTCGTCGCCTGGCGGTACTGGGACTATCTGGCCAATCCCTGGACGCGGGACGGCCAGGTCCGGGCCCAGGTGGTGCAGATCGCGCCGCGGGTCTCCGGCCCCATCGTGCAGCTGCCGATCGCGGACAACCAGCGTATCGAGGCCGGGGATCTCCTCTTCCAGATCGACCCGCGCGTCTACAATGCGCAGCTTGCCCAGGCCCAGGCCGGCCTCGACCAGACGCAGGACGAAATCGCTGCGCTGCAGCAACAGATCGAAGAGGCGCGGGCGGCCGTCGATCTCGCCGATGCGGCGATCGCCCAGGTCAATGCCAGCCTCGACGGGCTGCAGGCCCGGGTGACGGAGACGGCCACCGAAGCCGGGCGGGTGCAGACCTTGCTCCAGGACGGCAATGTCGCGCAGCGGACCTATGACGAAGCGGCGGCCGATGCCGATGTGGCCCAGTCGAACCTGGCGGAAGCCCAGGACCGCCTGCTGCAGGCGAACGCCCAGAAGGCGGAGGCGCAGGCCGCCCTGGCCGCGGTCATTGCCGACCTCGGCACGCCGGGCGACGACAATCCCCGCCTGCGGGCGGCGCAGGCGGCATTGCAGGAGGCGCAGCTGAACCTCGAATTCACCCGCGTTGAAGCGCCCGTAAGCGGCTATGTCACCAACCTGACACTGCAGATCGGCAGCCAGGCCGTGGCCGACCAGCCGTCTCTCGCCCTCATCAACAGCGACAGCTTCTGGGTGCACGGCTTTTTCCGGGAAACGGTCGTCGCCGAGATTCAGCCCGGCAACCGGGCGATCGTGACGCTGATGAGCTATCCCGGCCGCCCGCTGGAAGGGCGGGTGGACAGCATCGGCTGGGGCATCTCGCGCCAGGACGGAAGCACCGGCTACGACCTGTTGCCGGATATCAGCCCCAGCTTCGACTGGATCCGCCTCGCCCAGCGGGTTCCGGTGCGCGTCGAACTGACCGACGTGCCCGACGACGTCACTTTGCGCGTCGGCACCACGGCCTCCGTGCTGGTCATGACGGGGACGACGGCCGGCGAGGAGACGGACTCGGTCGCCGCTGCACCGGCCTTCCTTCAATAGGGCGCCGGCCAACAGGACGCCGAGGGCGCCGGCCGGATGCCGGCGCTAGCGTTCGCAGCGGCCCCTTGATCCGGGCGCGCATCTGCTCCCGTCGACCCAGACGGCGCCGCCCAGAGCGGCGTCCTCGGTCATGCCTTCTCCCTCCAGAAGGGCGTCGTCAAGGTTGGCGCCCCGGAAGAGACGCCGGTCAGTCCGGCCAAAGGTCGGCCAGCGGCAGGTCGATGGCGTCAAAGGGCCGGGCGCGGGCCACATCGTTCTCCGCGTAGATGGCGTCGATCAGCCAGCCCTGTTCGGTCAACTCCAGCACGTCGAGCATGCGCTCCACCGGGTCGATGAACCACAGGAACGACACGCCATGCTCGGCATAGATG
>JAAAOG010000091.1 GCA_009909005.1 Alphaproteobacteria bacterium | reverse complement strand
TGGCTGCAGATGGCGCTGCACGAAGCTGGTCGACGCCTTGCGCTCGCGCGCCACCAGTGCCACCGCCTGGTCGTAGAGGTCGTCGCCGGACGAGCCGCCGGCGCCGCCGACGCCGCCACCGGTGACCTCGCCGAACGCATCGAACGCCGCCGCCTCGTCGTCGTCCTCCAGGACCGAGTCATTGTAGTCGGGCTCGCCCTGCGTTTTGAGGAAACGCACCACCTCCTCGACCTCGCCGTCGCTGACGAAGGGCCCGTGGACGCGGCTGATCCGCCCGCCGCCGATCATATAGAGCATGTCGCCGAGCCCGAGCAGCTGCTCCGCCCCGCCCTCGCCCAGGATGGTGCGGCTGTCGACCTTGCTGGTCACCTGGAAGCTGATGCGCGTGGGAAAATTGGCCTTGATGGTGCCGGTGATGACGTCGACCGAGGGCCGTTGCGTGGCCATGATCAAATGGATCCCGGCGGCCCGCGCCATCTGGGCGAGGCGCTGGATGGCGGCTTCGATATCCTTGCCCGCCACCAGCATCAGGTCGGCCATTTCGTCGACCACCACGACGATATAGGGCAGCTCGGTCAGGTCGAGCGGCTCCTCCTCGTAGATCGGTTTGCCGGTATCGGGGTCGAAGCCGGTCTGCACCCGGCGCATCAGCACCTCGCCCTTGGACCGGGCCTCGCGCAGGCGCTGGTTGTAGCCTTCGATGTTCCGGACCCCGAGCTTCGACATCGCCCGATAGCGGTCCTCCATCTCGCGCACGGCCCATTTCAGGGCGACCACCGCCTTTTTCGGGTCGGTGACGACCGGCGACAGCAGGTGCGGGATGCCGTCATAGACCGACAGCTCCAGCATTTTCGGGTCGACCAGGATCAGCCGCACCCGATCCGGCGGCAGCCGGTAGAGAAGCGACAGGATCATGGTGTTGATCGCCACCGATTTGCCGGAGCCGGTGGTGCCGGCGACCAGCAGATGCGGCATGCGGGCGAGATCGGCAAGGATCGGATGGCCGCCGATATCCTTGCCGAGCACCAGGGTCAGCTTGCCGGCATGCTTCTCCATGGTACGGGAGGCGAGGATCTCGCGCAGGAAGACGATCTCGCGCGTGGCATTGGGCAGCTCGATGCCGATGGCGTTCTTGCCGGGCACGACGGCGACGCGCACCGACACCGCGCTCATCGAGCGGGCAATGTCGTCCGCAAGGCCGATGACCCGGCTCGACTTGGTGCCGGGGGCCGGCTCCAGCTCGTAGAGCGTGACCACCGGGCCGGGATTGACCCGGCCGATGGTACCGCGCACGCCGAATTCCTTCAGCACGCCCTCCAGCATCTCGGCATTGCGGCTGAGGCCTTCCTGGTCCTGGGAGGCGGGCTGGCGGGTCGGATCGGGAAGCTGCAGAAGGTCGAGCGGCGGCAGCTGGTAATCGCCGTCGTCGTCGGCGAAGTTCAGGCTGCCCTGGCGCTCGTCGCCGGCCCGGCGGCCTTCCGAGACCGGCGGCGGCTTCGGCGCGACAACGGCCCCACGCCGCTCGGGCGCAGCCGGTGCTGCGGGCTGAGCCGGCGGCGCGTCCGGAACCGGTTCTTCTCGCGTTGGAGCGGCCCGCGCCGAAGCGGGTTGACCCTCAGGGGCGGCGTTCGGGGCCTCGGCCGGGCCATTGCCGGCCACCGCGTCCCGATCCCGCCTGTTCGCCCGCCAATCGGCCAGCCATTGCGTCACGCGCCGGGACAGGGCGACAGTCCCTGTCAGTCCGGCCCACAGCCCCCGGCCGAGGGTGCGGCCCGACCAGCCGAGCCCGCGGCCGCTGCGGCGGCCGAGCCAGGCCCAGTCGCCGCCGGACAGGCCCATGGCCAGCAGCAGGGCGGCGCCGGCCGGCACCGCGGCCGCCAGGCTCGCCAGGCCGGTGCCGCCGCTGCCGTCCGGAGGCATGAGCCCGGCCGCCAGGATGCCGTTCAACAGCGTGCCGAGGACGCCGCCGAGACTCGCCTGGCCGGCCCACGGGGCCGGCGGCGGCAGCGGCGCCAGGGCGACGGCCAGCAGCGGCACGTGCAGCATCAACCCCGTGAGGCGCAGCCAGAGCCGGCCCAGCCCGATCTGGTTCAGCAGCCGCAGCCCCCAGGCGGCCGGGACAAGTCCGAGCACGAAAGCCGCCGCGCCCAGCCCCTGGATCGCCAGGTCGGCGGCATAGGCGCCGGCCGTCCCCAGAAGATTGACCGCCGGCTCGCCGCCCGTGGCCGTATTGAAGGAGGGATCGGCCGGATCGTAGGTCAGCAGGCTCAGCACCCAGACGACGCCGAAGCCGATCAGCAGCAGGCCCAAGGCCTCCCGAAGGCGCCGGTGAAGGAATGCAGCCGCTTCTTCCGGCAGCCATCGCCGAGCCCCGGCCTGCCGGTGCTTGCCGCGCGGGCCATCCAGGCTGTCGACCGTCGATCCGGACATGGGTGGCCCCTCCTCTCCTCCGCGGCGCTTTCGTTCAGGCCGCAGCCGCAAGGCCGGCACACCCGGCGGCCAGCCGCGGCAGTGCCCGGTCCAGCACCGCCGTGTCATGCACCAGGGCGACCCGGATATAGGGCCGGCCGCGATTGACGCCGTCCCCGTCCGGCCGGGTCAGATAGGCACCGGGCAGCACCTTCAGCCCCGCTTCGGTCCACAATGTCCGGGCCGCGGCCTCCCCATCGCCGACATCAAGCCACAGGAAGAAGCCGCCGGGCGGCCGGTAGAAGCCGAGCCGCCCGCCGAAAGCCGCCGCGGCGCTGTCGATCTTGGCGCGATAGAGGACCCGGTTCTCGACGACATGGGTTTCGTCTCCCCACAGCGCCACGGCTGCCGCCTGCACCGGCAGCGGCATGCCGGCGGCGCTGTAGGCGCGCAGGCGCAGAAAGGCGCGGACGATGGCCGGGTCGCCGGCCAGAAAGCCGGCGCGCAGGCCGGCGGCGTTGGAGCGCTTCGACAGCGAGTGGAAGACGACCAGTCGGTCGAGGCTTCCGCCGGCGATTTCGAGCGCGCTCGGCGGCGGCTCCCCGTCGTAGATGTCGGCATAGCACTCGTCGACGGCGAGCACGAAGCCATGATGCCGGGCCAGCCCGAGCAGCCGGGCGAGATAGGCGCGGTCGGCGATCGCACCCTGCGGATTGGCGGGGTTGCAGAGATAAAGCAGGGCCAGCCGGTTGAGCAGGCCGGGTCGCGCCTCCAGCGCGTCGAGGTCGGGCAGAAAGCCCGTCTCGGAAAAGGCGTCAAGGAAGACCGGCTGGCCGCCGGCCATCACCGCCGCCCCCTCGTAGACCGCGTAGAAGGGGTTGGGCAGGCAGACCGCGGGCACCGATCCGGCCTTCTCGCGCGGCGCCACCAGTTGCGCCAGCATGAACAGCGCTTCCCGGGTGCCGGAGACCGGCAGAATGGCGGTGTCCGGGTCGACAAGCCCGGCGGGCAGCCCGAACCGGCTTCCCAGCCATTGGACCGCCGCCTGTCGGAAGGCTTCGGTCCCCTGCAGCGGCGGATAGCGGTTCCAGAGATGCCCGTTGGCGGCCAGCGCCTCCAGTGCCAAAGGCGGCAGCGCATGCTGCGGGTCGCCGATCGACAGCGTTACCGCGGCCTCCGGGTCCGGCGGGTCGAGCCCGTCCAACAGCGCCCGCAGCCGCGCGAAGGGGTAGTCGGAGAGCCGCGCCAGGCGGTCGGTCAGCATGGGGCGTGCCGCGTCTTGGAGAATATCAGCGGACAGCTTACGCCTTCTCCGGGCAAAGCGCAAGCGCCCACGTTCGCAGGAAATGCGGCGATTCCAGGGGGTTCGCCGGACCTCTTCGAGTCGCCTGGCAAGACAGGCGTTTTCAGGGGATCCGGGGGCCCGGACGGCCGCGGCCCGACGCGCCGCTCAGCTGATCTTCTTCATCTCCTTGGGCAGCTCGAGGCGGATGTGCAGTTCCTTCAGCCGGCCGGGTTCGACTTCGGCCGGGGCGCCCATCATCAGGTCCTCGGCGCGCTGGTTCATCGGGAAGACGATGACCTCGCGGATATTCGGCTCGTCGGCCAGCAGCATGACGATGCGGTCGATGCCCGGCGCCGAGCCGCCATGCGGCGGGGCGCCCAGCTTCAGCGCGCTCAACATGCCGCCGAACCGGGCCTCCAGCTCCTCCGGCGCGTAGCCGGCGATGGCGAAGGCCTTGTACATGATCTCCGGCTTGTGGTTCCGGATGGCGCCGGAGGACAGCTCGACCCCGTTGCAGACGATGTCGTACTGGAAGGCCTTGATCGCCAGCGGGTCCATGGTCTCCAGCGCCTCCAGCCCGCCCTGCGGCATGGAGAACGGGTTGTGCGAGAAGTCGACCCGGCCGGTCTCCTCGTTCAGCTCGAACATCGGGAAATCGACCACCCAGCAGAAGGCGAAGGCCTGGCGGTCGATCAGGTCCATGTCCTGGGCGATGCGGGTGCGGGCCATGCCGGCCATCTTCTCGGCTGCCGGCTTCTGGTCGCAGACGAAGAAGATGGCGTCGCCGTCCTCCAGCCCGGCAATGCCGCGCATTTCGGCCTGGGCCGCCTCCGGCACGAATTTGGCGATCGGGCCCTTGCCGGCGCCGTCTTCGAACAGGATCCAGCCGAGCCCCGGCGCCCCCTGCTCCTGCGCCCAGCCATTCAGCTTGTCGAAGAAGCTGCGCGGCCGCCCGGCGACTCCGGGAGCGCGGATGCCGCGTACCACCCCGCCCTTGGCAATGACGCCCTTGAAGGCCTTGAAGGTGACGTCGTCCCGCCCGAAGACCTCGGTGACGTCGTGGATCCGCAGCGGGTTGCGCAGGTCCGGCTTGTCGGTGCCGTAGCGCAGCATCGCCTCTTCATAGGGGATGCGCGGGAAGGGCGGCGCGGTGACCGAGCGCCTGGTCCCGGTGAAGTCCGAGAACTCCTCGAAGACGCCGTGCAGCACCGGTTCCAGCGCCGCGAAGACATCATCCTGGGTGACGAAGCTCATTTCGAAATCGAGCTGGTAGAACTCGCCCGGTGAGCGGTCGGCGCGGCTGTCCTCGTCGCGGAAGCACGGGGCGATCTGGAAATAGCGGTCGAAGCCGGCGATCATCAGCAGCTGCTTGAACTGCTGCGGCGCCTGCGGCAGCGCATAGAACTTGCCGGGGTGCAGGCGCGAGGGCACCAGGAAGTCGCGCGCCCCTTCCGGACTGGAGGCCGTGAGGATCGGCGTCTGGAACTCCATGAAGCCCTGCTCGACCATGCGCCGGCGGATCGAGGTAATGACGTTCGAGCGCAGCTGGATATTGCGCTGCATCTTGTGGCGGCGCAGGTCGAGATAGCGGTGGCGCAGCCGCACCTCCTCGCCATAGTCCTCCTCGGAATTGACCTGCAGCGGCAGCACCGCCGCGGCCGACTGCACCTCGAGATCGCCGATCTGCACCTCGATGCGGCCGGTCGGCAGCTTGTCGTTGATGGTGTCCTCGGTGCGCCGGACGACCGTGCCGGTCACCGTGATGACGCTTTCCACCCGCAGCGACTCGGCGGCCGCGAAGAGGGCCTGCGAGGAGTCGATGACGCACTGGGTGAGCCCATAGCGGTCGCGCAGGTCGAGAAACAGGAGATTGCCGTGGTCCCGCCGGCGATGCACCCAGCCGGACAGGCGGACGGTCTCGCCGGCATGGGTCTCGCGGAGTTCGCCGCAGGAATGGGTGCGGAAGGCGTGCATGGGTCGGGCTCGCAGGTGTCGGCGGCTGATCGGCCTTAGGTAGCGCGGGGGCCGGATGCCGCACAAGCCCGCCCTGCCCGGCCTTTGTCAAGGGCCGGCGCAACCGGCGGCGCAACGCGCTTGTAAGGCACCGGCGTCCTGCGCTACCCAGCGGGGATGCACGGGCGGGACGCGACCCCATGACGGCAGGCGAGACAGCACCGCGGACGGGGCCGGATGCGGGCGCCCCCGCATTGCGCGGCCTGCTGCCGGCCCAGGATCTGGGCCATGCGCTGGCCACGGGTGCCGTGGCCGGCGACACGGCCTTTGCCGGCGATCAGGTGCAGCCGGCCAGCCTCGACCTGCGCCTCGGACCGGTCGCCTACCGGGTGCGGGCGAGCGTCCTCCCCGGCCCCGGTGCCACGGTCGCCGAGAAGATCGACGCCGTCCGCATGCACGAGATCGACCTCAGCCGCGGTGCGGTGCTGGAGCGCGGCTGCGTCTATATCGTGCCGCTGATGGAGCGCCTGGCCCTGCCCGCCGACATGGCCGGCATCGCCAATCCGAAGAGCTCGACCGGCCGGCTCGACGTCTTCGCCCGGGTGATCAGCGACCGCAATCCCGAGTTCGACCAGATCGCCGCCGGCTATCACGGTCCGCTTTATGCCGAAGTCTCGCCGCGCACCTTCAGCGTGCTGGTGCGGCCGGGCTCGCGGCTGGTGCAGCTGCGCCTGCGCCGCGGCGCCCCGCTTTATTGCCGCCCGCAGCCGGTCGCGGACGGGACCGGCCCGGCAACGGTGGAGTTCGGGCCGGACGCGGAAAGCCAGCGGATCGGAGTGCCGATTACCGTGGCGCTCCGGGCCGAGGCCGACCGGCCGATCGGCTTCCGCGCCCGCCGCCATGCCGGGCTGATCGACGTCGACCGGGCCGGCCATTACGACCCGGCCGATTTCTTCGAGCCGGTCGCCGGATCGCGGCACGGCACGCTGATCCTCGACCCCGGCGAGTTCTACATCCTCGCCTCCAAGGAGTCGGTGCAGGTGCCGGTCGCCCAGGCAGCCGAGATGCTGGCCTATGACACGCTGCTGGGCGAGTTCCGGGTGCATTATGCCGGGTTCTTCGACCCCGGCTTCGGGCTGGAGGAGACCGGCGGGACCGGCGCCCGGGCGGTGCTGGAGGTGCGCTCCCACGAAGTGCCGTTCATGATCGAGGACGGACAGATCGTCGGCCGGCTGTTCTACGAGCGCCTGACGGCCGTGCCCGACCGCCTTTACGGCACCATGATCGGCTCGTCCTATCAGCGGCAGGGCCTGGCGCTCAGCAAGCATTTCCGCAAAGGCCTGCCCTGGTGAGCGGCGTGCCGGCCGGGCCGCGGGTCTTGGTGCGCCGCTTGGTGGCGCCGCTTGGTGACGCCGGTCCCGCCATGGTAAACCTTCCTTCATGACCCTGATCACCGACACCGAGGCTCTGGAAGACTTCTGCGCAGACCAGGCGCAGGCGGACTTTATCGCCGTCGACACGGAATTCCTGCGCGAGAACACCTACTGGCCGAAACTCTGCCTGGTGCAGATCGCCGGCCCCGGCCGGGCCGTGGCCGTCGACCCGCTGGCGCCCGGCATGGACCTTGCGCCCCTCTACCGGGTGATGGCCGACACCTCGGTGCTGAAGGTCTTCCACTCCGCCCGCCAGGACATCGAAATCTTCGTGCACGAGAGCGGCGCCGTCCCCCGCCCGCTCTTCGACACGCAGGTCGCCGCCATGGTCTGCGGCTTCGGCGAATCGGTGGCCTATGACACGCTGGCGAGCCGGCTGGCCGGGGCGCGCATCGACAAGAGCTCGCGCTTCACCGACTGGTCCAAGCGGCCGCTCACCGACAAGCAGCTGCGCTATGCCCTCGATGACGTGGTCTATCTGCGGCCGGTCTATGAGCAGCTGCGCGGCCGGCTGACCGAAAGCGGGCGGGAGAGCTGGCTGGAAGAGGAAATGGCGGTGCTGACCGACCCCGCCACCTATGCCATGGAACCGGAGCAGGCCTGGCGGCGGATCAAGACCCGGTCCACCGCGCCGCGGGTGCTGGCCGTGCTGCGAGAGGTGGCGGCCTGGCGCGAGCGCGAGGCGCAGAAGCGCGACCTGCCGCGCGGCCGGCTGCTGCGCGACGAGGTGCTGATCGAGATTTCCAACCAGCAGCCCCGCATGCCGGCCGAGCTGGCCCGCTGCCGCGGCCTCAGCCCCAGCATGGCCGACGGCTGGCAGGGCGCCGGGCTGCTGGCGGCGGTGGCACGGGCCCAGGAGGTGCCGCTGGGCGAATGCCCGCGTCTCGTCGACCGCCCGGTGCTGCCGCCCGGGGCCGGCCCGGTGGTCGAGATGTTGAAGGTGCTGCTGAAGCTCTGCTCCGACGAGCATGGCGTGGCGCAGAAGCTGATCGCCAATGTCGCCGATCTCGAGCAGATCGCCATCGACGACGCGGCCGATGTCCCGGCTCTGCGCGGCTGGCGCCGTCAGGTCTTCGGTGACCACGCGCTGGCCGTCAAGCACGGCCGCCTGGCCCTGGCCATCAAGGGCAAGCGCCTGACGCTGGTACCCCTCTAGTCCTTCCTTCCTTCCTGATCCTGTCACGGACCGCTGCTCAAGCCCGGCAACCCCGGCGGCCGGCGCGACGCTCGCTGGTTGCAATTGTGACAACGTTTGATTTGCTTTCCATGCTCAGGACACGGACTTTGCGGCCGCTTCTCTGACGATTCGCTGCTGCTGGGTAAGGAGGACGATAGCGTGGGAAGGTCAGACAGCCGGAGGATTGACGGCAATCATTCAGGCCTGCCGGCCCGGCCCAGTCTCTTCGGAACCCGATGGCTCGCCGCCTTGTGCTGCATGATGCTGTGTTTCCTGACCACCGCAGCTCCGGCCGCGCCGCCGGCCGATGGCCCGGCGCCCTATCACGCGATCGCAATCCGGACGACCGAGAACGTCACCGAAGGCGGATGGGTCTGGATCCTCGATCAGGCGGCGCGCGCCGGCATCGACCGGATCGACGTCCTGGTCAAACAGGACGAGGACAATTACGAGAGTCGTCGCACGGGCCGGACGCTGCAGTCCGGCGAGCTGCTTGTCGCCCTGCCGGGGGAGACGACGGCAGAGGGCTGGGAGAACTCGGACTGGCTGGTCGAAATGCTGGCCCGCGCCGATGCGCTGGGTATCGAGATCTGGGCCTGGTTTCCGGTCTTCCACGATGCGGCGGTCGCGGCGGCCTTTCCCGAGGCTCGCTATACCGCCGGCGACGGTTCCGTCTTTGTCGACGCCTCGGTGCCCGGCGTCAGGGCGCGGGAAATCGAACTCCTCCGCAGCGTGCTGGACACCTACGATTTCGACGGTGTCTCCCTCGACTGGATCCGCTACGACAACTGGGCGAACGGGATGAACGGACCTTTGGCAGAGGTGTTCCGCGCCCGGACCGGCGAGACCCTGAACCCTGAGACGCTCGAGCAGCCGCTGGCGCGGGCGATCTGGGGGGAAATTCGCGAGGAAAGCGTCGCCGCCTGGGCTTCCGCGATGATCGCCGAGATCGGTGCCGCCCATCCCAACGTGAAATGGGGCGGCTATTTTCTGCCGCCGCAGTTCAACGAGGTCTCGCAGAACTACCGCGCTCTGACGGCAGCCGGCATCGACTACGTCCAGCCGATGCTCTACTGGTCGCTCTGGGGCTATACCCCGGAATGGGCGGGCGAGGCGGTCGCGCGGCACCCCTTCTGGGCCGGGCCGGAAACCAGACTCGTTCCCACGCTCGACCTGAACCGGCCGGACGGCGAGCAGATCCGCAGCGTCGTCGCGATGGGCGAAGAGCGGCTCTTCGGCTATCTCTGGTACAATGATTTCGCCTGGACCGAGCAGCGTTTCACGAAGGTCCGCCGGCTCGCGAACCGACTGCGGGAGATGCAGGCGCAGCAGGATCCCGATTGGATCCGACTGCCGACAGATCCGACCGCGGAGGCTGTGCAACCTGCCGACTTCCCCAACGATACGAGCGCCTGGTCGCTCGTGCTGATGGCCGAGCTCCACGACCAGGGACTGCTGGCGGGCAGCGATCCCCCGGTACCGGTGCTGGCCCTTCACCGCTTCATCGACGCGCCGTCCGGCGATGACGGGCCACTTTGGGCCAACAGTACCGGCTATGTGGAGCGACTGTTCGCCTTTCTGGACGAAAACGGCTTCACGGTCATTCCTCTGTCGCACCTGCGGGCGCGCATGTTGAGCGGTCATTCCGAGGACCTGCCCGACCGCCCGATCGTCCTGACGGTCGACGACGGCGCCGCTTCGGTCGCGGAGCACTTCCACGGCCTGGCGGCAGCGCGAGGCTTTCCCTACGCGGTTTCGATCATCAGCGACGTTCCGGACGGCCGGATGAACTATCTCGACGAGGCCAGGCTGGATCCTCAGATGCCGTGGGAAGAGATCGAACGGCTGGCGGGCTCCGGCCTTGTCGAGTTCGTCTCGCACACGCATGCGCTGCACAAATACGAGTCGGAATCACCCGGCGGCGTGGCCCTTGAGGCGTCCGTGCGTGCCCGACGCTGGCTTGCCGCTGACGGCCGGCAGGAGACGGAAGCCGAGCGTCTGGCGCGGGTGCGCGACGACCTCGCACGGTCCCGTGCGGAGATCGAAGCCCGGACCGGCCAGCGCGTCGAGGTCCTGGCCTGGCCTTACGGCGCCTTCGACATCGCTGCCGAACGCGCCGCGCAAGAGGCGGGCTTCACGCATTTCCTGTTGTTCGGCGGCTCCCGCTATGCCCTGCCGGCATGGGCGCCTCACCGTATCGGCCGGGTGCCGATTACGCGCCATGACGAGTTCGTGCCCCTCGCACTGCCGGACGATTCCCAGACTTTGCAGCGTTGGTGGCTGGCCTTTCTGAGTTTCGGACGTCAGACCGCTTCGGCCGATTTGATCGAAGCGACACTCATACAGCTCGACGACCACGCCGCTCGCCATTGGGAAGCCGTCCTGGCACGGGCCGCGCTCGATGCGCTGTCCGGCGACCGGGCGCGGGCGGCCCGACGTCTTGACCGGCTTCGGGCCGCCTATCCGGATTCGGAGACCGTCGCCTGGGCGATCGCAATCTTCCTGACAAACTACCGCGCCGTCCTGTGACGGGGCCGGATGGAACCGATCATGGACAGTCCAATGGACCTTCTGCTGCTCATCCTGGTCGCCCATCCCTTTGCGGCGAGCCTGTTGTGGACCTCATATGGCCTGGTCTATCTGCTTTCGTCGCGAAAGACCGGCAGTCGGAACCAGGAGCCGGATTTCGATTACAGCGTGATCATCCCTTTCCACGACGAGCCGGACGGCGCGCTCAAGACGGCCTGGAGTCTCGTCACGGTTTGCCCCCAGCCGCAGGAGATTGTGCTGGTCGATGACGGCTCGGCGCACGGGATGCCGGAGGACGCCAAACTCCCGCCCGGTACGCGTCTGCTCCGCCTCGATCGCAATGGCGGCAAGGCCCGCGCCCTCAACGCCGCACTCAGAACGCTCAAGACGGAAATTGTCGTCTGTCTCGATGCGGATACCACCGCGATCAGCACGGACTGGCAGGGGATGCTGGGCCGGTTTCGCGACCCTGCGGTCGGCGCCATCAGCGGCAAGATCTGGCCCGTGACGCGTCGCGGGGCGACACAGCGGCTCCAGCAACTGGATTACGCCTCGGTCATCGGTCTGATCAAAGCCGCGGAGACGACCTGGGGCTGTTTGATGACCGTATCGGGCGCCTTCGTCGCCTTTCGCCGCAGCGCCTTGCAGGCCATCGGCGGATGGCGGGAGACGACGGCGACGGAGGACATCGACGCGAGCTGGCGCTTGCAGTCGGCAGGTTGGAGACTTGGATACGACTATCGCTGGATCGCCAGCGTGGAAATGGTACCGACCCTCTTCGGCCTTTGGCGTCAGCGTCGGCGTTGGAGCATGGGGATGGGGCGCACCATGCGCGACCACTTCGTGTCCACGCTGAAGCCGGGCGCCTGCCAGGTTCCCGTTGCGATCCTCTCCAGCCTCAATATCGTCTGGGTGGTTCTTACCCTGATTTGTGCGATGACCCTGGTTGCACCTGCTCTGGGCGCTCCGCATCCGGTGTCGGACGACCTGGTCCCAACCAGCGGCGCGCTTCTCGAATACCTTTTGGCGAGCGCGGTCCTTTTCGGAGCCCAGTTTCTCTGCGCCGCGGCCATTCAAGGGCGGCCCTTGCGAACCTACGCCGTCCTGATCCTCGTGGCCCCGCTTTATCCGCTCTATTTCTGGGGCATCCTGTATTCGAGTTTTCTGACGGGTTTTCCCCGCGGCTTTCTCCGACAGGACTTGGGACGGTGGCGACGCACGCAGCGTCTGTCCGACCCCCTTCGGCAGGAGGCGGACGCATGAGGCTCTTGCGCCGGATCCTTGCGATTGCGGCGCTGGCAGCCGGATATGGCAGTATCCTGATCGGAATTGGAGCGGTGCTCATGCCGGGCAAGATGCCGTTCCTGTCCTCCGGCTCTCGGATCGTCGGAATGATCGCGCTGGGGCTTGTGTCCTGGTGGGCAGGATGCCGGTTTGCCAATGGCTCGCCACGATCGGTTCTCAACGACCATTCACGCTCACGCGACTGACCGAACAGGACGAACCGTCCTGCGCCGCGGCGAATCCCGCGTTCCAGCTGTGGGACTTTGTCGGAGATACAGAGGTCGAGGCCGGCGAAATGCGTTACCCTCGATCGGGCGGCTGTTCGGACTGCGCACACAGCCGGGTCTCCCGCCCATCGGGGCGACCGCGTCGCCCGGTTTCCTCATCCGGCCCCGTCTTGCAGAGCGCCTGCTTGCGCCTGCACTTGGCCCTGAGGAGTCCAAAGCGCGGGACTGCCCCTCCACCGTCGATCACTGAATGCTGCATTGAAGGGATGACATGCTGCCCGGACGAACGCTCCGGCAGCGCGGGCGTCGTCAGCCGGTTGGACGCACCTTGCAGCCGCCTTCGAAGCAGGCATGCGGTGCCGCACAAGTGCAGATCAGCGACGGGTGCATCTTGCGCCCCACGTCGAAATAGAGGGCTTCCTCATCCTCATGGCTGTAGAAAGTGCTGTTGACCTTTTCGCCGCAGCCAATCGGCGCAACATGGACCATCCAGCCGCCCTTGGTCTGCTCGACCGTCACCATTCCGAAATAATGGCGATTGGGCCAGGCATTCCAGGCAGTCTTCGGGAACGCCCGGATCGTGTTCAGGAATTCCTTCATATTGCTGGGCGTGCCCATCTTTGCGGTGGTGGTGGACGTGCCATCCATCGCGATCTCCTTTCTCCACACTGGAAGTGGGTCGATTGTTGGTGACGGTCGATCCATGCACTTTCACGACATCAGGATAGCCTAGAAATCATAACAAGGCTTCCCCTGGTCAAGGCAAAAATGAATTTCCAGAAAGGAAATGTGGGAATGACGCTTTATCGCGAGGGGAAACTTAACAGGTTTTAAGACTATGATGCATCCGGAAAGGGTACAACATCACAAGCGGGATAGGGGCGCAAAGCTTTCTCCGTGTCAAGATATTCCAGCTGTCGAGAGCAGGCTTTATGACTTGCCCACAATCTGCTCCACCTTGAGGCCAGATTTTTCAAGAATATTTCCGAAGCTCGTGGTCAGGCTTGTCGAAAAAATCAAAGTAGCCGGGCAGCCGCTAAAGCAGAAGCCACGCCGACGCCCCAAGCGCTGCGATGGACAAAGCCCAGCCGCAGGCCGTCAGGAGCCCGTCATGGCTTGTGAGCCCCAGGCTGAGGGCGATGAGCGCCAGTAACGGGGGCATGACGCCCCAGGGAACCAGGGCAAGCGGATACATCAACGCCGCCATAATCAGGCAGATTGCCGCCGTCAGATAGACCCAGGGCTCACCGACCAGGGCCTGCCACCGGGGCCTGACAAACCGGTCCACCCGCTGGAGCGAGGGCCGCATCTTCTCCATGGCGAATCGCATTTTCCCGCTGTCGATCTCCAGACGGGACAGCGCGCGCGGGATCCACGGCGTCCGGCG
>JAAAOG010000211.1 GCA_009909005.1 Alphaproteobacteria bacterium | reverse complement strand
AAAAAATTTTGGCCAGCGCATAAACACATTGGATACAAAATCCTGCAGTCGGTGCGGTGACGCTGCAGAAGGTGGTTTTGCGTGAGCCGGGCTAAATGGTCCTGGATTCTATGGCGGCCGATGCCGCTGGCGGTTGACCTGTCGGCGACGGTCAGCTGGTCGTACTGCCCGGCCAGCTTCGGAGTCGGCATCGACAGCGCGGCCAGATGGGCGAGCAGAAACCAATTGGGCGTGATTATTTGTCTTCAGCCGCCGCTCCTACATTTCGTCCGGATACCCCTTGATCTTCGCCCAGCGCAATTGAAAATATGGCTTCTGCGGTTGTTATTCCGACCGCTTTACAAAACACAAACGGAACACGGTCAATGGGCCTGGCATCCGCGCTTATGGACGAGGCGGTCGCCCACCAGGCGGCGGGGCCGGTTGAGGAGGCGGAGCGGCTCTGCCGGCGGGTGCTGGAGGCGGAGCCCGGCCAGG
This sequence comes from Alphaproteobacteria bacterium, assembly GCA_009909005.1. Lineage (GTDB taxonomy): Bacteria > Pseudomonadota > Alphaproteobacteria > DSM-16000 > Inquilinaceae > JAAAOG01. The sequence continues at coordinate 13,292 of JAAAOG010000211.1, read as the reverse complement.
CGGAGGCGCTGCATCTGCTCGGCCTGATCGCCGGCCAGCGCGGGGCGTACGAGGAGGCGGTCGACCTGATCCGCCGGGCCATCGCCGCGCGGCCGGAAGCGGCCGGCTTTCACCTCAATCTCGGCGTCACGCTGATCCGGCTGCGCAGGCCCGAGGAGGCGCTGGCGGCGCAGCGGCAGGCGGTCGCCCTCGCCCCGCAGCATGGCGAGGCGCAGTACAATCTCGGGCTTGCCGCCTGTCTTGCCGGCGACCCGGAAACCGCGATCGGGGCGCTGGAGACCGCCTATAATCTCGGCCGGCGCACCGCCAACACGCTCGTCTACAGCTGGCTGGCCCTGAAATCGCTGGGCGAGCACGCGGCGGCCCGGCATTTCGTCGACCTCGACCGGCAGATCAGCGTGTTGCGGCTGGACTGGCCGCCGGCCTTCGACTCGCTCGACGACTTCAACGACACCCTGGCCGAAACCCTGGAGGCCGACCCCGACCTGCAATGGGAGCGCGCCGGCAGCACCACCAAGGGCGGCACCCAGACCGACTATTTCGGCCCCGGTGCGGCCCCGGTGCTGCGCGATTTCGAGACCGAGCTGCGCCTGCGGCTGGAGGCCTTCCTGGCCGCCGCGCCCGCGGACCCGCAGGACCCGTGGCTCGCCGCCAGACCTGTGGACTGGACCCTGCAGATTTGGGCGACGCTGCTCGACGAGGCCGGCCACCAGGCGCCGCACATGCACCCGGCCGGCTGGCTCTCCGGCGTTTACTACGTGCAGGTGCCGCCCGACACGCGCGAGGACGATCCCGACCAGGCCGGCTGGATCGAATTCGGCCGGCCCGGCTACGACCTGCCGGCGCCGTTCGAGCCGGAAATCCGCCGCATCTGCCCGGAGCCCGGGCTGCTGGTGCTGTTCCCCTCGCACCTCTTCCACGCCACCGTGCCGACGCGCGGCCCCGGCCGCCGCATCAGCATCGCCTTCGACTTGATCCCGGCCGACCCCGCCTGACCGCCCGCCTGACCGCCCGCCTGACCGCCCGCCGGCCGTTCGAAACGCGCCGCGTCCGGCGCTTGACTTCGCCCGCCCGGGCCCTGACATTACCGGTTGGCGATGGGCGCGTAGCTCAGCGGGAGAGCACCGTCTTCACACGGCGGGGGTCGCTGGTTCAATCCCAGCCGCGCCCACCATCGCTTCCACGGCCCCGGCCGGTTTGCGCACAGCGCGCCTCTCGCCATGGTCCGGCTCGATCCGCCGCGGATTGCATTTCCGTCGTCCGGCAAGAGCCCTGCGCGAGCAAAAGGCCAAATGACTCTCTGACACGGCATTGCCCCTTTCGCGATCTGCCCGCTAAACTCCCGCAAAGAAATTTGCCGGGGAGCCGCAGCGGCCATGGCTGACGTTTTCATTTCCTATGCGCGAGAAGACGAGAGGACGGCGGAGCGCCTCGCCGCCGCGCTGGAGGCGCACGGCTGGTCGGTCTTCTGGGACCGCAACATCCTCGCTGGACCAGCCTTCGATGACATCATCCAACGAGAGCTCAACGCCGCAAGCTGTGTTGTTGTCCTTTGGTCGGCAACATCGATCAAGTCAGGCTATGTGAAAGACGAGGCGGTTGATGCACGCGATCGTAATATTCTTGTGCCGGCGAGACTCCACGACGTAAAGCCCCCGCTGGGCTTCCGGCATAACAACTATGCCGACCTTTTCGGGTGGCCCAGCGATCGGGATCACGTTGGTTACAATCATCTTGTCGAATCCATCACAGAGCTTGCCGGCCCGCCGAACACGACCCTGGAAATCCCGCCGGCCTATCTCGATTGGCTTAGGCGCACCTATGCCGATGTCGACCTGTTGGGCCAGGAAGCCGACAGGGGGCACGCCTTCCAGCTCGGCCATATCTATGTTCCGGCACTCACCGCGCCGCCGGCTCGCGCCGACAGAACCGAAGGCAGGGAGAGGCCGGAGGCCGAGGAGCGGCGGCTCGTGCCGCTGCTTGAGCGTCTGAACGACGAGTCGCTGATCGTCCTGGCGCCGGCCGGGGCCGGCAAATCGACCTTCTGCCGCTGGGCGGTCCTGCGCAGCATCGCCGACGAGGACCTCTGCCACCCCGTCCCGGCCCCTGACGATGTCGCCGAGCCCTTGCCCGACCGCCTGCGCGGCCGGCTGCCGTTGCTGGTGCCGTTTCGGGAATTCGCACCCCGCACCGATTGGGGCCGTGTCGGCCAGACCTGGCATCGGGCGGAGCTGGAACGCGCCCTGGCCGCCTGGGTCGACGCCGCAACGCCGGACCTTCCCGGTGAGGTGCTGGCGGCGCATCTGAGGGCCGGCAGCGCCTTCCTGCTGCTGGACGGGCTCGACGAGCTTCCCGAAGTCGCAACCCGCGAGGGCGTTACGGTCTTTCCCCGCGAACTTGTCTTGAGCGGTCTGGCCGATGCCCTGCCCGCCTGGCGGAAGGCGGGAAACCGAATCTTCCTGACCAGCCGTCCTGCTGGGATGGAACGAGCCTGGCTCTCACGTCTTCGCCTCGACGAGGCCCCGCTGGCGCCGCTGCCGCAGGAGGTGCAGGAGCTGTTCGTCCGCCGCTGGTTCCACACTCTCCGCAAGGAGGAGCTGGCACCAGGCCTCATCGCGACCATTGACGACCGCCGGCAAGAGCTGGACCCGCTCGCCGAAAACCCCATGCTGCTGACGGCGCTTTGCATTCTCTATGACAGCGGCGGGCGCCTGCCCGAGGATCGCTATAAGCTCTACAGGCGCATCGTCGATAACGTTCTGTTTAACCGTTTCCCGGGCGGCCCGCGCCAGACGGAGCCGATCAAGGCGCGGCTGGAGGCCATCGCCCTGCGCATGCACGAAGGAACGGAGGACGAACCGCGCAACAGCCCGGCGGCCCAGGTCAGCGAGGGCGAAGCCGTACAGGTTCTGCGCGACATTGCCGATGAGGGATGGTCCGAAGAGGATCGGCGTGTCGAACCGGCTGTCCGGCTGGACGAATTGCTGGTCAAATCGGGACTTCTTCTGCCCCGGCCAGAGCGGCAGGTTGCCTTCTATCATCTGAGTTTTCAGGAATATCTCGCCGCCGAGCGGATGCTCAGATGCAGCGACGACCTGCCAGCCGACTTTCGGGCACGATGCGCCATTCCGGAATGGCGCCTGACGCTCCTGTTTCTGTTCGCCGGCAAGGTGGATCGGAGCCGGCCGGACTGGGGTTCGCGTCTGCTCGGCCGGCTGATTGAGGAGCAGGCACCAGCGGCGGTCAGGGCCAATGCCGCGCCGGCGCACTTCATCGCCGAGGCACTCGACCTCATTCTGGCCAAGAACCGCCCGGTCCCCGACGCAGTTAGAGAAACGTTCACCCGCCTCACGCTCGACGCCATTGAGGACGAGGTCGAGGTGACGGCGCGGCAGGCGCTGGGGGTGACCCTGGGGCGGCTCGGCGATCCGCGCATCAAGAGCCTGCGCGACCCCGAGGCCTATGTCGAGGTCCCGGCCGCGCGCTACCCCTATGGCAAGGACAAATCGGAGATTGTCGAGATCACGGCGCCGTTCCGGATAGGGCGCTATCCTGTGACCAACGGCCAGTTTCAGGAGTTCATCGAGGCCGGCGGCTACGATCCGTCAAACGAGAACGGTTGGTGGTCGGACGAGGGGTTGGCGTGGCTCCAGGAGCAGGGCATCACCGAACCATGGCTGTGGCAGGACCGGCGCTGGAATGCCCCCAACCAGCCGGTGGTCGGGGTCAGCTTCTGGGAGGCGCAGGCCTGCGCCGCCTGGGCCGGCGGCCGGCTGCCGACCGAGCAGGAATGGGAGGCTGCCACCCGCGGGCCGAACGGCTTGGCGTTCCCATGGGGCCACGAGTGGGAGGACGGCATCTGCAACACCAGTGAGACTGGCCTGGACGTCACCTCGCCGGTCGGGCTGTTCCCCCGCGCCCGGCAGGCGGTGCTGGGCATCGAGGACCTGGCCGGCAATGTCTGGGAGTGGTGCGACAGCTTCTATTACCCCTCTAATGACGAAATACAGTCTACCCGTGTGCTGCGCGGCGGGTCCTGGATCGACGTTCTGGACCACGCGCGTGCGGCCTTCCGCTTCAGGTCCTTCCCGAGCCTCCGTTACTACTCTGTCGGTTTTCGTGTTGTGCGTTCGTCCCCATCTTCGACCACTGACTCCTGAAGCGCCGCGTCCCGCGGCGCCACCGGCGCGAAGCGCCGGTTCCGGTTTTTTTCGGTCCAAAGCCGGTCGGGAGTTGTACTCCCGACCGGACCGTTCTCAGCGGCGCGGCCGTAAAGCCCCGGATCGGGGGTGCAACCCCCGATCCGCCACAAGTTTCGGTTTTTAGGGGCACCTCTGTTGCCATTCAGGCGGCCGTAGGGCATGCACATGTGCATGCCGGTCCGGGTGCTTGTCGAGGGTACCGGCATGCAGCAAGCTGCATGCCCTACGTGCTGAAGCGCTGCGCCAACTCTTCGACAACAGGCGGGGCTCGCACTACAGTGATGGTAAAGGACCGTCGACCATGCAGCGGACCATGATGGACGAGACGACCCGCGCGCTGGCGGAGGAGCTTGCCGCCCTGACCGGCGAGACGGTGTCGCAAACCGTGCGCGCAGCGCTTGAAGAACGGCTTGGGCGCATGCGTCACCTTCAACCGCCTGACCAACCGGACGCGCCCGCGGCCGCCGCCCTGGCCGATGGGCTCGATCGGATCGCCGTTGACTGCGCCCGGCTGCCGGTCCGCGACGATCGGCCGGCCGATCTGATTCTCGGCTATGATGCGCATGGCTTGCCGTCGTGATTGCCCTCGACACGTCGGCCCTGATCGCGATCCTGTCGGACGAGCCCGAACGGCGCCAATTCAACCAGGTGATCGCGGCGGCGCCGATCCGGCTGATCGGCGCTGTCAACCTGTTTGAGCCCCGGATCGTCCTCTACCGACGCATCGGGTCCGAGGGGCTCTCCGCCTTGGACGAGTTTCCGGCGATGTCGGTGCTTCAGTGATACAGCGCCGTAGGGCATGCACATGTGCATGCCGGTCCGGATGCTTGTCGAGGGTACCGGCATGCAGCAAGCTGCATGCCCTACGTGCTGAACTTCGGTGACTGTTTCGCCTATGCGCTGGCCCGCGAACGATCCTGTCCCCTGCTGTTCAAGGGACAGGACTTCGCCCACACAGATATCGCGGTCGCTGTCCCTGATCGGTCCTGATTGATGTCCCGGCCTGCCCCATAGCCCCACGCGGCGGCGCGGCGCATCAGAGGTCAGAGCACGTCGATGGAGACGAACACACAACACGAAAACCGAGAATGCTGAGGCGGTAGCCCGGGAGGAGCCCGCGGCGAACGGCGGCACGCACGCCGTCCTGATTGCCGCGCCAGGACCCGCCGCGCAGCACAAGATGATTGCAGTTCCCGCTCTCCCAGGCCGAGCCATCGGTCGGGGCGCCCTCGTAACTGGCAATCCTACAGTCCTGCACCCACTCCCAGACATTGCCATGCATGTCATAGAGCCCCCACGCATTCGGGTCGTAGGTGCCGACCTCTATCGTCCGTCCGACGTTCCCGCCGAAATTGGCCTGGTCTTCGGTGAGATGATTACCGAAGGCGAACCGCGTCGTGGTCCCGGCCCGGGCGGCATATTCCCACTCGGCCTCGCTCGGTAGCCGGAAGGGGTTGCTATCTTCGACCTTGGAATTAAGCCAGTCGACATAGGATTGGGCGTCGTTCCAGCTGACATTGATCACAGGCCGTTGGCCGCCGCCCCAGCCTTCGTCGTCCCGCTGATAGTCGTTGCAGCCGCCATCCGCGACACAGGCCTCCCACTGGGCAAAGGTCGTCTCGGTCTGCGCCATGAAGAACGCGTCGACAGACACCTGGCGCTGCGGCCCTTCATCGTTATGCCGCCCCTCTTCGTCCTCTGGCGAGCCCATGATGAACGTCCCGGCCGGGATGTAGACCAGTGTCGGGAACCCCTCACGCGCCGGCTCCACGACATCGCCGGCTTTCGGCGGCGCTTCCGGGTTATCGATTACCCATCTCCAGTCGCCGACCATCAGAAACAAACCCGTCACCGTCATACCGGCAGAAATGCTGACAATCAGAACGAGCCGCCGCGTGCTGTGGCCTTGCCCAGCCTTGCCGCCCGAGCGCTGCGCGATCCGAAGCCGCTCTTCGAGGCCCCGGACCTTGTCCATGAGGCTCCGGTTCCGCGACGCCAGATTGTAGCTGACGGCCTCAATTTCCTGACTCAATTTGCTCTGGAGTTCCGCCAACTGTCGGGACAGGCGATCCCGCTCGTCTCGAGCCCGGGCGGCCGATTCGGCTTCGGCGGCTGTTTTTGACTGCGCCGTTGCAAGGTCGTCCTGAAGAGCAGAGTGGCGCTCTTCAAGGTCCCGGACGACCTGCTCGTGTTGCCGCTTCAGGGTTTCGATCTGCTCTTGCGTCGATTGAACGAGAGCTTTGTCGGCTGCCCCTGGCGGGTCCAGGATCGCGTCGATACGCTTGCCCACGTCGTAGCTGAGCGTGCGCGTCTCAAGACGCCGCTTTCGCAGCGCTTCGAGCGCTTCGGCGGGCAGATGCGGATCGGACCCCCGGGCGATCTCCCCAAGCCGAAAGACCGCCAACTCGGCGCGGTCCAGGTCCTCGGACCACAGCCCTTCGACCAGCTCTTTATCCAGGACTGGTCGCGGACGGGGGTTGCGGGCAATGACCAGCGGCGTTTCCACCGCCGAATACATCATGGGGTCCATCGGCCATTCGAGGCTGCCGCTCTCGGCCCGCACACTTTTGCTGAGATAGGCGTGCAGCTGATCGGCGGTCAGGTTCTCGTGCTCAGGTGCTGCCTTGCCGGACCGCAGCGCCTCGACAAGGTGGCGCGTATAGACGGACGCGCTCTGTAAGGCAATTGAGGTCTGGGCGGCGGTGGACGACGTCAAGGTCACCACCCCATAGCCCTCCGGCGAGAAGGTATCGTGCTCGACCGCCGTTTCGGCACCGCGCTTGACCATGCCGCCGGGCGGGCCGATCGCACCGCTGTGGCAGCAATCGAGAACGACCAGCTTGCGGCGCGACGCGCTGAACTGCAATTGCCGCTTGATTTGTGGTGCAGCCAGAGAGTTTGTCCACAGGGCTGCCTTCTTCGTGCCGGCCAGGCTGAGATACAGCTCTCCGTCCCGGGGATCCTTGAACCCGTGACCCGTGTAGTAGAGCCAGAGAAAATCATCCGGATGACGGCCGGCGTAGAGCCAATGGATCAGGCCCTGTGTCTCCTCCAGGCCGGCGTTGAGCGCAAATTTCACGTCGCCTGCGGCGAACCCGGCGATCTTCGGATCCTTCAGCGTTGCCGCCAGTTCCATGACGTCGCTTTCCGGCGCCGCCAGGGCGGCGGGGCCATCGGGGCCGAAGGAACTGGCGCCTATGAGCAGGGCGAACTTGCCGGCCATTTGCAACGCACTGGCTTGCAGGAAACGGTTTGGTAGTGGACCTTCTTTAGCGCGGTTTTATGAATGGGGGAAGCATGACCGGGATTCTCCAATACGACACGGCGCACGGCACCATCTCGATTGAAGTGGATGAGGGGACGGCCGCGGCGCAGCAGGGCCACGCGCGTGCCGCGGCAACCGGGATCGAGGTCAAGGGCGACCATGGGCCCAAACGAACCGAGGCGGGCGACGTCATCGCCAAGGCCTCGGGCACGTTCGATCAGGCGATGGAGAGCCTGCGAGCCTATGCGGGCTCTTTGGCCGACATGATCGAGGGCCTCGACCTGACGCCCGAGGAGGTGAGCATCGATGTCGGCCTGAAGATGACCGGTTCGGCCGGGTTCATCATTGCCAAGGCCGGCGCCGAAACCGAAATGAAAGTATCGCTCACCTGGAAGCCACGGAAAACATCGGCATCCGGCGGTCAGACCGGGTGATAGAAGCGAAACGTGCCTTGCATCGACCCGGCGCGGCTATTGACCCCATTATGTTTCTGTGATGAGAGCCGCAACGGGCCTGGGCCATGGACTACGAATGGGACGAAGCCAAGCGCCTGCGGACGATCGCCGAACGGAAGCTGGACTTCAGTGATGCCAAGAGGGTTTTGGCGGGGCTCACGGTCGTGCGGGATGTTCCGCGGCATGGCGAGGACCGCAAGGCAGCCGTCGGCAAGCTTGATGCGGAGCATGTCACGGTGATTCATGTTGATCGCGGCGCACGCCGCCGGGTCATCAGCATTCGGCGGGCTCGGAAATAGAAGGTTGACCTCTATGAGCGAGCACAGGCTGACGCACGCTAAGGTGTTCGATGACGGCAAGCTGTATATCGAACAGGAAGACGGCTCCTGGCGCGAGGCCGAAAGCCGGACCGACCTGGCGGCGGTGGCGGCGTTCACGGAAGAGGAGATCCTCCGTCAGGCCGAGGAAGACGGGACGCTCGACATCGATTTTGAGAATGGGCGCGTGGTGTTTTACCCTGCCGACGAAAAACCGAAAGCGGCCGTCGGCGATGAGTGATGGCGGGGCGCCCCGCCCCTCACCGAGTATGGCGCCCGTGGTATGAAAACGGAGTTTGATTCATGAGCTATGCCGACATTGCGCGCCGGCTGAAGGATGGCGGGGTCGTCATTCTGGACGGGGGGACGGGGACCGAGCTGGAACGGCGCGGCGTGCCGATGAACCCGGATGCCTGGTGCGGGGCGGCGACGCTGGAGAACACGGCCGTGCTGGAGGCCATCCATTGCGATTACATCGCGGCCGGCGCGGACGTCATCACGGCGAACACCTATGCCTCGTCGCGCCTGATGCTGACGCCGGCCGGCCTCGCCGACCGGGTCCAGGAGATCAACGCGACGGCCGTCCGCACCGCCCACCAGGCGCGGGAGGCGAGCGGGCGGGCCGATGTCCTGGTCGCCGGCTCGCTGTCGCATATGAGCCCGGTGTCCGGCGGAACCGCCCGGGTGGACCGGTCCCGCATGCCCTCGGCCGCGGAGATGGCGGAGGCGTTCGGGGAGATGGCGGCGCTGCTCCGCGCCGAAGGCTGCGATCTCATCGTGCTGGAGATGATGTACGACCCGGAACGCAGCGCGCCCGCATTCAAGGCGGCAACCGAGAGCGGTCTGCCGGTCTGGGCCGGGTTCTCCGCGCGCCGGGACGAGACGGGCCGTGTCCTCAGCTTCGCGCCGGACAGGGAGATGCCGTTCGAAGAGCTGGTCGGTATCCTGAAGGAGTATGACGTGGCCGCGGCCGGCGTCATGCACACGCCGTCGAACACGATCGGCGATGCCGTCGCCCTGGTGCGACGGGCCTATGCCGGGCCGCTGATGGCCTATCCGGATTCCGGCTATTTCAAGATGCCGCATTGGCAGTTCGAGGACGTGATCCCGCCCGAGGAGTTCTTGCGGTTCGCCTCCGACTGGGTGGAAGCCGGCGTGCAGATCGTCGGCGGCTGCTGCGGTCTCTCGCCTCAGCACATCGCGGCGATCGCCCCGTTGAAGGCGCAGCGCACCGCCTGAGCCGGCGCGCGGGGCACGCACAGAGCGCATTCCGGCCATTTTTTCGGCGTACCCATGCGTGCATACTCTGGTGGCGATCGGAGCCGGGCCGGCTTGCGGCGCCGCGCCCGATCGTGTATCCGCGTCGGCATTCGGGGTTTCGATCAGGACCGTTTGCCCTTCCGGGACGGAAAGTCATGCCATCATCCGACTTCACCGGTATTCATCCCGTCATCCTGTCGGGCGGTGCCGGCACGCGGCTCTGGCCGGTTTCGCGCTCGCTCTATCCCAAGCAGCTGACGCAGCTGGTCGGCGAGAGCAGCCTGCTGCAGCAGACCCTGGCGCGGGTGGCGCCGGCTCGCGGCTTCGCCCCGCCGATCATCATCTGCAACGAGGCCCACCGCTTCATCATCGCCGAGCAGCTGCGGGCCGCCGGCATCGCCGGCGCGACGCTGGTGCTGGAGCCATCGGGCCGCAACACCGCGCCGGCCATCGCCGTCGCCGCCCATATCCTCAAGGCGCGAGACCCGGCGGCGATGATGGCGGTGCTGCCCTCCGACCATCTGATCGCCGAGACCGAGGCCTTTCTCGAAACCCTGGCGCTGGGCGCCCGGGCGGCGGCGGACAACCGGCTGGTCACCTTCGGCATCCGCCCGACCGAGCCGCACACCGGCTATGGCTATATCCGCATCGGCGAGCCGCTGGACGCGGTGCCCGGCGGCTACAGCGTCGAGCGCTTCGTCGAAAAGCCGGGCCGCCCGCAGGCCGAGTCCTTCCTTGCCGAGGGGAACTATGTCTGGAACAGCGGCATGTTCCTGTTCTCTGCCGGCCATGTGCTGGAGGAGCTCGGCCGCTTCCAGCCGCAGATCGTCGAGGCCACCGCCCGCGCCCTGGATGCCGCCCGGGAGGATATGGACTTCGTGCGGCTGGACCCGGCAGGGTTCAATGCCAGTCCGTCGATCTCCATCGACCACGCGGTGATGGAGAAGACCGACCATGCCGCCGTGGTACCGGCCGCCTTCGGTTGGCACGATCTCGGCTCCTGGGCGGCGATGTGGCAGCTGGGGCCGCAGGACGCGGCCGGCAATGTCCGCACCGGCGAGGTGGTGGCGGTCGACACCGCCGGCTGCTATCTGCGCAGCGACGGCCCGCTGCTGGCCGCGGCCGGGGTCAAGGACCTGGTGGTGGTCGCCACCGACGATGCGACGCTGATCGTGCCGCGCGAACGCTGCGAGGACGTCAAGCTGCTGGTCACCCGCATGCATGAGGAGGGCCGCACCCAGAGCGAGGCGCACACCACCGTGCACCGGCCCTGGGGCAGCTATCAGGGCGTCGACCAGGGGCCGCGCTTCAAGGTCAAGCGCATCACCGTCAAGCCGGAGGCGCAGCTGTCCCTCCAGATGCACTATCACCGGGCCGAGCACTGGGTGGTGGTGCGCGGCACCGCCCGGGTGACCTGCGGCGAGACGGTGCGGCTGGTGCACGAGAACGAGAGCACCTTCATCCCGATCGGCACGCCGCACCGGCTGGAAAACCCCGGCCGGATCCCGCTGGAGCTGATCGAGGTGCAGTCGGGCAGCTATCTGGGCGAAGACGACATCCGGCGCTTCGACGACCATTACGGCCGCGAGGCCCCACCAAACCCGGCCGGCCGCGACCCCGCATAGCGGCCGTTGTCCGCCGCCGGGGGGCATGCCGACAGGCCAGGCAAGCGGCGGCGCGCCCAGCAGGACGCCGGCATCGACTCTTAGGATGCCAACCACAGAGGGCCGGGTCCGTCTGCGGGCGTCGCTCCTCCACGACGCGGTGATTGGCCACGATGCGGCATGGAACCACGTATCAGGCAAGATGCTGAATGGAGACGGAGGCAAAAGATGAACGAGCGGACATCGCTGGTCCTGAGCGCGGAGCAGCAGGACATGGTCGATCGGCTTGTCAAGACGGGCCGCTTCCGCGGCACTGGCGAGGTCGTTGACGCCGGCCTGCGTCTGCTCGATGCCGAGGAAAGCAAGCGGGCGGCCCTGCGTGATGCGATCCGCGACGGTGAAGAAAGCGGACCTGCAGAACCCTTTGACCTCGACACATTCTTAAGGGAGGTCCGCGACAAGACGGGCGCCAATGGCTGAGGTTCGCCTTCGCCCGCAGGCGCGATCCGATTTGAAGGAGATCTGGCGCTATAGCAACAAGCATTGGGGCCTTGCTACAGCCGACGCATATATTCAAGCACTCGATCAAGCTTTCGGCGTGATTTCCCAGAATTCCGAAATCGGTCGATCACTTGGAGATATTGCGCCTTCTTACAGAAAATATGTAGCGCGCTCCCACTTCATAGTGTACAGACTTGTAAATTCCGAAATTCAGGTGATTAGAATTCTGCATAGACGAATGGATATTGAATCGCATATTCTGCCTTTTTGATAAGGCAAGGGCGGCTCAGCCATTCTTCCCGGGCCGTGGGTTGCGCCGGCGCATGGGCGGCGTAGGATAGGGGCATGAGAGAGCGGCAGGCCAAGCCGCCCCAGCCCATCCGGAGGATATCGCCCCATGCCGCCGCGGAGCGAAAGCCGCAAGGCCGAGCTGATCGACGCCGTCCGCCAGCTCGTCCGCGCCCGCCTGCCCAAATCCAAGGCCAAGATCGCCGACCGCTTCGTCCGCCTCTATTACCGGCACGTGCCGATCGGCGACATCGCCGGCGAGCAGCCCGCCGACCTCTATGGCGCGGCGCTCAGCCTGTGGACCTTCGGCGGCGCGCGGCGGCGCGGCGAGGCGAGGGTCCGCGCCTACACCCCCGCCTATGAGGAGCATGGCTGGCACAGCGGCCACACCGTGGTCGAGGTGGTCAACGACAACATGCCCTTCCTCGTCGACTCGATCACCGCCGGGCTGAATGCGCTGGGCCTGACCGTGCACCTGGTCATCCATCCCGTCATGCGGGTGTTCCGCGATGCCGACGGGCAGATGACCGACATCGCCCCGCCCGACGCCGACCCGCCCGAGGCGGTGTCGGAAAGCTTCATCCATATGGAGGTGGACGAGCAGGGCTCGGCCGAGGCGCTGCAGCGCATTGAGGCGAAGATCCGGGCGGTGCTCGCCGATGTCCGCGCCGCGGTCGGCGACTGGGCAACCATGCGCAAGCGGCTGCAGGAGATCATCGCCGCACTGGAGAGCAGCCCGCCGCCGGTCGGCGACGACGTCGATGTCGGGGAGGTCCTGGCCTTCCTGAAATGGCTGGACACCAACCAGTTCACCTTCCTCGGCTATCGCGAATACCGCTTCGACAAGGTCGACGACCAGACCGGCACCAATGTCGTCGCCGGCACCGGGCTCGGCGTTCTCCGCGACCGCGACGTCACCGTGTTCGAAGGCCTGCGCCGCGACTTCGCCTGGATGCCGGCGGACATGCAGCGCTTCGTCACCGAACGCAGCCTGCTGACGGTGACCAAGGCCAACCGGCTGTCGACCGTGCACCGTTCGGTGCATCTCGACACGGTCATCATCAAGTCCTTCTCGGCCGGCGGCGCGGTGGTCGGCGAGCGCCTCTTCGCCGGCCTGTTCACCTCCAGCGCCTATACCGAAAGCCCGCGCGATATCCCCTTCCTGCGCCGCAAGGTGGCGCGGGTGCTGGAGCGCGCCGGGTTCGAGGCGGCCGGCCACAGCGCCAAGGCCCTGCAGCACATTCTCGACACCTATCCCCGCGACGAGCTCTACCAGATCGAGGAGGAGGAGCTGGTTGAGATCGCGCTCGGCATCTTTCACCTGCGCGAGCGCCAGCGCACCGCCCTGTTCCTGCGCCAGGATCCGTTCGAGCGCTTCGTCTCCTGCCTCGTCTTCAAGA
>JAAAOG010000061.1 GCA_009909005.1 Alphaproteobacteria bacterium | reverse complement strand
CATAGGTGTTCATGCTGACCGACGCTGAAATCGAAACCTTGAAGGAGACCCTGCAGGCGTCGCTGGCGGAGCTGGAGCGTATCGATGCGTCCAGCGCCGACAGCCGCAAGGCGGTCGAACTCGACCAGCAGAGCGTCGGCCGCCTCTCCCGCATGGACGCGATGCAGCAGCAGCAGATGGCGCTGGCCACCGAACGCCGCCGCCAGACCGAGAAGCGCAAGCTGCAGGCGGCCCTCTCCCGCATCGCCGCCGGCGACTACGGGTTCTGCGTCCGCTGCGGCGAGGACATCGACCCGCCCCGCCTCCGCATCGACCCCGCCGCCCCGCTGTGTGGAGATTGCGCCAAGGGCGCCGGCTGAGCCTGTCCGGTCGGCGCCTTAATCCGGCCAGAGGTCGGCGAGGGGGAGGTCGATGGCGTCGAAGGGTTTGGCGCGCGCCCGGTCGGTGTCGCCGAAGGCGGCGTCGATCAGCCAGCCTTCGTCCGTCAGCCGCAGCACCTCCAGGCTTCGGGCGACCGGGTCGACGAACCAGAGGAACGGCACCCGGTTCTCCGCGTAAATCCCGCTCTTGATGACGCGGTCCCGGCGGCCGCCCGAGGGCGAGACGACCTCGCAGACCCAGTCCGGCGCCAAAGTTACCGCGGCCGAGTCCGGGAAGGCGGGCATGCGCTCGCGCCGCCAGCCGGCAAGGTCCGGGACCAGGACTTCCGAACTCAGGTGAATTTCCGGCTCGGTCAGGATCCACCAGCCGCCCGGGCCGTTCCGGCCGAAATCATAGGGCCCCATCAGGGCCTGGTTCAGGGCTCCGATGACGCGGGCATGCCGCGGGGCCGGGCGCGGGCTGGCGAACAGCTCGCCGTGCAAAATCTCGCCGATCTGCGTATCGGGCAGGGCCTCGAGTTCTCTGTAAAGAATAGGATCAACACCGGTCATCGGGGATCAGGGCCTCCGCCAATGGTTTGCAAGCGTTTCCGTCATGCTTACCCCCGTATCGCTTTTCCAAAATGACTTCTCAATCCGGCCAGAGGTCCGCCAGGGGGAGGTCGATGGCGTCGAAGGGTTTGGCGCGCGCCAGGTCGTCGTTGCCGAAGGCGGCGTCGATCAACCAGCCTTCGTCCGTCAGCCGCAGCACCTCCAGGCTCCGGGCGATCGGGTCGACGAACCAGAGGAACGGCACCCGGTTCTCCGCGTAGATCCCGCTCTTGATGACCCGGTCCCGGCGGCCGCCCGAGGGGGAGATGACTTCGCAGACCCAGTCAGGCGCCAAAGGAACCGCGGCCGAGTCGGGGAAAGCGGGCATCCGTTCCCGTCGCCAGCCGGCCAGGTCCGGGACGAGGACCTCCGCGCTCAAATGGACTTCCGGCTCCGTCATGATCCACCAGCCCCCGGGGCCATGGTGCCCGTGATCGAAGGGGTCCAGCAGGACTCGGCCCAGCTCGATTATGACGCGGCCATGCCGCGGGGCTGGGCGCGGGCTGGCGAACAGCTCGCCGCGCAGGATTTCCCCGATTTGGGTCTCTGGGAGCGCCTCCAATTTCCGGTAGAGAGCTGGATCCGTGCCGGTCATCTGAAACTCCGGGAATGCGAGCCATCAAGGATACGATGGTAGGCCGGTCCTGACTCCGACGCACCCGATCGCCGACATGCCGAAAGGAGCGCTATCACGTGACACCCTGCGACCTCTCAATCGGGCCACAGATCGGCGAGCGGGATGTCGATAGCGTCGAACGGTTTGGCGCGGGCCGTGTCGGTGTCGCCGAAGGCGGCGTCGATCAGCCAGCCCTCGTCGGTCAGCCGCAACACCTCCAGACTTCGCGCGATCGGGTCGACGAACCAGAGGAACGGCACCCCTTTCTCCGCGTAGATCCCGCTCTTGATGACGCGGTCCCGTCGGCCGCCCGAGGGCGAGAGGACCTCGCAGACCCAGTCCGGCGCCAAGTGAACCGCGGCCGAATCGGGAAAGGCCGGCATCCGCTCCCGCCGCCAGCCGGCAAGGTCCGGGACGACCACCTCGCCGCCCAAATGGACTTCCGGTTCGGTCAGGATCCACCAGCCGCCCGGCCCTCCGCGCCCGTGTCGGAACGGGCCGACGACCTTGTCACACAGTTCGACGATAACGTTCGCGTGCCGCGGGGCCGGCCGCGGGCTGGTGAAGAGCTCGCCGCGGAGGATTTCGCCGATCTCGGTCTCGGGGAGCGCCGCCAGCTTTTCGTAGAGAACAGGGTCAATGCCGGTCATCAGGGTCTCTCGGAATGCTCATGCCCTGGATATGGTGCCGGGCCGGCGCTCAGCCCAATTCGGCCGTCGCGGTCATGGCGAGGGTGCCGTCGGGGCCGTGGGCCTCCATCGCGATCGAATCGTCGCCGGGCATGGCCATGACGCGGAACGGGGCGAGGTCGAACAGGGGCGCCCGGCCGCGGAAGCTGAAGCCGGTCACCGGCCGGCCGGAATGGGCGCGCAGCAGCTCCATCAGCAGCACCGCGGTGAGCGGCCCATGCACGACAAGACCGGGATAGCCTTCCTCGGTCATCGCATAGGGCCGGTCGTAATGGATCCGGTGGGCGTTGAAGGTGAGGGCGGAGAAGCGGAAGAGCAGCCGCGGGTCCGGCGAGACCATGCGGCTCCAGGCCCCCTCCGGGGCCGCCGGGAAGGCGGTGACGGGCGGTGCCGGGACGGGCGCGCCCGGCTCGCGATAGACGATGTCCTGCTCCTCGGTCAGGCACAGCGCGCCGGCCTGGCGGAATTCGTACTGCACGGTGACGAAGACCAGCCGGCCGCTGCCGCCGCTCTTTTCCGAGACCTTGAGCACCGTTCCGGTCCGGGTCGTCGGGTGACCGACGGTCAGCGGCGTGTGAACGGTCATGCGGGCCCCGGCGAACATCCGCCGGGGCAGGGGGACCGGCGGCAGGAAGCCGCCGCGCTTCGGATGGCCGTCCGTGCCGAGTTCCGACTGCGGCGTCAGCGGCAGGAAGTAGAACCACTGCCAGAGCAGCGGCAGCGGATCGCCCTCGCCGATGCTGTGCGGGTCCTCGTCGAGCATGGCGAGGACGCGCTGCACGGGGAGAGGAGCGATGGTCTCTTCCCGGTCTTCCTGCGCACCGATCCAGTCGGTGAGCGCGGGGGCGGCATTGTCCTGAGGCATGGCAGAACAGGTCCTTGGCGTGTGTTGGGTTTCGCTGCGCTCAACCCAACTTTACAACGTGTTGTGTGTTGGGTTTCGCTGCACTCAACCCAACCTACGGCAGCGCGGCGGTGAGGCGAAGCCGAACCCCCGACAGCCTCTGTTTACAGCGCGATCGGGCCGCCGACGACCTTCTCGTCGCGCAGCTTGCCGATCTGGCCGTCGCCGAGACCCAGCACAGTCGACAGGATCTCGTCCGTGTGCTGGCCCAGCATCGGCGCCGGCCTTGGCGTCCCTCGCCCGGCGCGGCCGAATTCCAGCGGCGAGCCGGGCACAAGGTAGCTGCCGATGCCGGGCTGTTCGATCTCCTTGAACATCGGATTGGCTTCGGAGCAGCGCGGGTCCTCCTCCAGCATCTGCTGGAAGGTCTGGTACGGTCCCCAGCACACGCCGGTGCCCTCGAAGGCGATCTTGATCTCGTCCAGCGTCCGGGCCGCCACCCAGGGCTCGATCACCGCCGAGATGGCATCGCGCGCCTTGAACCGCTCGCCTTCTTTGCTGAGGTCGACGTCGAGCAGCGGCTCGATCAGCTTGAAACGGTCCGCCAGCCCGGTCGCCCGGCCGAGTTCGGTCCACATACGCTCGGTGATGGCGACGATGTAGATGATGCGGTGATCCCGGGTGAGGAAATCCCGGCCATAGGCGCCGTACAGATAGTTGCCGAAGGCGTGGCGATCCTCGTGCATCACCTCGGCCTCGGCGATATAGCCGAGATTGCCGACCATGGCCATGGCGACGTCCGACAGCGACAGCTTGATGAACTGGCCCTCGCCGGTCAGGCGGCGGTGGCGCTCGGCGGTGACGAGGCCGAGTGCCGCGGTGACGCCGGTGATCAGGTCCCAGGCCGGCAGGGCATGGTTGATCGGGTTGACGGCGACGTCGCCATGGGCCGGGCCGGTGGCAAAGGGGATGCCGACGGCGCAGTTGACCGTGTAGTCGACCGCCGAGCTGCCGTCGGGATTGCCCAGCAGGTTGAGCATGATCAGGTCCTCGCGGCCCTCCTTCAGGGTCTCGTAGGACAGCCAGCCGGTCACCGGGAAATTGGTCAGGAAGATGCCGTTGCCGGGACCCGGCGCCTGGATCAGCGCGGTCACCAGCTCTCGCCCCTCGGGCTTGCGGGTGTCGACGGCCAGCGAGCGCTTGCCCTTGTTGAGGCCCGCCCAGTACAGGCTCTTGCCGTCCTTGGTCAGCGGCCAGCGCCGGGCATCCAGGCCGCCGCGCAGTGGGTCGAAGCGGATGACGTCGCAGCCCTGCTGCGCCAGGGTCATGCCGCAAAGCGGCGCGGCAACGAAGGCGGAGCCTTCGATCACCCGAACCCCCTCTAACATGCGATTCATGGGTATCTCTCCCGAAACGTGTTGACCCGTGTTCTCTTATGGTTTTGCATATAACGTGCCCAAACGAGACCGGCGCGGCAATAAAAATTGACTTGTGTGAGTCAATAGGAAACGAAGTCCGACGGTCCGGGAGCAACGTGCGCTTTATGACGATAATTTTACAGTCTGGGAGGACCCATGATCACTGACCCGGCCGCCGACCCGAACGGCGGCACCCTGACCAGAGCCGAGCCCGACGGCAATGGCGGCCGCCTGCCGCTCGAAGGCATCCGGATCGTCGATGTCGGCACCTTCATTGCCGGACCCTACGCGGCGGCGCTGCTCGGCGAATTCGGCGCCGAAGTGCTGAAGGTCGAGCATCCGGTCGCCGGCGACCCGTTCCGGCGCTTCGGCACCCCGACCAGCCGGTCGGATTCGACGCTGGCCTGGCTGAGCGAGGCCCGCAACAAAAAGTCGGTCACCATCGACCTGCGGGTGCCGAAAGGCGCGGAGCTGTTCCGCAGACTGATCGCCAAATCGGACGTGCTGATCGAGAATTTCCGCCCCGGCCGCATGGCGGAATGGGGCCTGGGCTGGGACGTGCTGCGCGAGGTCAATCCCGGGCTCGTCATGCTGCAGGTCAGCGGCTACGGCCAGACCGGGCCCTATCGCGACCGTCCGGGTTTTGCCCATATCGCCCATGCCTTTGGCGGGCTGTCCTATCTGGCCGGCTTCCCCGGCCAGACCCCGGTGGTGCCGGGCTCGACACCGCTCGGCGACTATATGTCCAGCCTCTACGGTGCTATCGGCATCATGCTGGCGCTGCGCCAGCGCCGGGAGACCGGCAAGGGCCAGGTCATCGATGTCGGCATCTACGAGGCGGTGTTCCGCCAGCTCGACGAGATCGCCGCCGCCTATGCCCTGTACGGCAAGGTACGGGAGCGCGAGGGCTCGGGGACGGTGATCGCCTGCCCGCACGGCCATTTCCGCACCAAGGACGACAAGTGGGTGGCCATCGCCTGCACCAACGACAAGATGTTCGCGCGCCTCGCCGAGGACGCCATGGACCGGCCGGAGCTGGCCTCCAGCTCCGCCTATGGCCTGCAGGCCAAGCGCCTCGCCGCCCGCAAGGATGTCGACAGGATCGTCAGCGACTGGACGGCCTCGATGACGCGCGAGGAGCTGATGGCGAAATGCCTGAAGGCCGATGTGCCGATCGGCTCGCTGAACAATATCGCCGACATCTTCGCCGATGAGCATTTCCGGGCCCGCCAGGTGCTGGAGACGGTGCATGAGCCGGGCATCGGCGACGTCGTGGTGCCGCGCTGCCTGCCGCGGCTGTCGGAAACGCCGGGGCGCATCCGCAATCTCGGCCCGCCGCTCGGCAATGCCACCGACGAGGTGCTTGAGACTCTGCTCGGCTTTGCCGCGCACGAGATCCGCGAACTGCATGAGGCCAGGGTGGTCTGAGGCGCGCCTGCGCTCCCGCCCGCACGGCACAAGGACAGGAAAGGACACGGCCATGGCCGCCCTAGCCACCGCCAATGGCCCGCTGCCGCTCGACGGCGTCCGGGTCATCGATGTCGCCACTTTCATCGCCGCGCCTTACAGCGCCGGCATTCTCGGCGAGTTCGGCGCCGAGGTGCTCAAGGTCGAACACCCGATCGGCGGCGATCCCTGCCGGAATTTCGGCTCGCCGACCGGCATCGAGGGCCGCTCGCTGGCCTGGATGTCGGAAGGGCGAAACAAGAAGTCCGTGACGGTCGATCTGCGCTCCAAGCAGGGCGCACAGATCTTCAAGGACCTTGTGGCCGGGACCGATGTGGTCTGCGAGAATTTCCGCCCCGGCACCCTGGAGAAATGGGGCCTGGGCTGGGAGGTGCTGCGGGAGATCAATCCCGGCCTGATCATGCTGCGCGTCTCC
Organism: Alphaproteobacteria bacterium; assembly: GCA_009909005.1. Classification (GTDB taxonomy): domain Bacteria; phylum Pseudomonadota; class Alphaproteobacteria; order DSM-16000; family Inquilinaceae; genus JAAAOG01. The sequence continues at coordinate 7,458 of JAAAOG010000061.1, read as the reverse complement.
GGCTATGGCCAGGACGGGCCCTATCGCGACCGGCCGGGCTTCGCCCGCATCGCCCATGCCGTCGGCGGGCTCGCCTATCTGGCCGGCATGCCGCGCGAGACCCCGGTGACCCCGGGCTCGACGACGCTGGGGGACTATATTTCCGGCCTCTACGGAGCGATCGGCATTCTCATCGCTCTGCACCACAAGGAGCTGACCGGGCAGGGCCAGTATATCGACGTGGCGCTCTTCGAATCCGTCTTCCGGCTCACCGACGAGCTGGCCCCGGCCTACGCCATGTACGGCAAGGTGCGGGAGCGCTACGGGCCGCACAACGTCATCGCCTGCCCGCTCGGCCATTTCCGGACCAAGGACGACCGGTGGGTGGCGTTTGCCTGCACCACCGACAAGCTTTGGGAGCGGCTGTGCGATGCCATGGACCGGCCGGAGCTGGCCTCCAGCAGCACCTATGGCGAGCACCGCCGGCGTATCGAGTCACGCCACGAAGTGAACGAGATCGTCGCCAACTGGGCCGGGGCGCTGACCCGCGACCAGATCATGGACCGCTGCCTCGCGGCCGGCGCGCCGGTCGGCCCGCTCAACACCATCGCGGACATTTTCGCCGACCGGCATATCTGCTGCCGCCGCAATCTCAAGCCGATCGACGACGACCAGCTGGGCGAGGTGGTGGTGGTGCCGAATTCCCTGCCGCGGCTGTCGGACAGCCCGGGCCGGGTCGACACGCTGGGCCCGGCACTGGGCCAGCACACGGACGAGGTCTTGTCCGAGGTTCTGGGACTTTCAAGCGAGGATCTCGCCGAGCTGCATGAGAAGCGGGTGATTTAGGCGCAGGGCTCCCGGCCGGGGCAGATTGTCGCAAGCGTCCATCGGCTATCCGGCCGGGAAACCGGCCCCCCTGTTGCGGGTTCGCTTTTTGGCCCAACTAAAGGCGTGGGGCCAGGGTCGTGCGCGCTCATGCCGGTAAGTGATGTTTTCGGTGGGTGCAGCGTCGGAAAGTTGCGCGCTATGCGCAAGCAAAAGAAGAAAAACAATGCGCTCACCCTCGACGCAGCGGCGGCCTGGCCGATTGAATAGTTTCTTAACGAAAGTTAAGATCTGTGAAGGCGAAAGATAGATCGGCAGCGAGGGAATGCGCGGATTTTATCTCGCAAACGAGTTCCAACAAACATTGAGATGTGAGAGCCTAATGCTTTGCCTCTCTGTACATTAGCAAAATCGGCCATCCGTCATGAGCGTTAGCGATTTCGACTTCATTCGCCTCGCAAATGAGTGCTATGGAATGACTCGGGAAGCACGCCATCGTAGGCGCATTGCCTTGCTTTGGCCTTCATCCTGTTTCACTTTCTGTACCAACCATCAAGCGTCAACAAACTAGAAGTAGAGCCATGACACGCCACTTTAAGATATCTGTTTTGCCGGGAGACGGTATCGGACCCGAGGTTGTGCGTCAGGTCCATCGCATAACGGATTGGCTTGCCGGGTCTCGGGGACTCGAATTCGAGATCAAGGAGGGACTGGTCGGCGGCGCCTCGATCGACCGCCATGGGGTGCCTCTCACCGATGAAACCCTCGCCGACGCCATGGCGGCCGATGCGGTGCTGCTGGGTGCGGTCGGCGGCCCGAAATGGGATGCGGTGGATTTCGCCGTTCGGCCCGAGGCGGGGCTGCTGCGGCTGCGCAAGGAGATGGGGCTGTTTGCCAATCTGCGGCCGGCCCTGGTCTTCCCCTCCCTGGCCGACGCCTCCCCGTTGAAGCGAGACATCGTCGAGGGCCTGGATATCATGATCGTCCGGGAGCTGACGGGCGGCGTCTATTTTGGCGAGCCGCGCGGCATCGAGACCCTGCCGGACGGTCAGCGCCGCGGCGTCAACACACAGGTCTATACGACAAGTGAAATCCGGCGCGTGGCCGCCGTTGCCTTCGATCTCGCGCGCCGGCGTCAAAAGCGGGTCTGTTCGGTCGACAAGGCGAATGTCATGGAGTCGGGCCGGCTTTGGCGCGAAGAAGTGACGGCGCTGCGGAACGAATCTTTCGAGGATATCGAGCTCTCGCATATGTATGCCGACAACTGCGCCATGCAGTTGATCCGCAATCCCAAGCAATTCGATGTCATCGTCACCGACAATCTGTTCGGCGACATGCTGTCGGACGAAGCCGCCATGCTGACCGGCTCGCTGGGAATGCTGCCCTCCGCCTCGCTCGGCGCGGTGGACGAAAAAGGCAAGCGCAAAGCGCTGTATGAGCCGGTGCACGGCTCCGCCCCGGACATTGCGGGCAAAGAGCTGGCGAACCCGATCGCCACGCTGCTCAGCTTCGCCATGATGCTGCGATACAGCTTCGATGAGGGCGAAACGGCGGGGCTGATCGAAGCGGCGATCCAGAAGGTGCTGGCCGGCGGTATCCGCACCACGGACATCATGGCCAAGGGCATGGCCCGGGTGTCGACGGGCGTCATGGGCGACAGCATCCTGCGGGAACTCGGAAAGCTCTCGCGTTAGGCAGCGACGGCAAGGCGATCCAGGGGCGGCAGGTCCGGCGTTCCCCGCCAATCGGTGCTGCCTTGCGCTTCCCTGACGGCACTTTGAGGATTATAAAGTCCGGCGCGACGGACAAAGGGGCGTCACGCGTGCCCGACCGGCCCCGCCGCGAACGGATCCAGCCATGCCCAAGCGTACCGACCTCTCCTCGATTGCCATCATCGGCGCGGGGCCGATCATCATCGGCCAGGCCTGCGAGTTCGACTATTCCGGAACCCAGGCGTGCAAAGCCCTGAAGCAGGAAGGGTACCGGGTCATTCTGGTCAATTCCAACCCGGCGACCATTATGACCGACCCGGAATTGGCGGATGCCACCTATATCGAGCCGATCACGCCGGAGATCGTTGCCCGGGTGCTGGAGCGCGAGCGGCCGGACGCCGTGCTGCCGACCATGGGCGGCCAGACGGCCCTCAACACGGTCATGAAGCTGGCCGAAGACGGCACGCTGGACGCGCTCGGCATCGAGCTGATCGGCGCCAGGCCGGACGTGATCGCCAAGGCCGAAGACCGGCAGCTGTTCCGCCAGGCCATGGATGCCATCGGCCTGGAAAGTCCCCGCAGCCGCCTGATCGGGACGTTCGAGGAAGCGCTGGAGGCCGTGGAAGACACCGGCCTTCCGGCCATTATCCGGCCCAGCTTTACGCTCGGCGGCACCGGCGGCGGTATCGCCTATAACCGCGCCCAGTTCGAGGAGATCGTCCGCAACGGCCTGCGGGCCAGCCCGGTGCACCAGGTCCTGATCGAGGAGTCGGTGCTCGGCTGGAAGGAATTCGAGATGGAGGTGGTGCGCGACTGCGCCGACAATTGCATCATCATCTGCTCGATCGAGAACCTCGACCCGATGGGCATCCACACCGGCGATTCGATCACCGTGGCCCCGGCGCTGACGCTGACCGACAAGGAATACCAGCTGATGCGCAACGCCTCGATCAAGGTGCTGCGGGAAATCGGCGTCGATACCGGCGGCTCGAACGTGCAGTTCGCCGTCAATCCGGAAAACGGCCGGCTGGTGGTCATCGAGATGAACCCGCGCGTGTCGCGCTCCTCGGCCCTGGCCTCCAAGGCGACCGGTTTTCCGATCGCCAAGGTGGCGGCCAAGCTGGCGGTCGGCTACACGCTCGACGAGCTCGACAACGATATCACGCGGGTGACGCCGGCCTCGTTCGAGCCGACGATCGACTATGTCGTCACCAAGATTCCGCGCTTTACGTTCGAGAAGTTTCCGGGTGCGGACCCCTTCCTGACCACGTCGATGAAATCGGTCGGGGAGGCGATGGCCATCGGCCGCTGCTTCCAGGAAAGCATTCAGAAGGCGTTGCGCTCGCTGGAGACCGGCCTGACCGGGTTCAACGAGGTCGCGGTCAATGGCCTGACGCCCGGCGATGACGGTCCGGTCGATCGCGATATCCTCCGCGCGGCGCTCTCGCGGCCGACCCATGACCGCATTCTGGTGATCGCCCAGGCGATGCGCTACGGGCTGTCGATCGACGATATCCATCGCTGCTGCAAGGTCGATCCCTGGTTCCTGGAGCAGATCGCCGGCATCGTCGAGGCCGAGCAGGCCATCACCCGCCATGGCCTGCCGAAGGACCGGCAGGGCTGGCTGCATCTGAAGCAGATGGGGTTCTCCGATGCCCGCCTGGCGACGCTCGCCGGCTGGACCGAGCTGGAGGCGGCCGACCGGCGCATCGCCCATGGCGTGCGGCCGGTCTACAAGCGCGTCGACACCTGCGCCGCCGAATTCGCCAGCCCCACGCCTTATATGTATTCGACCTACGAGGAGGAGGCGGAGTGCGAGGCCGATCCCACCGACCGCACCAAGATCGTCATCCTCGGCGGCGGCCCGAACCGCATCGGCCAGGGCATCGAGTTCGACTATTGCTGCGTCCACGCCGCCTTCGCGCTCCGCGATGCCGGCTATGAGACCATCATGGTCAACTGCAATCCCGAGACCGTTTCCACCGACTACGACACTTCCGACCGGCTGTATTTCGAACCGCTGACCGCCGAGGACGTGATCGAGCTGATTCGGGCCGAACAGAAGAACGGCCACGTAAAGGGCGTGATCGTCCAGCTGGGCGGCCAGACGCCGTTGAAGTTGGCGCATGACCTGGAAGCCGCCGGCATTCCGATCCTCGGCACCTCGAAGAATGCCATCGACCTTGCCGAGGATCGCGAGCGGTTCCGCAGGGTGCTCGACAATCTCGGGCTCAAGCAGCCGGTCAATGCCGTCGCCACCTCCGCCGAGGAGGCCGAGCGGGTGGCGGCGGAGATCGGCTATCCGCTGCTGATCCGGCCCTCCTATGTGCTTGGCGGCCGCGGCATGGAAATCGCCCAGGATCGCGACGCCCTGCGCCGCTATATCAACGAGGCGGTGATCGTCTCCGGCCGCAATCCGGTGCTGCTCGACCGCTATCTGCAGGACGCCGTCGAGGTCGATGTCGACGCCGTCTCCGACGGCAGCCGCGTCTATGTCGCCGGCATCATGGAGCATATCGAGGAGGCCGGCATTCATTCCGGCGACAGCGCCTGCGCCCTGCCGCCGCACTCGCTCACCGTCGACGTGGTCGAGGAGCTGCGCCGCCAGACCCAGCTGCTGGCCACGGATCTCCAGGTGGTCGGGCTGATGAACGTGCAGTTTGCCCTGAAGCTGAACAAGGACGGCGGGGCCGACATCTACCTTCTCGAGGTCAACCCGCGGGCCAGCCGCACGGTGCCCTTCGTCGCCAAGGCCACCGGCACGCCGATCGCCAAGATCGCCGCGCGGGTGATGGCCGGTGAGCCCCTGTCGGATTTCCTGCTCACCGGGCCCATGCCGCCGCACATCGCCGTCAAGGAGGCGGTGTTCCCCTTCGCGCGGTTCCCCGGCGTCGACACGCTGCTGGGCCCCGAAATGAAGTCGACCGGCGAAGTGATGGGGCTCGACCGCGATTTCGGCCGCGCCTTTGCCAAGTCGCAGCTGGCGGCCGGCGTGGTGCTGCCGGCGGGTGGCACGGTCTTCGTGTCGGTCCGCGATGCCGACAAGCCGGCGTTCGCCGACATCGCCCGGCGCATGCACGAGCTGGGCTTCACGCTCGTCGCCACGACCGGCACCGCCGTCTATCTGCGCGAAGCCGGGCTGCCTGTCACCCGGGTCAACAAGGTGTTGGAGGGCAAGCCCGACGTCGTCGACGACATGATCAACGGTGACGTGCAACTCGTCTTCAACACGACCGAAGGCGCCCAGGCCATCAAGGACAGCTTCAGCTTGCGCCGTACCGCGCTGGTTTATAGCATTCCCTATTGCACGACGGTCGCCGGCGCTCGCGCTGCCGTCGCGGCAATCGAAGCGCTCAAGGCCGGCCGCCTTGAAGTCGCACCGCTCCAGTCATATTTGGGCGGAATTCATTAGCGCAGCCGGCAGCCCGGTGCCGATCGCCGCCGGGCAGAATCCGTTGGCGGCTGCGACACCAAGAAAAAAGGGCGGGACACTCATGGAAAAAGTGCCGATGACGGCGGCGGGATACAATCGTCTTCAGGAAGAGCTTAAGCATCTGAAAATGGTCGAAAGGCCAGCGGTGATCAAGGCCATCGCGGAAGCGCGCGAACATGGCGATCTCTCGGAAAATGCCGAGTATCATGCCGCCCGGGAACGCCAGAGCTTCATAGAAGGCCGGGTCATGGAAATCGAAGACCGTCTCGCCCGGGCCGACGTGATTGACGTCACCAAGCTGAAAGGCGACAGCATCAAGTTCGGCGCCACCGTCACGCTGGCCGACGAGGATACCGAGGAAGAAAGCATTTTCCAGATCGTCGGTCAGGATGAGTCCGACGTGAAGGAGGGGCGGCTGTCGATTACGGCGCCGCTGTCGCGGGTCTTGATCGGCAAGCATGTCGGCGATGTCGTCGAGGTGACGACGCCGAACGGCTCCAAATCCTACGAGGTCGTCAATATCGACTTTGTTTGAGCGGACCCTTGAGCGGACCCTTGGATGATGAGCGATCCGGCACCCCGCTTCATGACCCTGGAGGCCTTCCTCGAGTGGGACGACGGCACGGACCGGCGCTACGAGCTCATCGACGGGCAGCCGGTCGCCATGGCGCCGCCGAGCGAGGTGCACGGGACGCTCGTCGCTTCAATCATCGGGGTCTTGTCGACGAGGCTTCCTGATCGCTGTCGCGTGGTTGCGGAAGGTGGCGTCGTCCCGAACCGTCGCGGCAATTCCTATTTCCAGACAGATGTCGCCGTCAGCTGCTCACCCCTGCTGCCGGGCAGCCGCTGGACGGCGGAACCGGTGGTGCTGGTCGAGGTGCTGTCGCCTGCGACCCGCGAGCATGACCGGGGCACCAAGGTCCCCGCCTATCGCGACGTCGCCAGCGTGCAGGACATCGTGCTCGTGTCCAGCGACGCCCGGCGGGTCGAGCACTGGCATCGGCAGAATGGCGGCTGGCATGTCTGCGACCTGATCGGCGAGGCAGATTTGCGGCTGGACAGCATCGGCGTGACGCTGCCGCTCGCCGACATCTATCGATCCATCGGTCTCTGAGCCGCCGCTGCCGCCCGGTGGGGTGGGACCGGCGCTTTGACGGGGCGGCGCGGGGCGCTAGAGTGCGGCGTTCATTGCATGGACCTCGACCATGGCGCCGCGCCGCGCGGTTCACGACGCGCTTCTGACCATCGCCCGGGCCCTTCGCGACGACCAGTTCCGCCTGGCCGTGCTCGCGGTGTTCATCAGCATTGCGGCATCCGGCGGCGAGATTGGCTTCCGCTTCTGGCTGTCGACCGTGCAGACCGCCATGTTCGGCACCGGCGATGCCAGGTTGGCCAGCTGGGCGGCGGCGCTGCCCTGGTGGCAGGTCTTGCTGGCGCCGGCGGCCGGCGGCCTGGCGATCGGCCTGTTCCTGCGATACCTGATGCCGGGACGAACTCCCCAGGGCGTGC
>JAAAOG010000004.1 GCA_009909005.1 Alphaproteobacteria bacterium | reverse complement strand
GCGTGGCGATCGTCGGCGGCGCCTGCCTGGCCAGCCGCGACCTGTTCCGCCGCCGGCCGGCATCCGCCTGAAGGGGAAGGCAACCACCCCTTTGCCGGCCTGCTGCCGGAAAACGAACGCCAGAACATGGTCAGGAGTCTGCGCCGTGCGCCGGCATGACCTGGACACAGCGGATAGCGACGTCGTGCGCTACAGTGTCACCCTGTCGCAGTACAGCGGCGCCTCTATGTAAAAGAAAAGTTTTTCCTAATTTTCGATGCGTTGAAAGTCCGCTCTATGCCCTTTGCCGTGAAGGACTCAGCGTCGGCTGTTATTCCGGAACGGCGCAGATAATCAAAATTGAATCTTGCAGCTCTTACCGGAGAGGGTTCGACTGCGATGAAAATCCGCTCAGCCCTTCGGGCGCTTTTGGTTTCCTCTGCAATCCTCGCTTCTCCGACATTGGCGGACGCGGGCGAGGACATCGTAAGGAATGACATAGCCGTCATGCGGATCGGCTGTTACACAGTCATCGACGGACCGTGCCTCCAGCATCGTCACGGCCATTATATTTCATGCGTGATAACCGCTTATCATCACCGTTCCGACCGGCTCGTGACCTTTCTCAAACATCGTGACCTCGCCGAGGCGGGGTTGGAACGGGTCATTGTCGACGGCGAACCGGTGCCATTTACGGATGTCGGTCGCAATTATGCTGCAGAAATTCTATCGACCAGCGGCGGCGCCCTCGATCCCCAGCCTGACCCGATCGTAATCCGGCTCCATGGCGGGGACGGATCGGTCCGGACCCTGAGATGGTCTGCCGAGACCCTGGCGCGTCATTATGCCGTCGTCTGCGCATGCCTGCAGGGCAGCCAGGAGGCGAATCCGATTGCCTTTACGGAGATACGGCCGTCAATCACGCCGCTTCCCGGGTGCCGACGCGCTCGGCCGGAAAGGTGAGGGTGACCGTGGTGCCGACCCCGACCGTGCTTTCCAGGGCGATCCCGCCGCCATGCAGCTCGATCAGCGATTTGACCAGGGCGAGGCCGAGCCCGGCGCCCTGATGCTGGCGGGTCATCCCGGCCTCGGCCTGTTCGAAGGGTTGCAGCACGCGCTCAAGGTGGTCGGCGGGAATGCCGGGTCCGGTGTCGCTGACGGCGACCGACAGGCCGCCCTCCGGGGTCCGGGCACTTGAGATGGTGATGATGCCGCCGGCGGGCGTGAACTTGATGGCGTTGGAGAGCAGGTTCTCCAGCATCTGCACGACGGCGCGCTGGTCGGCCAAAAGGTTGGGAAGGTGCGGCCGGAGCGCGAGCCGCACGATCAGGCCGTGCGCCTCGGCCCGGCCGGCCAGCAGGTCGAGCACGCCGGACACCGCCTCGTCCAGGGAAAGGCTCTCGCAGTTCAGCGCCATGCGGCCGGCTTCGATCTTCGACATGTCGAGCAGGTCGTTGATCAAGGATAGCAGGTATTCGCCGCTGCTTCGGATATCGTGGACATAGCCTTCGTAATGCGGATTGCCGAGGGGGCCGAAGAACTGCCGCTCCATGATCTCGGAAAAGCCGTTGATGGCGTTGAGCGGGGTCCGGAGCTCGTGGCTCATGGTGGCCAGGAAGTGCGACTTGGCGGCATTGGCGGCTTCGGCCTGCTCCTTGGCGGCGAGCAGCTCGCGATGCTGGCGCTGGCGTTCGGTGACGTCTTCCTGGATGCCGATATAGTGGCTGACCCGGCCCTGGTCGTCGAAGACCGGCGCGATGCTGCACTGGTTCCAGAACATCGTGCCGTCCTTGCGGTAATTGCGGAGCAGGCCCTTGAAGAACCGGTGCTCGCGGAAGGCGGCCTTCATCTCGGCAAGCACGGCCTGATCCGTGTCCCCGGCCTGGAGAAACCGGCAATTGCGGCCCAGAGTCTCCTCGGCCGGATAGCCGGTGATGCGCTCGAAGGCCTTGTTGCAATAGACGATCGGCTGGTCGCCGTCGGCGCGGGTGATCAGCACGCCGTTGGCCGCCGCCTCCAGGGCCCGGTCGCGGAGTGCGAGGTCCTCTTTCAGGCGCTTGCGGGCCGTGATGTCCTTGTCCATGCCGCGCCAGCCGATGACCGTGCCGCTCTCGTCGCGGATCGGCACGCCGCTGGTCGACAGGCAGACCAGGCGTCCGTTCTTGGTGCGGACCCAGTTCTCCAGGTTCTCGATCGGTGCGCCGCAGGCCGTGAGTTCGGCGACCACGGCGCCGACGGTGTCCGGTGGTGGATCGACGATGAATGAAAGGGCCGAGCGGCCCAGCAGCTCTTCAGCGGTGTAACCCAGAACGTCGACGACGTTCGGCGTCAGATATGTGTACCGAAGATCGTGATCGGTCTCCCAGATCCAGTCGGACATGGTCTCGGCGATGTCGCGGAACCGGCGCTCGGAGACGGCGAGCGCCGTTTCCATACGCTTGCGCTCGGTGATGTCCTGAATGGTGCCGTGCAGGACATGGCCGGCCGGGCCGCGCTCCGGATCCGGCTGGCAGATGGCGTTGATCCATTTCGTCCGGCCGTCCGGCAGCTCGAGCTTCAGCGTGATGTCGTAGGGTGTGCCATGGTCGATGGCCGCACGAATCGCCTCCCAGAACATCTCGAAATGCTCGCCCTTGTAGATGCGTCGGTAATCCGCAAGCGTGGGCGGCCCGAGTTCCCGGTCGCGCTCGTAGATCTCATAGACAGAATCCGACCAGACCGGCACGCCGATCGCCGGATCCAGGGTCCAATTTCCTATTCGGGCAATGCGCTGCGCCAGGGTCAGGTCCAGGACTTTCTCGCCGAGCTTCGCTTCCGCGTCTTTCAGCTCCGTGATGTCAACCGCCGCTCCCACCAGCTTGCCGGCGCGCCCCCCGGTCTTGCCGACGAGCCGGCCATAGGCGCGGATATAGCGAACCAGGCCGGTACTCTGGTCGATGATGCGGTGCTGAATGTCATAGGTGTCGCCGCTCCTGGCCTTTTCGAAGGCGGCTTCGACCAAAGGCAGGTCTTCCGGATAGGCGATCCGCTTCAATTCCTCCGATGTCAGCGGCGACGCCCCCGTACCGTGAATGGCCCGCCAGCCCTCCGAGAAATTCCAATGGTCGCCGGTGATATCCCATTCCCAGGATCCCATGCGGGCGAGGCGCTCTGCGGCCTGCAGGAGCTCGGTTTTCTCGGTCAGCAAAGCATTGCGGCGGTGGAGTTCCTCATCCGCTTCGACCCGCCCGGTGATGTCGAAATTGACACCGATCAGGCGCTCCGGCCGGCCGTGCCGATCCCTGGTGATATCGGCGAAGGCGCGGATCCAGCGCACCGCCCCGTCGGGATGCACCACGCGGAAGGCGGTATCGAACACCGCCTCGCCGCGGATCGCCCGCTCCACGGCCGTCTCTGCCCGGGCCCGGTCGTCCGGATGCACGCCGTTTCGCCAAGCCTCGTACGCCCCGGCAAAATCCGCCCGCGACACGCCGTAGAGGGAGAACATGCGGTCGTCCCAGACCAGCCGGTCCATGCGGATGTCGAAGTCCCAGACGCCGATACCGGCGGAGCGGGTGGCGAGGGTCAGCCGTTCGTTCAACAGCCGGCTTTCCGCTTCGGCCCGCCGCCGCTGCCTGAGCAGCAGCCAGGTGAGAGCGGCCAGGGCGACCCCTTCCGCCACCAGCAGAGCCAGCACGCCCGTGACGGTCCGCCAGTGCTCGGCCAGCCAGCTTTCATCAGCATTGATGACGATGCTGCCCGCGGGCAGCCTGTCCCGGGCAATGTCGAACCGGTCGAGCGCCTCGGCATCGAAGCGGTCCGCCACCATCGGCGCGCGGTCGATCGGGATCAGGGCCGGATCGGCGCCATTCAGCACGTCGCCGGCGAGCCGGGCGGCGGCCTCGCCGAGACGCCGCGATTCGACCACCCGGCCGCCGACCACACCGGTACCGACCTGGAAGTCCCAGAGGGCGAAGACCGGCGCAGCCGCGGCTTCGGCGATCAGCCGGGCGCCCCGGCGATAGCCATAATCATGGCCGGCGCCGTCCCGGTAGAACAGACCGAGCAGCACGGCATCCGTGTCGCCGAGAGTCGCGAGCCGGCCCAGGAGCTCATCCATCGAAAGACCGTCCCACCAGGCGACCGCGATGTCGTCCGCCATGGCGGGCAGCACCGCCTGCAGCTCCGCCCGAATCGCCCGGCCGGTGGTCGTCTCGCCGGTGATCACGATGAGCCGCCGGGTCTGCGGCCGCAGGTGCAGGATATGCCCTACGGTGCCGGGCGCGTCGCTGTTCTCGACCACGCCGGTCGTCCGATCCTCCAGCCCGGCGATCAGGGCCGGCCGGAAATGGTTGATGCCGGTAAAAACAAGAGGAATGTCCGGAAAGGTGCTGGCCCGATGCCGCTGCAGGAATGTCAGGGCATTATTGTCGGACGCGATGATGATGTCCGGCGGCGTGGCGGCGTATTTCGCCCGGAGATAGGCTGCCATCGGCTCCGCGATCGCGGCGAGCGGCCGGCGCCGGCTGTCGAGATATTCGATCCAGAGATCGACCGGCCGGTCGTCAAAGCCGTCGCGTACCCCGGCCGCGATGCCGTCGGTCCAGCTCGTCCCGGCGTGATAGGACTGAAGGAGCAGGACCTGGGGCTCCGCCGCCGCCGGAAGACCCGGCAAGACGAACAGCATCAGCAACGCCAGCAGGCGCCCGATCCTCCTCGGCCGGAACCGGTCGGTATCGCGGTCCCTGCCGGGTCTGGTGTTCGGCCCCGGCCTGCCCGGTGCGGGGCGGTCATTTTCCTGTAAGGCCATGGTGTGCAAGTCTGACCGGATTCCACGTCTTATGCCCGGCCTTCGGCCGGCAGGACCCCCTGAATCACCCCATTGATTATAGGTATATCATCCGTTGGGATGAAAGGATGCTGAAAAATGGAACGGGTTATCGCGTCGCAGCTTTCAGGTCCCGAACAGCGCTTTGCCCGGCGTGACGCCGCTTCTCGTTTTGCGGCCGGGCGGGAAGGCGAGAGTCACCGTGGTGCCGGCCCCGGGCGCGCTCGTCAGATCGATGGTTCCGCCATGCAGCTCGATCAGCGACTTCACCAGCGACAGCCCCAGCCCGGTCCCGCCCTCGGCCGCTGCCCGACCGGCCGGCGCCTGGCGGAAGGGCTCGAACACGGCGCCCTGGTCTTCCAGGGCGATGCCGACTCCGGTATCCGCGACGGTGATTGCCAGCCCGCCTTCGCCGGTCGGGCAGGCGGTGACGAAAATCCGGCCCCCTTCCGGCGTGAACTTGACCGCATTGGACAGCAGATTGAGCAGCATCTGCTGCAGGGCGCGGGGATCGGCCCGGATTGCCGGCAGGTTGTCCGGCAGCTCTGTGTCAAGCGCCAGGCGACGATCCGCGGCGCGCGCGCGGACCAGCCCCGCGGCGGTCGCTATCGCCTCGGCGAGCGAGAGCTCTTGTTCGTTCAGGGTCATCCGCCCGGCTTCGATTTTCGACATATCGAGGATGTCGTTGATCAGAGACAGAAGATGCTCGCCGCTCGCGTGAATGTCGCGCGCATAGTCTTCATAATGCGGGTCGCCCAGCGGCCCAAAGACGCGGCGTATCATCATCTGGGAAAAGCCATTGATGGCATTGAGCGGCGTGCGCAACTCGTGGCTGACCGTGGCCAGGAATTTGCTCTTGGCGAGGCTGGCGGCCTGGGCGTCGGCAAGTGCGCGGGCAAGCCGGGTCTGGGTCTGGTCCATCTTGAGCGCCGCGCCGATCAGATGTGCGGCCACGGCGAGCGCATCGACGATTTGCGGCGTCCAGCCGTGAAATCGACGCGCGCGGCGGGTGCCGACAATGTCGAACCCGACAAAGCCCGCCAGCGTGCGCTCGCTGATGACAGGCTGGATGCAGATGGCACGGATGTCCTGGGGATCGAGAACCGCACGTTCCGACGGCGGAATCTCCCCATGCGATGACGCGACGACAGGCTCGCCGCGCTTGAACGACTCGATCCAGCGGGGAAACCCGGCGGCCACCATGTCGATCCCCTGAAGGTCGGGGTTGTCGATTTGAGGCTCGACATCGGCGGCGCACCACTCGAATTCCTGGTCGGCGACCCAGGCGGCGTGGTCGGGCGTGCCGGGCTCTGCCGGCAGAAAGCGGAAGAAATAGCTGCGGTCGACCTCGGCTGCCCGACCCAATGCCTGCAGCAAGGCCGGTGCCTCGCGGGTCCAGCCGCGCCCATGCAGCAGCCGCTGCGCGGAGCGGGCCACGGCCTCAAGGATGTGATCGCGCAGCCGCAATTCGACGTCGGGGTCATGCGGCAGGGCGGGGAGCACCATCATCGCCAGGCAGGACTCTCCCTGCCAGTCCACCGGCCACAATGCGCAGATCGCCTTCTGCGGCAGGCCGCCCGGCCCCACACTCAGGGTTTCGGTCACATGATCCGCGTCGGTCAGCGTGCGGGCAAGATCCTGCAGGCGGCGGCAGGTCTCCGGGGGCCAATCGTCGAGAGACACGGCCTGCAGCGCCTCCAGGCCGTCGACCTGCCAGAAGGCGATCCCCGACGGATTGGCCCAGCGCAAGGCATGCGCGCCAGGTGCGTATATCCACGCTGCAAGGGGCAGCGATGCCAGACCGGCGGCTGTCGCGGCAGACGAGGGCCGGTCTGTCTCCGGCCCGTGGACGCCGACGGCCGCACCAAGCGCGTTTGAACCCTGACTCATGCGGCCCTTGCTGACCCACGCCGGACTGGAAGATTGGGCATGACCGGATGATCTGCGGCAGACATCCAGCCACGTTGCGAACTTATCATCGGCGAGCGCGTCCTAAAATCCGATAAAGCAGCGTCCGAACAAGCGAGACCCGTGTTGCGCCATTCCGCACTGCACAAACTATAGGCAGTTCTTTGCCGGTGGAACCGCAGGCGTTCATCAGCTGACTGAATTATGAGCAGCGAGGCGATGGCCGGCAATGCGCGGTGCGATCCCGACGGCGGGAAATGCATTGGCCGGCCGCATGCCCGTGTCTGTCCGGGATGCTGGCACGCTTCGTGCTGACCGACGGGGTGTGCGTCACCGACCGGGCTCGCCCGGGCCGGCGGTCGCCCGGCACCCGGCCGGCGTGATGCCGGCTCCCAACCCCGAAACCCATCCGTCCGCATCGCGGCCACACCGATCCGTTCCGTGATCAAAACGACAAGATTTCCGAGAAGGAGAGTGTTGCATGACCATCTTTCGTAAGCCTCGCCGCTTGGCGCTTTCCGCAGTCCTTGCCGGCGGGACCGCCCTTGCCGGCCTGGTCTCGGGACCCGTCCTGGCGCAGGAAGAAGACCCGATCCGCGTCGGCGTTCTCCATTCGCTGTCGGGGACCATGGCGATCAGCGAGACGACCCTGCGCGACGTCGTCCTGATGATGGTGGAGGAGCTGAACGAGGATGGCGGGCTGCTCGGCCGCCCGGTCGAGGCGGTGGTCGTCGATCCGGCGTCGGACTGGCCGCTCTTCGCCGAAAAGGCCCGCGAACTGATTGAAGTCCATGACGTGGACGTGGTGTTCGGCTGCTGGACCTCGGTCAGCCGCAAATCCGTGTTGCCGGTTTTCGAAGAGCTGAACGGTCTGCTCTTCTATCCTGTGCAATATGAAGGCGAAGAATCCTCCCGGAACATCTTCTATACCGGCGCGGCGCCGAACCAGCAGGCAATCCCGGCGGTCGAATACCTGATGAATGAATATGGTGCGGAGCGCTGGGTGCTCCTCGGCACCGACTATGTCTATCCGCGCACGACCAATCGCATTCTCCGGTCCTTCCTGAATGCCAACGGCGTCAGCGACGACGACATTATGGAGGATTACACGCCCTTCGGCCATTCCGACTGGCAGACCATTGTCACCCAGGTGCGCGATTTCGCCAACCAGGGCCTGCAGACGGCGGTCGTCTCGACCATCAACGGCGACGCCAATGTGCCTTTCTATCGCGAGTTGTCGAACCAGGGGATCGATGCCTTCGACCTGCCGGTCGTCGCCTTCTCGGTCGGCGAAGAGGAGCTGTCCGGCATCGACACCGACAATCTGGTCGGCCACCTCGCCTCCTGGAACTACTTCATGTCGGTCGATACGCCGGAGAACGCGGCGTTCATCGAACAGTGGCACGACTTCATCGGCAGCGAGGAGCGGGTCGTGAACGACCCGATGGAAGCCCACTATATCGGCTTCAACATGTGGGTCCAGGCGGTCCGCCAGGCCGGCACCCCGGATGTCGACGCCGTCCGCCAGGCCATGTACGGCCAGACCGTCCGCTCGCTCTCGGGCTATGACGTGGTGATGAACACCAATCATCACCTGTCCAAGCCGGTGATGATCGGCGAAATCCTTGAGGACGGCCAGTTCGAGATCGTCTGGCAGACCGACGGCCTGGTCGTCGGCGATGCCTGGTCCGACTTCATCCCGGAAAGCGCGGAGCTGACCGCCGACTGGACCTATCCCTGGGTCTGCGGCAACTGCACCGAACCGCGGTTCGAGCCCGCTCAGTACTGATCGATGGGAGAGATGGAGGGCGTACGCCTGCTTCGGCAGGCGTACGCCCTCAAACCTCACGGCCGGAGCGGCGGACCCACAAGGCGATGATGACGCGCAAGGCACTTCCCGGCCCAGGTTCCGGGCGGGCTTTCTTGGCCCTGGCGCTGGCCGGGCTGATCCTTCTGATGGCGGGCGTGCCGGGGCCGGCGGCGGCGCAGGACGAACCCGTCGATCCAGCCTATGTCCAGGCCGTGCAGGCGCTGGCCGAGGGTGGCTTCCGCGACAAGGCGGAGGCCATCGAGACGCTGGTGGAACTGGGCGATCCCCGGGCCGGTCGGGTGCTGGCGGCGATGTTCGACCGCCGGCTCTTCGTCCGCGAGGATGCGGGCGAGGACGCGCCGGCTCTGGTCATCGGCGAGACCGATGCCGGCGACCAGGTCGTCATCCGCGATGCGATCACGCTGGAGCCGCTCGGCGTGGTGCATGAGGACACGCTCGAGGCCGTCGGGATCAACAACCGGCTGCGCCGGACGCTTCAAGAGGCCATCGGCACGCTGCAACTGCGCGATCCCGACCCGGCGACGCGGATCGCTGCGGCCGAGGCGTTGGCCGGCGACCGATCCGACGAGAATGCCGCGCTCCTTCGCGACGTGCTTGAGGCCGAGGAGGATCCGGATGTCCGCGACGCGATCACCTTTGCCCTGGCCCAGATCGATCTCGGCAGCGACGATCGGGAGCGCCGGCTGGCGGCGATCGAGACCCTCGGTGGCTCTTTCGAACCGGCGGTGCGGGGCATGCTGGCGCGCGTCGTCCGGCAGAACGCCGACGGCAGCTATGTCGAGCCCGATGAGGAAATCCGGCTGGCGGCCGAAGCGGCCCTGCGCCAGACCGAGCGCAATCTTGCACTTGTCGAGTTCGCCCTGAACATTTTCCAGGGTATCAGTCTCGGTTCGGTTCTGCTTCTCGCCGCCATGGGGCTCGCCATCACATTCGGCGTGATGGGGGTGATCAACATGGCGCATGGCGAGATGCTGATGCTCGGCGCCTACACCACCTTCGTCATTCAGGAGATTTTCCGCAGCGTCGCGCCCGGCCTGTTCGATGCCTACATCCTCGTGGCGATCCCCGCCGCCTTTCTGGTCGCCGGGCTGGTCGGCGTGGCGCTGGAGCAGGGGGTGATCCGCTTCCTTTATGGCCGGCCGCTGGAGACCCTGCTGGCCACCTGGGGTATCAGCCTGGTGCTGCAGCAGGTGGTTCGCCTGATCTTCGGCGCGCCCAACCGCGAGGTCGCCAATCCCGACTGGATGCAGGGCGGCTTCGAGCTGCTGGGCGGTGCGGTCATCACCTACAACCGCCTCTACATCATCATCTTCGCCCTGGTGGTGCTGGCGCTGGTGGCTCTGGTGCTGCGCTATTCGCGGTTCGGCCTGCAGATGCGCGCCGTCACCCAGAATCGGCCGATGGCCGCGTGCATGGGCATCCGCTCCGGCCGGGTCGATGCGCTGACCTTCGGCCTCGGCTCCGGCATCGCCGGCGTGGGCGGGGTGGCGCTCAGCCAGATCGGCAATGTCAGCCCCAATCTCGGCCAGTCCTACATCGTCGACAGCTTCATGGTCGTCGTCTTCGGGGGTGTCGGCAGCCTCTGGGGCGTGCTCGTCGCGGCGATGAGCCTGGGCATCATCAACAAGTTCCTGGAGCCCTATGCCGGCGCGATGCTCGGCAAGATCATCGTGCTCGTCGTCATCATCCTGTTCATCCAGCGCCGGCCGCGCGGCCTGTTCGCCCTGAAGGGGCGGGCGGCGGAAGCCTGACGCAACGCGGCCCCTGAGGAGACATCGGACCATGGGTCCCATCACCAGCCGTCTCGCGACCATGATGACGCCGAAAGGCTGGGCGGCGCTGGCCGCCGCCCTGCTGGTCTTCGCGGTCGTGCTGCCGGTGCTCAACCTGGCCGTCCCGCCGGGTTCGCCCTTCCACCTTCCCGACTTTGCCGTCAGCCTGATCGGCAAATATCTCTGCTTCGCCATGCTGGCCCTGGCGCTCGACCTGATCTGGGGGTTCGCCGGTGCTCTCAGCCTCGGGCACGGCGCCTTTTTCGCGCTCGGCGGCTATTGCATGGGCATGTACCTGATGCGCCAGATCGGCGAGCGCGGCGTCTACGGTCATCCCACACTGCCGGACTTCATGGTGTTCCTCGATTGGGATGAACTGCCCTGGTACTGGTACGGCTTCGACAATTTCGGCTTCGCCATGCTGATGGTGATGCTGGTGCCCGGCCTGCTGGCGCTCATCTTCGGCTGGCTGGCTTTCCGCAGCCGCATCTCGGGCGTCTATTTCTCGATCATCACCCAGGCGATGACGTTCGCCCTGATGCTCGCCTTCTTCCGCAACGAGATGGGCTTCGGCGGCAATAACGGCCTGACCGACTTCAAGGACATTCTCGGCTTCACCATCCAGAGCCAGCAGACCCGCGTCGGCCTGATGATCGCCTCGGCTGTGGCGCTGGCTCTCGCCCTGCTGGTCTGTCTCTTCGTGGTGACCTCGAAACTCGGGCGGGTGCTGGTGGCGGTCCGCGATGCCGAGAACCGGGTGCGGTTCCTCGGCTATTCGGTCACCCATGCCAAGCTGCTGGTCTTCGTGCTGTCGGCGGTGCTGGCCGGGATCGCCGGGGCGCTCTACGTGCCGCAGGTCGGCATCATCAATCCCGGCGAGTTCTCGCCCGCAAATTCGATCGAGGTGGCCGTCTGGGTGGCGGTCGGCGGCCGCGGCACGCTGCTCGGACCGATCCTCGGCGCCGTCTCGGTCAATGCGGCGGAGAGCTATTTCACCGGCTTCGCCCCGGATCTCTGGCTGTTCGTGCTGGGCGGCCTGTTCATCACCGTCACCCTGTTCCTGCCCCAGGGCATCCTCGGCCTGTTGCGCGGCCTGCGCGACCGGCTGCGCGGGACGGCCCGGACACCGGTTGCGGAGACTGCCGGTCATGCCTGAAGACGCCGCCCTCACTCTGGCCGAAGAGCCGCAGGGCAGTGGCGCCGCGCCGGCGCCGGCCCCGTCGCCGACCCACGAAACGCTGCTCTACATCGACGGCGTTTCGGTCAGCTTCGACGGCTTCAAGGCGCTCAACAATCTCTCGCTGGTGGTCGAGGCGGGCGAGCTGCGCACCATCATCGGCCCGAACGGCGCCGGCAAGACGACGATGATGGATGTGGTTACCGGCAAGACCCGGCCGGACCATGGCGCCGTCAGCTTCAACGGCGATATCGACCTGACCAAGCTCGACGAGGTCGCCATCGCCCGCCTCGGCATCGGCCGCAAGTTCCAGCGCCCGACGGTCTTCGAAAAGCTCAGCGTCTGGGAGAACCTCGACCTCGCCATCAAGGACCGGCGCGGCGTCTTCCATGTGCTGTTTTCGCGCCTGAAGGCCGAGCAGCGGCGGCGGATCGAGGAAATCCTCGAGGTGATCGGCCTTGCCGACCGCCGGCACGAGGCGGCCGGGCTGCTCAGCCACGGCCAGAAGCAATGGCTGGAGATCGGTATGCTGCTGATCCAGGACCCGCAGCTGCTGCTGCTCGACGAGCCGGTCGCCGGCATGACCGACAAGGAGACCGAGCGGACGGCCGAACTCATCCTCGACATCGCCCGCCAGCACACGGTGATCGTCGTCGAGCACGACATGGCCTTCGTCCGCGATCTCGGGGCGAAGACGACGGTGCTGCACGAGGGCTCGGTGCTGGCGGAAGGGACGGTCGAGGCGGTGCAGAACCACCCGCGGGTGATCGAGGTCTATCTGGGGCGCTGAGGAAACCGGGATGCTGAAGGTCGACGACGTACACCTCTATTACGGCGCCAGCCATACGCTCCGCGGCGTCTCGCTGACCGCCGAGAAGGGCAGGATTGCCTGCGTGCTCGGACGCAACGGCGTCGGCAAGACCTCGCTGTTGCGGGCGATCGTCGGCCTGACGCCGATCCGCCAGGGGACGATCGCCTGGGAGGACGGCCCGCTCGACGGGCTCGGTCCGCATGCCCGGGCCCGGCGCGGCGTCGCCTATGTGCCGCAAGGTCGGGAAATCTTCCCCCGCCTGTCGGTTCTGGAGAATCTGCAGACCGGCTTTGCCGCGGCGCCGCGGGGACAGCGCAGCATCCCGGACGAGATCTTCGAGCTGTTCCCGATCCTCAAGCAGATGCTGCGGCGGCGCGGCGGCGATCTGTCGGGCGGCCAGCAGCAGCAGCTGGCGATTGCCCGGGCTCTGGTCACCAGACCGCAGCTGCTGATCCTCGACGAGCCGACCGAGGGCATCCAGCCCTCGATCATCAAGGATATCGGCACGGTCATCGCCCGGCTTGCGGCGCGCGGCGAAATGGCCATCCTGCTGGTGGAGCAGTATTTCGACTTTGCCCGGGAGCTGGCAAACCAGCTCTTCGTCATGGACCGCGGCGAGGTGGTCATGCAGGGCCCGAAGGAGGAGCTGGACGAGGCCGATGTCCGCCGTTACCTCACCGTCTGAGGCGCCGCGAATGGCGGCACCGCCGGCGCGCGGCTGGTCCGGCGGCGTCGGGTTGGACCTGGCGCCGGGGCCGGGCGGCGCGCGGCTGGCGAAGCTCGACCAGCGGACCCCGTGGCGGGTTCTCTTCCCGCGGCCGGCGGCCGGCGAGCCCCTGACCGCGGTGCTGAGCAATATCGGCGGCGGCGTACTCGGCGGCGACCGCACCGACATCGCCGTCACCGCGGAGGATGGGGCGCGGGCCGTCGTCACCACCCAGGCGGCGGAAAAAATCTACCGTGCGGCCGGGTCGGCGACGGCGCGGATCGAGACCTGGCTCGACGTCGGGGCCGGGGCCTGGCTCGACTGGGCGCCGCAGGAGGCGATCCTGTTCGACGGGGCCCGGCTGGAGCGCTCGCTGACCGTCGACGTGGCGGCCGGCGGACAGCTGCTGGCCGGAGAGATGCTGGTCTATGGCCGCACCGCCCGTGGGGAGCGGCTCGGGCACGGCCTTCTGCGCGACCGCTGGCGGGTGCATCGCGACGGCCGGCTGGTCTGGGCGGACGGGCAGTGCCTCGACGGCGACATCCTCGCGGCGCTGGACGCCCCAGCCGGCTATGATGGCGCCGTGGCCGCGGCGACCCTGGTCCTGGTCTCGGACGACGCGCCCCGGCATCGCGACCTCGCCCGGGAACTCGCTGCCGAGGGGCCGGTGCGGGCGGCCGCGACGGTCGTCAACGGGGTTCTGCTGCTGCGCTTTCTCGGGCAGGATGCGGCGGCGGTGCGGGCACGGTGGATGGCGGCGCGCGGCGCCTTGCGCCATGCCGCCGCCGGCCTGCCGCGCAGCCCGCCGCGTTTGTGGTTGGTTTAGAGTGCCGGCGGGTGGAGCGTCGGCTTCCAGCCGACGACGGCGGCAGGGATGCCGCCGCTCCAAGGGGGTGGTTTAGAGTGCCGGCGGGTGGAGCGTCGGCCTCCAGCCGACGACGGCGGCAGGGATGCCGCCGCTCCAAGGGGGTGGTTTAGAGTGCCGGCGTTTG
>JAAAOG010000077.1 GCA_009909005.1 Alphaproteobacteria bacterium | reverse complement strand
CGTTCAACCGTGACAATCTCCGGCATCCCTTCGTCCTGGAAGTCTTTATAGGCGTACTCCCAGAACCTCGCAGCCCACCCTCAAGCCAGCAAGGCGGCCTTCCCCGGACGCTTACCTTGCCACATGCGATCGGCGGGAACAAACCGAACAATGACGCATGAGGCTTGCAGCTATACTTGGCCTGCCAGCCAATCCAGAGTGCGGGCGATGCCCTCTCCATAGGAGGTTTTCGGGATGTCGCCGATCAGGCCGTGCAGGGCGCTGTCGTCGTAGGAGACCGGCGCCATATAGGCCGGCACCAGCGGCAGAAAGGCGCGCAGGTGCCGGTCGAACAGGGCGGCTCCGCTCAGCATCAGCCGGCCGGCGCCCTGCGGCCAGACGCTCCGGCCGAGATGGTGCGCGGCGATCGCCGCAACCCGGCGCATGGAAATCGGCCCCGGCCCGGCGAGGATCCAGTGGCGGCCATAGGCGGCTTCGTGCGCCGCGAGTCGCACCGCCACCCGCATGGCATCAGGCAGATAGACATAGTCCCGCGCGGTCGTCGGGGCACCGATGCAGGCGATCCGGCGCCGCTGCACCGCCTGGGTCAGGGCCCGCTGCAGCGTGCTGGCGCCGACCAGGGGGCCGTAAAAGTCCGGCAGGTTGAGGACCGCCGCCCCCTCCTGCCGCAGCACATCCTCCATCTGCCGGCGCAGCACCGCCGGGCGCGGACCGCCGCGGCGCGGATGGGCCTCGTCCAGCGGCAGGCGCTGGATCGGCAGAAAGCTCCAGGTGCTGGAGACGAGGACCAGCCGCAGGTCGCGGCGCCGCTGCAGAATCGCGGCCAGGGTTTCCGCGACTGCCACCAGCCGGTCAAACGCCGCGACCGGCGCGCCGACGCAGCAATAGGCGATGTCGGCTCCATCCAGGGCGGCGTCGGCCGCCGCTTCGTCGGTCAGGTCCGCCGGCCGGGTCTCGACACCGGTGCCGGCGGCCAGATCGGCCAGCGCCGCCGCGTTGCGGGCGACCAGCCGGACCGGCGTCCCGAGATCCGCGAGAACCTGCGTCACATGGCGGCCGGCCGGACCGGTCGCGCCCAGCACGGCCGCCTTTTCGAACAGCAGAGCCATGAGACGGCTCCCCGGTTCCGGACCGTCCCGCCTTCATCCGGAGCGGGGCGGTCCGGCCAGGCAACAACAGCCCGTCGCCGTGTTATCTGCCGGCGATCTGCTCGGCCTTTTTCACCAGCACCTCGGCCTGCTTGATCGAGGCGATGTCGATCAGCTTGCCGTCCAGGGTCACGGCGCCGGCGCCTTCCTTCTGCGCCTTTTCCATGGCGTCGAGAATGCGCTGCGCCTGGGCGACGTCCTTTTCGGACGGGCTGAACACCTGATTGGCGAGTTCGGTCTGGCTCGGATGGATGCTCCACTTGCCCTCGCAGCCCAGCACGGCGGCGCGGCGGGCCTGGGCGATATAGCCGTCATTGTCCTTGATGTCGCCGAACGGGCCGTCGATCGGACGCAGGCCGTTGGCCCGGGCCGCGACCACCATGCGGGCAATGGCGTAGTGCCACATATCCTGCCAATGGCTCACGCGGCTGCCGTCCTCCTCGTCGGGGTCGGTGAGCACGACATAATCGGGGTGCGGGCCGCCGATGCGGGTCGTCCGCGCCCGGGTCGAGGCGGCATAGTCGGCAACGCCGAAGTGCAGCGATTCGTTGCGCTTCGAGGCGGCGGCGATCTCGTCGATATTGGCCATCCCGAGCGCCGTCTCGATGATCATCTCCAGCCCGATGCGGTGGGTGAAGCCCTTGGCCGTCTCGATCTGGGTGAGCAGCATGTCGATGGCATAGATGTCGGCGGCGGTGCCGGCCTTCGGGATCATGATCAGGTCGAGCTTGTCGCCGGCCTGCTCGACCACGTCGACGACGTCGCGATAGCAGTAATGCGTGTCGAGCCCGTTGATCCGCAGGGACATGGTCCGTCCGCCCCAGTCCAGGTCATTGAGTGCCTGGATGATGTTCTTGCGGGCCTGCTCCTTGTCGTCGGGGGCCACCGCGTCCTCCAGGTCGAGGAAGACGATGTCCGCCGGGCTGCTCGCCGCCTTTTCGAGGAACTTGGTGTTCGACCCCGGCACCGCCAGTTCGGAGCGGTTGAGGCGCGCGGTGCACTGTTCGACGATCTTGAAGCTCATTGGATCCTCCCGGTTTGGCGCCGGCGCTTGACGCGCCGACGGGCGCGACTGGTGGCATTTCGCAAGTGCGTATACCGGTTATAAACCAGCCGGCCCGACGGGACCAAGGCAAAGGGCGCTCTCGGGCGAACCGCCTCACCGGTCCGGAGGCACCGCGTAGATGTCGTGCAGGCCGGTCACGCCGCGCAGGTCGTGCTTGCCGAGCGATTCGGTCGGCCGGCGGCAGGCCTCGGCGAAAGCCTTGGAGAGGAGCGGCCGGCGGCCGAGCGTCTTGCAGAGCTGCTCGATGCGTTGGGACAGGTTGACCGCCGGGCCGATGACGGTGAAATCGAGCCGGTCGGCGGCGCCGATATTGCCGTACATCACCTCGCCGACATGCAGCGCCACGCCATAGTCCAGCGGGGCGGCCCCCTCGGCCACCCGCTCGTCATTCAGGGCCTGCATGTTCACCTCGGCTTCGGCCGCGGCATCGAGCGCGCGCCCGCAGGCCTCGTCCAGCGGACAGGCATTGGGCATCGCGGCGCAGTCGCCGTCGACCGGGAAGATCGCCAGCAGCCCGTCGCCCATGAACTTCAGCACCTGGCCGCGGTGATTGTGCACGGGCGTCGCCATGGCGTCGAAAAAGCCGTTCAGCAGCGCCAGCAGGCTGTCGCGCGGCAGCGCCTCGGACAGCGCCGTGAAGTTGCGCAGGTCGCAGTACCAGATGGCGGCGAAGATCGTGTCGCCGCTGCCGCGCCTGATCTGGCCCTGCAATATCCGCTGGCCGGCATGATGGCCGACATAGGTGTTGAGGAGGTTTTCCGCCGTGTTGCGCAGCGCCTCCCGCTCGATCAGCCGGCCCAGTAGCGGCGCGAGGTCGTTGAACTGCTGGAGATGCGTGGTGTCGAAACCGTCCGGATGGTCGGTGGCGAAGGAGACGGCCGTCCGGTCGCCATTGGCGAAATCGATGGGAATGCAGACATAGTCGGTGCCGCCTTCGTCCTGCAGCTCGTCGAGCAGCGGGAACTCGCCGCGCTTGTAGCCGTCGTCGAGCCGCCGCCGCACCGCGCCATAGCCGTCGACGATCACCAGCTTCAGCGGGTTGGCAGAAAAGATCGCCTGGTCGCGAATGCCGTGCTCGCCGAATCGGCGGGCCACCTCGCCGGCACCGCGGACCCAGCGGTATCCGGCCCCGACATAGAGCGGGTGCAATTGCGGGATGAGAACGAAGGTCCGCCACGCCGGCACACCGTCTTCCAGCAGTTTTTCCGCCAGGGCCTCCACCAGCTCGGGAATGGAGTTGATCCGCCAGCCCTCCAGGATCAGCCATTCGATCACGGGCGTCGGCGACCAGACGGAGATCAGGGGGCGCCTGTCCTCTTCAGGCGGGCGGACCGGTTCCAGCGTATCCATTGTCGTTCATTCCAGCTGCAGGCCTGTCGCGCCGGCGAAAGCCGGCCCGTCCCAATATTGGACCGCTCGAAGGCGGGCACGAGAGGTCGGCCCCATCACATTCGCCGCCACTCAGCCGCGCCGCTCACGGAAGAAGGCGCGCAACAGGGCCGCCGACGGTTCGGCCAGGAGGCCGCCGGAGACGTCCGGACGGTGATGGCACGTCGGCAAGGCATAGAACCGCGCGCCATGGACGACGCCGCCGCCCTTGGGGTCCGGGGCGCCATAGACCAGCCGGCGGATGCGGGCGAAGCTGATCGCCGCCGCGCAGAGCGTGCAGGGCTCCAGCGTGACATAAAGGTCGCAATCCGGCAGGCGTGGTCGCCCCCGGGCGGTACAGGCGGCCCGCAGGGCGACAATTTCGGCATGCGCCGTCGGATCGGCGCGGGCCTCGGTCTCGTTGCCGGCCCGCGCCAGAACCGCGCCGGTCCCGGTCTCGACGATCACGGCGCCGACCGGCACCTCGCCGCGTTGCGCCGCCGACTCGGCTTCCGCGATTGCCAGGGCCATATAGTCCGTGTCGCCGGGCATGGGTTTGGCGGCTCCCGATTCAGGATGATTTCAGAAGAAATGACCGTTACGTCTTTGTTTCCCAGCCTGCGGGCGCTACTTCCTTTCACGGCCGCCCGGCCGCCGGAAACCCCGAACAGGAGAGGACACCCATGCCAGACAAGATCTACCGGAAAGTCGATCTGGTGGGGACGTCGACCGAGAGTGTCGAGGATGCGATCAAGACCGCCGTCACCAAGGCGACCAACAGTCTCGGCCCGGTCGACTGGTTCGAGGTGGACGAGATCCGCGGCAAGGTCGAGGCCGGCACCGTGCAGGTCTATCAGGTCACGGTCACCCTGGGCGTCCGGGTCGAGGGCTGAACCCGCCGGCTGCACCCTGTTCGCTGTTGACGGGCGCGGGTGACGGCCATGGCGGAGACGGATCGAACGACCGGGACGGCGGAAGACCGGCCGCGCATCGCCAAGCTTCTGGCCCGTTCCGGCCTATGCTCGCGGCGCGACGCCGAACGGCTGATCGTCGATGGCAGGGTGGCGGTGAACGGCCGGGTGCTTGATGGTCCGGCGGTCACCGTCGGCCCGGACGATCGGGTGACGGTGGATGGCGAGCCCTTGCCGGAGGCCGAGCCGACCCGGCTCTGGCGCTACCACAAGCCGGCGGGCCTGATCACCACCCGCAAGGATCCGCAGGGGCGGGAGACCGTTTTCGACCGCCTGCCGCCCGATCTGCCGCGGGTCCTGACGGTGGGTCGGCTCGACCTCAACAGCGAAGGCCTGATGCTGCTGACCAATGACGGCGCACTGGCCCGCTATCTCGAACTGCCAAGCACCGGCTGGCGGCGTCGCTATCGCGCCCGCGTGCACGGCAAGGTTTCTCCCGACGCCCTGGCCGGCCTCGCCGACGGCATGACCGTATCCGGCATTCAATACGGCCCGATCGAGGCGCGGCTCGATCGCGAGCAGGGCGCCAATGCGTGGCTCACCCTGGCCCTGCAGGAGGGCAAGAACCGCGAAGTGCGGCGGGTGTTGGAAAGCCTGGGCCTGGTGGTCACCCGGCTGATCCGCCTCGCCTATGGCCCGTTCCAGCTTGGCACCCTGAAGCCGGGCGAGGTGGCGCCGATCAAGCCGTCGGTGCTGCGCGACCAGCTGGGCGCCACGGGCCCGGCGCTGCGCACGGCGCCCCGCCATGGACGGCGGAGCGGGAGCGGCGGCGGGCATGCGGATCGTCGGCGGACGCCATAAGGGGCGGCGGCTGGCATCGCCGTCGGGACCCGACGTGCGGCCGACCTCCGATCGCACGCGCGAATCGCTTTTCGACATAATCGTTCACGCCCCCTGGACGAGGGAGGACGCACCGGGCGTCGCAGGCGCCGTCGTTCTCGACGCCTTTGCCGGTACCGGCGCGCTGGGGCTGGAGGCGCTGTCGCGCGGCGCGGCGCGCGCGTACTTCTTTGAAACCGACCGCCGCGCCCTGGCGACGCTCCGCCGCAATATCGACACCCTGGCCGAAACGGCGGCTTGCCGGGTTCTGGCCGTCGACGCCACGCGCCCGCCACCGGCCCCGGAACCCGTCCACTTCGCCTTTTTCGACCCGCCCTACGGCCGCGACCTCGCTCCGCCGGCGCTGGCGGCCCTGGCCGCGCGCGGCTGGCTTTCGCCCGGAACCCTCTGCGTGATCGAAACCGACGCCCGGGACGACGTAATGACGCCGGAGGCCTTTTCGCTCCTCGACGCCCGTCGCTACAGCCGCACGGCTCTTCTGTTCCTGCGCTATACCGGCGCCTGAGCGGACGACCGCTTTAGTCCGGGTCGGTGTGGCCCATCTCGCAGATGAGCCGCCATTCGGCCTCCTCGACCGGCTGGACCGACAGGCGGCTGTTCTTGCTGAGCACCATCTCGGCCAGCCGCGGCTCGGTCTTGATCGCCTTGATCGAAACCGGCCGCTGCAACGGTTTGACCGCCCGGACATCGACGGCCAGCCATTTGCCGGTCTCATCGGTGCTGTCGGGATGCGCTTCGCCGACCACCTCGACGATGCCGACGATCTCCGTGCCATGGATCGAGTGGTAGAAGAAGGCCCGGTCGCCGGGACGCATGGCCGCGAGATTGTTCTTGGCCTGATGGTTGCGGACGCCGTCCCATTCTGTTGTACCGGCCGCAACCTGATCGCCCCAGGACCAGGTCCCGGGCTCGGACTTCAAGAGCCAATAAGCCATGGGGGGGAGGCTTTCGTGGGGCCGCGCAATCTCAGGCGGATTGCGGCGGGTAGACCTTTTTCCAGGGTGCGATCTCGACCCGCTCGAACAGACCGGCTCTGGCATAGGGATCGTTTTCGCAGAACGCGTCCGCCGCCGCACGGTCGGGCAGGTCGAGCACGATCAGGCTGCCGACCATGCTCTCCATGTCCTCGCTCAGCACCGGGCCGGCGGCGTAGACCTGATCGCCATAACCGTCGAGATAGGCCAGATGGGCGGCCCGGTTGGCGAGCCGGACTTCCTGATGACCGGGCTTGTCGTAACAGCGAATGATGTAAAACATGGGTCGGCCTCGTCTGCCGTCGCCGATGCGGGGCGGTTCGTGGAAACCTCTAGCCGATCCGTATGGGACTGCGCAATGTCCTCACCCCCCTCCTCCGCTCGTTCGATCGGGCCCGTCGGCATCATTGTCGCCATCGACGAGGAACGGGCCGGATTCTCGGCCATGTTCGCCGAAACGGAGCGTCACGACATAGCCGGCCGGACCTTCCGCTGCGGCCGGCTGAACGATGTCGCCGTCATTGTCGTCCGGGCCGGCATCGGCAAGGTTAACGCCGCCCTGGCGTCCACGCTCCTCTGCCAGCATTTCGGCTGCCGGGCGCTGGCCCTCTCCGGAGTCGCCGGAGCCATCGCGCCGGGTCTGCAACTAGGCGATGCGGTCGTGGCCGACCGGCTCGTCTGCTATGATTACGGTGCCCAGGTCGACGGCGCATTCCAGGCGTACCAGCCCGGCACGCCGCCGCTGCCGACGATCAGGAGCAGCCCGGGTTATGAAATCGACCCCGCCCTGCTGACTCGGGTGCGGGATAGCGTGACCGGCATGGTGCTGCCGATACTGCCCGGCCGGAGCGAGGCCATCCCGCCCCCAAGGCTGCTCGTTGGTCCGATCCTCAGCGGAGACACGCTGGTGAATTGTGCAGCAATGCGCGCGTCGCTGTACACGCAGTTCGGCGGACTGGTCGTCGAGATGGAAGGCGCTGCAATGGCGCAAGTGGCGCGCCGTTTTCGTGTCCCGGCCCTGGTGGTGCGAGCAGTGAGCGATCTTGCCGGCGGCGTCCCTGGCCAGGACTTTCGGCCCCACCTTGCGGGGGCCAGCTTGACGGCAGCAACGGTGCTGATCCGGCTGGTCACCCATCTTTAAGACCGGTACGAGAGCGTTACATGGGTGCGCCGGACGGCGGAGCCCTCGCCCCGCCGCCGCAGCACGATGCGCCGCCGGGACTTACATCGGCGGGATGAGCACCGCATCGATGACGTGGATCACGCCATTGTCCGCATCGATATCGGTGCTGACGATATTGGCCTCGCCGATCATCGCCTGGTCGCCTTCCATGCTCACCGACAGCTCGCTGCCCTCGACGGTGGTCAGCGTGTCGGCCCCAAGGACGTCAGCCGCCATCATCTCGCCGGGCACGACGTGATAGGTCAGGACGGCGACCAGCTGGTCGCGATTGGCCGGATCCTGCAGCGCCTCCAGGGTCTCCTGCGGCACGGCCGCGAAAGCCTCGTCGGTCGGCGCGAAGACGGTGAACGGCCCGTCGCCCTTCAGGGTCTCGACAAGGCCGGCCTGCTGCACCAGCGCCACAAGCGTGTTGAAGCCGTCGGCCGCCACAGCGGTATCGACGATGTCGGCCGCCTGGGCCGGCACACCGGCGAGCGCCAGCGGCGCCGCCAGAAGGGTTGCACGCGCGAGAGAGCGGATACGGGTCATGGTGGTCCTCCATTGACTTTATTCAGCCGATGCCGAGTTTCCGGCGACCACCGGCACCTCGACGTCGATCGCCATTGGAGCTAGCCGTCAGCGTCCGGTGGTCAAGCAATTCTCTGCAAAAAAGAAATGTTCCCGTGTGTGATCCGGATGAGCGCTTTCTGCGTACTCAAACGGTTACAACAAAATCGCACGGGGAAGTGTGTCATGGCGATGCGACAGCGCACAGGTTTGAGCAGTTCGGATCACATCATTCTGGGAACCGTCTTTACGGCGATCTGTCTCTGGTCCAGAGCCTGCCGCTGGCTGAAAATTTCTTGACGCGGGACAGCGAGACCCGCTGATGTCTGATGCGGTTATTCTATGGTTTCGGCAGGATCTCCGGATCGCCGACAACCCGGCTTTGGATGCCGCGCTGCAGTCGCGGAAGCGTATCATCCCCCTGTTCATTCTGGACGACGATAGCGACGGAATGCGGCGGCTGGGCGCGGCCAGCCGCTGGTGGCTCCACGGCGGGCTGGCCGCGCTGGCGAAGAGCCTGGAAAAGTGCGGCTCGCGGCTCATCCTGCGACGCGGACCGGCCGATGCGGTGATTGACGCGCTGCTCGACGAGACCGGTGCGACGGCCATTGTCTGGAACCGGTGCTACGAGCCGGAGGCCATTGCCCGCGACCGGGCGCTCAAGTCTCGTCTCAAGGAACGCGGGATTGCGGCTTGCAGCCATCAGGCTGCGCTGCTCTTCGAGCCGTGGACCGTGAAGACTCAAAATGGCGAACCCTATCGGGTCTACACGCCTTTCTGGAAGGCCTGCAAGGCCAAGGCCGACATCGCTCCACCGCTGCCGGCGCCGGAAAGTCTGCCGGCCCCGGCCGCTTGGCCGACGAGCGAGACGCTCGAGGACTGGCACCTGCGGCCGACCCAGCCCGACTGGGCCGGCGGCCTGCGCGAAACCTGGCGGCCCGGCGAACATGGCGCTCAGGAGAGGCTGGCCGCTTTTCTGGAAGAAGGGCTTGGCACCTATGCCGATCGCCGCAACCGCCCGGACATTGCCGGGACCTCCCGGCTGTCGCCGCATCTGCATTGGGGCGAGATCGGTCCGCGGCAAATCTGGGCCGCCGTCGAGGCCCGGCGCGCCGCCGGCGATCTGGCCGGACGGGAGAAGCAGGCCGAGACGTTTCTCAAGGAGGTGGTCTGGCGGGAGTTCTCCTACCATCTCCTGTATCACTTCCCTACCCTGCCGGAATCGCCGCTCAATCCGCGGTTTGCCGCGTTTCCCTGGGGCGAAGACGAGAAAGCGCTCGCCGCCTGGCAAGCCGGCCGCACCGGCTATCCCATCGTCGATGCCGGCATGCGCCAGCTCTGGCACACCGGCTGGCTGCACAACCGGGTACGCATGATCGTCGCGTCATTCCTGGTCAAGGACCTGATGCTGCCCTGGCAGGCCGGCGAGGCCTGGTTCTGGGACACGCTGGTCGACGCCGACCTCGCCAACAATGCGGCCAGCTGGCAGTGGGTGGCCGGCTGCGGCGCCGATGCCGCACCCTATTTCCGCATCTTCAATCCCGTGCTGCAGGGCGAAAAGTTCGACCCGGACGGCACCTATGTCCGACACTGGGTGCCGGAGCTGGCCGGACTGCCGGCCACCGACATTCACAAGCCCTGGACGCTCCCGGCCGACCGGCTCGACAAGGCGGGCATCCGGCTGGGCGAGACCTACCCCGCCCCGATCGTCGATCATC
Organism: Alphaproteobacteria bacterium; assembly: GCA_009909005.1. Classification (GTDB taxonomy): domain Bacteria; phylum Pseudomonadota; class Alphaproteobacteria; order DSM-16000; family Inquilinaceae; genus JAAAOG01. The sequence goes on along the minus strand of JAAAOG010000077.1, from coordinate 4,210 downwards.
ACGCGGCGCGCCACCGGGCGCTGGCCGCCTTCGAAACCATCAAGGCCTGATCCCTGCCGCTGCAATGGCGGCACGCACGCGGAGAACCACCTGAATGAGAATAGCCGTTATCGGAACGGGGATCAGCGGCATGGCTGCGGCCTGGCTGCTCAGCCGCCGGCACGAGGTCGTCGTCTATGAGCGCAATGACCGACCGGGGGGCCATTCCAACACGGTCGACATGCCGCCGCCATCCGGCGTCGATGGCGCCCCGACACCCGTCGACACCGGGTTTATCGTCTTTAACCATGTCACCTATCCCAACCTCGTGAAGCTGTTCGAGACGCTCGGGGTCCGGACGGAGACAAGCGATATGTCCTTCGCCTTCAGCGTCGACGGCGGCCGGCTGGAATATTGCGGCGACAGCCTCCGCTCGCTCTTCGCGCAGGTCGGCAATCTCGTGCGACCTTCGCATTACGGGATGATCCGGGACATCCTGCGCTTTTATCGTGAGGCGCCGGCGCTGTTGAAACAGGTGGATGAGGGCGAGCCAAGCCTCGCCGACTATCTCGCGGCCAACCGGTATGGCCATGCCTTCGTCTATCGCCACTTGCTGCCGATGGGGGCAGCCATCTGGTCGACGACCATCGGCGAGATGATGAACTTCCCGGCGCGCAGCTTCGTGCGGTTCTTTCACAATCACGGTCTGCTGAAGGTGAAGGAGCGGCCGGTCTGGCAGACGGTCAGCGGCGGCAGCCGGGAATATGTCGCCCGCCTGACGGCGCCCTATGCGCACAATATCCGCCGCGGCTGCGCCGTCGCCGGGATCCGGCGCTTGCCTCACGCCGCGATCGTCCGGGATGCGCAGGGTCATGAAGACAGGTTCGACGCGGTCGTGCTCGCGACCCACGCTGATCAGGCGCTGGCGCTCCTGGAAGACCCCAGCCCGGCCGAACGCCGCACACTCGGTGCCTTCCAGTATCAGAAGAACCGCGCCGTGCTGCATCGGGACGCGGGCCTGATGCCGAAGCGCCGGCGTGCCTGGGCGAGCTGGAATTATCTCGCCTCATCGGACCCGGCCGACCGCCACCGGGTCTCGGTAACCTATTGGATGAACCGGCTGCAGAACCTGGATCCGGCCGACCCGATCTTCGTGTCTCTCAATCCGCTGGCTGAGCCGGCGCCCGGAAAGGCGACGGCCGCCTTCGACTATGATCATCCGCAATTCGATGCCGCCGCACTCGACGCCCAGACCAGGCTGCCGGCCATACAAGGGCGGCAAAGAACGTGGTTCTGCGGCAGCTATTGCGGCTATGGCTTCCATGAAGACGGGCTGGCATCCGGCCTGGCCGTTGCCGAATCGCTCGGCGGCATGAAGCGTCCCTGGATCATCGCCGAAGCGTCCCCGGCGGGCTTTCACGCCCGCCCGATCGCACCCGAAATTACCGCCGCCGCCGCCGAGTAGCCCGCGCGCCCATCACTCGGCCGCTGCCGTCTTGCGCTTGCGGCGGGCCTTGCTTTCTTCGGACTCGCCGGCAGTCTCCTCGCCACCCGCCGAGCCGGCGCTCTTTTCATCGGCCGGGCCGGCCTCGCCCTGAGTCTCCGATGCGGCAGCCGGCGATCCGGCGGCTTGAGGCTCAGATGCCGGGGTTGCCGGGGCCGGCTGAGCGGGCTTCGGCTCTGCAGCCGTGGCGGCGGGCTGCGCAGCCGGGGCCTGCTTGGCTGACGCCTCGGTCTTTGGCGCCTCAGCCTTCTGCGGCTCGGGCTTGTCCTTGCCGGTCTCTGCGCTCTCCTCGGGATCGGTGCGGAGCATGGCATCCGCAACGGCATGCATCGGCGACTGCATCGGCGCGTTGAGCGCCTGGCCGGAACTCTCCAGAAGGGCCTTGGAAAGCTCGGCCATGCGCCGCATGTCGGCGACGATGCGCTGCGATTCGCTGACGATCCAATCCTGATAGACGGCGATCGCATCGAACGGCGTCCGGCAGGCCGACAGGCTGCGCGCCATCCGCGCCGAGGCTTCCGCCCGCGCGACCGCATGTTCATAACCGAGACGCACCAGCTCCTGCAGCTTCACTGCCGAGTCGGTGCTGGGCATAGACCAGTTTTTCAACCAAAACTCCGGATACATGGCTCGAATGACCTCCCTTGCTTCGGGCACGGCGACGGATAGCAGCGATCTGCTTGGGTTCGGCGCGATCATCTCTATTCTGCTGCGATGCAGCAACAGCATTCAAGAACCGAATGCGCGGCACCCCTTCATAAGCCCGTCGGCACTCCGGTGCGGCGGCTTGATCGATCCGGTTCCTTATGATGGGCTCTGATGTGGTGTCTCCAAGGTGCCCGTCGCGCCTTCGGCGACAGACGCGGTGCCGCACATGAAGCGTTGGGCGATCGGGGCGGGAACGCGCGACCATGTTTTCAAAAGAAACCGAGGGAAGCCGGGCCTCCATGGTCGCCGCGATCGAGGCCGATGTCGCCGACACGGCGCGCCTGCTGGGCAAGGACGCGCTCGATCCGCAGGTCCGCGAGGCGATGTTGACGGTCCCGCGCGAGGCCTTCGTGCCGGACGATCTGCGACGATTCGCCTACCAGAACCGGCCGCTGCCGATCGGCCATGGGCAGACGATCTCGCAACCCTTCATCGTCGCGATTATGACCGATCTCGCGCACGTTCAGGACGGCGATCGCGTCCTGGAAGTCGGCACGGGCTGCGGCTATCAGAGCGCCATCCTTGCCGCGCTCGGCGCCCGCGTGTTCTCCATCGAGGCGCTGACGGAGCTTGCCGGCGCGGCCGCCGAGCGCCTGGAGGCGCTGGGCTATGACCGGGTGACGGTGCGCCAGGGCAATGGTGCCGAGGGCTGGCCGGACGAGGCGCCTTTCGATGCGATCCTGGTCACCGCCGCCGCTCCCGGCCGGGTGCCCGAAGCGCTGATCCGCCAATTGGCGCCGGGCGGGCGCATGGTCGTTCCGGTGGATCGCGGCGGCGGGGCGGACAGCTTTCTCTTCGGCCCGTCGCAGGACCTGATGCTGCTGATCAAGGACGCGCAGGGGCGCGTTGAAGAACGATCGGTGCTGCCGGTTGCCTTCGTGCCGCTGGTCTGAGGTCCGGTCTGATGCCCCAACGACCGGCCTTGGGTCAGCATGTCCCGGCCCATGCGGGCAAAGGCGCAGATGACCACTGCCACCGCTGTGGTATCATTCTCCGGTTAGTATCGCGGAGGAAACGAGAGCAGAGATGACCGACAAACAGGACGTGACGGTCCGCGAGGCCGTCGCCGTATTCCACGATCAGGCCAGCCTGGATGCGGCAATCGAGGACCTCGAGGAACACGGCTTCGACCGGGCTGAAATCAGCCTGATGGCGAGTGAGGAGGCGGTCCAGAAAAAGCTCGGCGATCGCTACACGAAATTGGAGGATGCCGCCGACGACCCCGCGACGCCGCGGCAGCCCGTCGTCTTTCCCGAGGATGTCGGCGCCGGCGAGGGGGCGCTGATCGGCGGGCTGGCCTATGTCGGCGCGATCACGGCGGTCGGCACCGTCGTCGCCTCGGGCGGCGCGTTGCTGGGGGTCGCCGCTGCGGCCCTGGCGGCCGGCACCGGCGGCGGCGTCCTGGGCGGGGTTCTGGCGCATCGCCTCGGCGACCACCGCGCCAAGGAGATCAAGGACCATCTCAGCCATGGCGGGCTGCTGGTCTGGGTCCGCACCCGCGATGCCGAGCATGAAGAGCGGGCCCTGCAGATCCTCGGGCGTCACACCAGCGACCCGGTGCGGATCCACGACATCCCGCTGCACGATCCGACGCCGCAGTCCGAGGAACCGCTCGAGCGCTATGATGTCGGCCTGCCCTGGCTCTTCCGCCTCCGCCACAACCGCTGACCGCCGAAGCCGGAGACGGGGCGCTCAGGCGCCCGCCGGCAGCCGGGCGAACCACCCGAGCGTCGCGTCGCACAACGCGTCAATACAGGTGCCGCCCGCGAAGAGATGGTCGGCCTCGGAGAGCAGAACCCGGTCCACCGGGCCGGGAAAGGCGTCGGCATAGTCTTGCCCCGGGTCATTGTGCCCGCCCCGGCCGGCCACAATGACCTGGACCGGCAGGGTGACGGCCAGGGCTGCCGCCCGCATTGCCGCCGCCGTCAGGCCCAGCCCCTCCGTCCGCATGGCGCGGCCGATCTGGACCCGCAGGGGATCGCGCAGCTCCAGATAGTCCGGACCGGCCGCCGGCTCGCA